>JBAVFZ010000475.1:0-10401 GCA_049684495.1 Anaerolineales bacterium | reverse complement strand
GGCGTACAAGAAAGAGAAATCAGGCTGAGTAAATACGAATATTTTTGCTTTTTGAAGAATGTCATCCCGGCGTGTTCGTGGCCGGGATCCACAAGAGACATAAATAGAAAGCTCATGAAACGCTCCTGGATGCCGGCTACGAACACGCCGGCATGACGAGTGGTAAATCTCAATTATTTTCTTCCTCTGACCACTCTGTGATGATTTGGGAAGGTGAATTGAATTTGTTAGAATATCCATACGCCCCCGTAGCTCAATGGATAGAGCACCGGACTTCTAATCCGATGGTTGTGGGTCCGATTCCCGCCGGGGGCGCCACGTCTCCCTTATCTAAATGCTGATCGTTTTATTGTAATATTGGCCGGGGCAGGACCGCGCTTCACCCCCATGCTTGATCCAAAGAAAAAGAACGGGATCAAGCATGCTTCCCCCGCTCGCGAAGCCTTCACGCCGAAAGAATACCGGTGTTCATCGCTCGGGGGGCGGGCGCGAGGGCGGGTATTACCCGCTGCGGCCATATCACTCCCGCCGAAATTAAATCACCCCGGTATAGAAAATTAAATCAAGCCGCCGCCCGGAGGCGGCGTGCGGAGTTCACTGATGTCCATAATGGGGGTTGGGGCGGGGAGACGATGCTCCCACGCTGCCAAAGACCCCTCTCATCCGCTGAAGTTGTTTGACTCTCGACGTCATATGCCAGCGGCGGGCGGCTTGTATGCATATCGTATTCCTTTTAGAAGATTTTTCCATTAATGCATTATTAAATGGCAATCCATATTCCATGGTTTATCGGTATGCCGCGCGGAATTTCAGTGTTTCGATAAGAAAAAAACACATCATTGCAATTAACGTGCATCGTTGAATTTAAACGCAACGACTGGCACCGATGTGTCCCGGAAAGCGGGAACCTGCTTGGGGTCTTTATTGGCCAAAACCGAAAATCCTGTCAAAGCGCAATGATTGGCGCGGACCGGAGGCTGGGTCGTATAATGATTCTCAACCTGCCGCCGGAATCAATCGAAGGAGAAAACCATGGCCCGCATCGTCAGCGTCGAACAAATGCGCGCAATCGAAACCGAAGCCGACCGCAAAGGGGTCAGCTTCGCACGGATGATGGATTGCGCCGGCGAAGCGGTGTTTGCCCGGGCGGCGGAGCAATACGGGCCGGTCTCCGGGAAGCGCGTGGTTGTGCTGTGCGGGGGCGGCAACAACGGAGGAGACGGCCTCGTCGCCGCCGTACATTTTGCGCGCGCCGGATCCGCCGTCCAGGTGTTCCTGGCGGCGCAACGGAAGGAAAGCGATCCGCGCTGCCGGGCGGCGGTCGACTTCGGTTGCGAGCTGGCCGACGGCACGGGGGAATCCGGCCGCGCCATTATGGGACCGGCGCTTGAGGAAGCGGATCTCCTGATCGACGCGGTCCTGGGAACCGGGACCCGATTGCCGTTGCGGCCGCCGGTCGACGGTTTTCTGGATGCGGTGCATGCCGCGCTTTCCCGCCATCCTCCACGGCCTTTTATTGTCGCCATCGATTGCCCGTCAGGCGTGGATTGCGATACGGGCGCGGCGGCGCCGCAGACCATTCCGGCCGATCTGACCGTGACCCTGGGCGCCGCCAAACCGGGTCTGATCGCCTTCCCCGCCGCGGAAATGGTCGGCCGGTTAATCGTCGCCGACATCGGCCTTCCGGAGGAGTTGGAAGCGCTCCGTTTGCCGGGCGCGCAACTCGCCGACCCGGAACTGGTGCGTGGTTGGCTGCGCCCCCGTCCGAGGAATGCGCATAAGGGAACGTTCGGGCGGGTGATCGTGATCGGCGGATCGATCAACTACCCCGGTGCGCCGGCGCTGGCGGGTTTGGGCGCATACCGGTCCGGCGCCGGTCTGGTCACACTGGCGGTTCCCGGCCCGGTGTACTCGGCCGCCGTTTCCATCATCCCCGAAGCGACATGGATCGTCCTGCCCGAGGATTTCGGCGTGATCGCCGCCGAGGCGGCGAACGTACTCGCCCCGGAGATCGTCAACACGCAGGCGCTGGTCATCGGACCGGGGTTCGGCCGGGAAAAACCGACGGCCGAATTTTTAAAAACGCTTCTGCAACAAGCCCGGCACGGGAAAAAAACATACGGGTTTGATCCGGCGGAGGAGCAGGACAGCCCGCAAAAGACCCTCCTGCCGGCAATGGTCGTGGACGCCGATGCGTTGCGCATTCTGTCCGAATTTCCCGGCTGGCCCGGGATGCTGCCGCCCGGCAGCGTCCTCACGCCGCATCCGGGGGAAATGTCCGGCCTGACCGGATTAACCAGGGAAATTATCCAACAGGACCGTGCGGGGATTGCACAGCGGTTTGCCCGCGAATGGAATACCATCGTCGTGCTCAAGGGCGCTTTCACCGTGGTCGCCGCACCCGACGGCCGCTGCGCGGTCGAACCGTTTGCGACGCCGGCCCTGGCCCGGGCCGGAACGGGCGACGTGCTGGCGGGAACGATCGGCGGATTGATCGCCCAGGGAGTCGAGGGCTGGGAGGCGGCCGTGTTGGGCGCGTACCTGCACGGACGCGCCGGCGAATTGGCGGCCGCGCACGCGGGCGTCAGCGACTCGGTGCTGGCCCGGGATGTGGCTTTGTTTTTATCGCAGGCGATCGCGGAGTTGCGCGGGATGGGGTCTTAAGGGCGATCCACCGGATCGCCCCTGCGAGTTACGGAATCGCCATCGGAGGATTGATCAGCGGATCCAGACCGGAGTGGATGACGACAAAGGTCGTCTGCCCGGGGACGATTTCAACCGTGAAGTTATAATGCGTCCACCAGATCCAGGTATCGATCGCATACGTCCCCGCCGGAAGGTCGCTGGCGGCGAAATTTTCCTGATAAATGTCGTCGGGGTGGGTTACATTCCCGACATACGTGTTCAAATGCCATTCCTGGAACGTCCCCTCGCGCCGCAAGGTAAGCGGATATTCCACCAAAGGCCAGGAATCGACCGATTCGATCCGTCCGGCCAGCACGCCGTACCCGACCGGCGGCACCAGCCATAATTCCGGATTTCTGGAATTGTAAAACGAATCTTCCCCGACCCGGACCTCGAAGTGCAGGTGCGGCCCGGTGGCCTTGCCGGTGCCCCCGACCAGGCCGATTTGATCGCCGGCCTTTACGCGCTGTCCCATTTTCACGTCGATCCGCGAAAGATGCGCATAGGCGGTGAAGACCGGCTGGTTGAGATATCCAAAATCGTGACGGATGCTTACCGCCAGGCCGTAAGGATCGTTTAAATTTTCGAAATGACCGAACAGGCCGTAACCGGTCCAATTAACCACCCCGTCTGCGGAAGCGATAACCGGGGACTTGAATCCGGCCGGGATGTCGACGCCGTTGTGTGGTTCGAACTCGTTGAAGTAATCCCCCCCGTAACGATAGTCGGAATCGATCCAATTGATGTAGGTTGAGGGAATCGGCCGGTCCAGCCAATAGTGGTCTTCCTTCCGTTGCTGCAAGGGGGCTTTATAACTTGCCGGCCGGTCTTTGGAGACCAGCGGATATTCCAGCAGGGAAGTGGGATCCAAGGCCGGAGGCGTCCCGAAGATATCGGAGTAGCCGTCGATCGCGACGGACGTCGGCTCGAGCAGCCCCTTCCCGGCAAGCACCGGAAATACAGGGATGGCGAGGACGGCCACGACAACTATGGCAATCCCGGAGATCGAACAGCCTTTCCCGTGGTTGGGCGAATTCATGCTTGTGCCTTCTTTAAATATGGCGTCCTGGCCTGCTTCCGCCCGCTTCCCCGATTATAGCGGGATTGGGTACTCCTCAGGGTCGGCGACTCTGGCAAGTACATCATACAGGCATTTTTTGGAGAATCCCGGACTCCATACTTGTGTATAGGTGTTGCAACACTTATGCCACTATGACATGGGACTTTTGGTTGGAGTCGGGCTCGAAGTCCGAGTTGGGGTGGGGGTTTGCCTGGGGAGCGGAGTATCCGAGGGGGTTGGGGTGAGGAACACATAAGGCGAATAAAGCTCACCCATTGCGGCGAACCAATCCAGGCCGTCGGTGCATACGAACTCCCAGAAATGGATACCGAAATAATACGATCTCCAATCCGGATCGGACGGGATTCGTTCGAAACCGTATTCGGCGGCCAGTTGGGTGAAATCGATGAAATATCCGGTTGGGATCTGCCCGAAGAATTGACCGCCGCTATCGAAGGCGGAGGGCGTGCCGGATGTGACCGCATCAAAATCCCACGGAAATTCGCGCAGCGGTTCTCCGAGGCTGCCGTCCTGCACCGCCGTGCGGATGTAGAGCCGCCAGTATTCGGACGTGCCGGTCGGATCGGGGATGACGACCAGCCAACCCTTGGTGATGGCGGCGCGTGATATGGCGATGGCCCGGCCGGTTCGCAGCCAGGAGTTGGTTTCCCTCGGAGGCATGGGGGTGTCGATGTCGATCGTGGCGCTGTCGAGCGTGCCCAGAAAATCCCAACCCGATTGTTTTTTCACCGCAGCCCTCAGGGCTTGAAACCGTTGAACGACCGCGGAGCTCAGACGCGGATCGGGGGCGTTCACATCCAGGTCCACCAACTGAGTCGAAAGCGGAGTACCGGCGGCGGATCGCGTGGAAGGGGTTTGGATTTCAGCCTCGGCGACGGTGGAGATCCAGGCGGGCAGGGGAGACGGAAGCACGGTGGAGGTCCAGGCCATTTTTTCGACCCGGCCCGGGAGCCACAAAGCGGACGGCGAAAGCACCTGTTGATCGGAAGGCGAAAAGAGCAGATACGACTGCAGGGGGTCCGGCTGGAACACGCCCGCGAGCCATTTGCTGTCCGGGCTCCACTCCGGGGTATCACCCTGGCCGACAAGCTGCGGTTTGCCGCCTCCCGCGGCGGCTACCCTGTAGATCCATGAAAAACCATCCTTCTCGACGGCGTAGGCGATGGAGGTTCCATCCGGGGAAAAGGCGGACACCCGTTCATCGAGATCGGGTGAATTGGTCAGGTTGATGATCTGCTGCGTATCCAGGTTCAACACGTAGATATCGGTGTGCTTCCCGATCCGACCGGTGAAGGATATCGCCCGCGCCATCGATGACCAGCTGGGCTCGAACGAATCCATCCCGTCCGGGCCGGGCCACATCAGGGCCTGGTCTTCCACGCGGCGGATGCTGATGCGGAGGCGCCCGTTGCTGTAGCGTTCATATGCCATCTGGCGGGAATCCGGAGACCAAGAAGGGTGCGCTTCAAATTCGGATGACTCCGTCAGGCGCTCGATCGCCCCGGTGGCCAGATCCAGGATGTAGAGATCCCAGCCCCCGTCGCGCTGAGAGGAGAACGCCACGGCGCCTCCATCGGGGCGGAAGACCGGATCGCGGTCGTTGTACTCGCCGCCGGTGATCGGCACCGGATTGGCTGAACCCATCGGCCATAACCAGATGTGGGAATAATCACGCCGCCGGAGGGTCAGGGCGAGAATTCCCTGTTGCGCCAGCAGGGACGGCGGGGTGAATTCCAATCCGGTGCGGAGGGTTGGGGTGCGGGAAGGAGACGCGCTGGCGGATGGCGAGGTGCTGGGCGCCGCGCTTGGCTCCTTCGAGGGCGTTTCTACGCCTTCCGGCGTGCATAGGATCTGCTGGCAAGTCGGCGTACGGGAGACGGTTTCGGTTAAAAGAATCGCGGTTCGCTCCATGTACACCGGCGTAGCGCACCCGGCGATCAGCAGGAATGCGGTCACACTCACCGCCGAGCGGGGAAATGTCGTTCGGAAAAAGGCCATGCCCGAATTATATACCGGACACTGTGTTAAAATAAGATCGACCATACACAGGCCGTTTATCCGGGCCCGGAGGGTCGATGATCGAAGTGACCGTGGACAGGATCCAGGTTAATCTTGTTTCCCAGAGCCGGGTGGTGGTCCTTCGCGAAACGGGGGGCAACCGCTTTCTTCCCATTTGGATCGGTCAATTTGAAGCCGAAGCCATCGCCATGTTCCTGCAGGAAGTGGAAGCGGTCCGGCCGATGACGCACGATCTGCTGAAGAGCGTGCTGGGGGGATTGGGCGCCACGCTTGAGCGGCTCGAGATCCACGATCTGCAGGATGACGTCTTTTATGCGCGCTTGATCATCCGTAGCGGCGACCAGCAGATCGAAGTCGATTCGCGGCCGTCCGACGGAATTGCCCTGGCGGTCCGCGCGCATGCGGCGATCTTCGTTTCCGAGGATGTCATGCAACGGGCGGGCGCGACGCCCGAAGCCGACATTCGCGAGAAGGGCGGGGAAGCCGCGGCGCCGGAGGAAGGCTCCTCCGACACGCGGCTGGACGTGTTCAAGGATTTTATCCAGCGGCTGGACAAGGACGACAAGCCTCCGGATCCGAAACCGACAAGCTGACCCGTTCCCGAATTCCGGAGCCCGCTCCTCCGCATGTCGCAGGAATCCCTGCGCATCCGGTTCCCGGCCCGGCCGGGACATATTTTTCCAACACCCGACACCATGACGGATTATCCTTCATCCAACGCGGATCTGCCCGCAACCTCCTCCCCTTCCGGAATCCCGGTCGAACCGCATAACCGGGAAGCGGAAGAAGCGCTGCTCGGCGCGGTGATGATCAACCCGGCGGTGTTCTACGAGGTCGCCACCTTCCTGGCGCCGGAAGATTTCTATATTCACCGCAACGGCTGGATCTGGGAAGCCTTCCAGCGCCTGGTCGAACGGCAATCGCCGATCGACGCCCTGACCGTTTCCGAAGAACTGGAACGGCGGGGGCGGCTCGAGGAAGCCGGCGGGGCGGCCTACCTCGCGGCGCTGATGAACAACGTCCCGACCTCGCTCCACGCGGAAGCGTATGGGAAGATGGTCGAGGAGGATTCCGTCCGGCGCCGGTTGCTCGCGGCGGCGAGCGCCATCGCCTCGCACGCCCACGACGCCCGCGCGACCGTCACCGACGTGGTCGGCGAGGCGGAAAAGGCCGTCTTCGAGGTCAGCCAGCGCCGGTTGTCGCGCGACGTGCAGCCGATCGACCGTGTGATCAGCGATTATTTCGACCGGCTGGAATACCTGACCCGCCATCCGGATGAGTCGCTCGGGATCCCGACCGGATTCGAACAGCTCGACCAGCTGCTCGGCGGCATGCAGCGCTCGGACCTCCTGATCGTAGCCGGCCGCCCGGGCCTCGGCAAAAGCGCGATGCTCCTCAGCATCGCCAAGAACGTGGCCCAGACGCACAAGAAACATGTCGCGATCTTCTCGCTGGAAATGTCGAACGAGCAGCTCATCCAGCGGCTGCTCTCCCAGGAAACCAAGATCGATTCGCACAAATTCCGCCAGGGGACCGTCAGCGAGGACGAATGGGCGCGCTTCACCCACGCCGCCTCGACCCTGAGCGAAGTGAAAATTTTCCTCGACGACACCCCGGCGCTTACGCCGCTCCAGCTGCGCAGCAAGTGCCGGCGGCTGCATTTGGAATACAGCCTGGACCTGGTGCTGGTGGATTACCTGCAGTTGATGGGAAGCGACTTCCGGACCGAGAACCGGGTCCAGGAAGTTTCCTACATCTCGCGCTACGTGAAGGCCCTGGCGCGGGAATTGAACGTGCCGGTGGTGGCCGCCGCGCAACTCTCGCGCGCGGTGGAACAGCGGACCAGCAAACGCCCGCAGCTTTCGGATTTACGGGAATCCGGATCGCTCGAGCAGGATGCCGACATCGTGATGTTCATCCACCGCCCGGACGAACCCGGCGCGGGTGACTCCAATCCCGGCTCCTCCGGAACCTGGCGGCAGGCGCCGAATCCGCGTTCCGAGGCGGTTGTGACGGAGATCATCGTCGCCAAGCACCGCCACGGGCCGACCGGCAGCGTCGAACTCATCTTCTTCCCGTCGCGGACCCGCTTCGAAAACGCCGCGCTGGCCAAGCAGGTCCGGGATGCTCCGCCGCCGGGGCGGTCGGAATGAAGGGATTTGCAGGCTTCCCGGAAGGTCCGGTGCGGATGACGCCGGTCCCGGCGACCTTCTTCACCGACCTGCTCCCGAGTATCGATCATCTGGGGGAATTGAAACTCACCCTCTATGCCCTGTGGCGGTTTTCCCAGCAGGAAGGACCGCGCCGGTACCTCGCGCTGAGCGAACTTGGGAAAGATACCGAACTGCTTTCCACGCTCAAAGAGGCGGGCCGCAGCGGGGAGCAGGCGCTGACCGATGCGCTCGAGCGGGCCGTCGCGCGCGGAACGCTGATCGCGGTGCGCTCCACGGACGGGAACGATGGCTGGTATTTCCTCAACAGCCCGCGCGGAAAGGCCGCCGCCGAGGGGTTGGCGCGCGGGGAATGGAAGCCGGATGACATGCCATCCCATCCGCGGCAGGTGGAACGGCCGAATATCTTCACGCTCTACGAACAGAATATTGGAATGCTCACGCCGATGATGGCGGAAATCCTGCGTGACGCGGAGAAGGAATATCCCGTGGGGTGGATCGAGGAAGCGGTGCGAATCGCCGTGGAGCGAAACGCGCGTTCCTGGAAATACATCGCCGCGATCCTCGAGCGCTGGAAGAAGGAAGGCCGGGGGGAGAAGAAATCCTCCGCCGAGGAAGAGCGGAGGAAGTATATCGAGGGAGAGTATGCGGACTTTATCGAACACTGACCTCCCGGGAGGCCCTTCGATCGGAGCCGGGCGGCCGGACTGCCCGATCTGCGGCGGGGTGGGCTACCTGCGCCAGAACGTACCGGTGGGCGATCCGAATTTCGGCCGGATCACGCCGTGCGCATGCGTCCAGGGGGTTCTGCAATCGCAGGCCAGCGAACGGCTCTACCGGTTCAGCAATATGGACCGGTTGAAGCACATGACCTTCGAATCCTTTTCGCCGCGCGGCCGGATCGCGCTCAGCCCGATCGCGCAAAAATCGCTTGAACAGGCTTACAACCTCGCCCATTCCTTCGCCCAGACGCGCGAAGGCTGGCTGCTCCTGGAAGGCGGCTTCGGCTGCGGGAAAACGCATCTGGCGGCGGCGATCGCCAATTTCTCCGCCGAACACGGCATCCCCACGATGTTCCTCACCGCGCCGGATTTGCTGGATTGGCTGCGGGCTTCCTTCGAAGGCAACGACGACCGCTTCTCGCAGCGGTTCGAGGAAATCCGCCAGGTCCCGCTGCTCATCATCGACGATTTCGGGACGCAGAACGCCACCCCGTGGGCTCAGGAAAAATTATTCCAACTCCTGGATTTCCGTTATGTCAATAAAACCCCGACGGTGATCACCACCAATTTGCGGCTGGAGGAGATCGAAGGCCGGATCCGGTCGCGGCTGGCGGATACCGAAAGCGTTAACCGGGTGCGGATCTTCGCGCCGGATTACCGCCAGCCGGTTAAGGAACTGGGGTCGACGGAACTTTCGACGCTCAATTTGCATTCCCGGCAGACGTTTGCCTCGTTCTCACAGCGCGAGGACGAACGCCTGACGCCGGAAGAATCGAAAAGCATGCGCGTCGCGCTCGACCATTCGCGCCGGATGGCGGATTCACCGGTGGGGTGGCTGGTGCTGCTGGGCCCGTACGGGTGCGGGAAAACGCATCTGGCGGCGGCCATCGCCAATCACCGCGAGGCGATGGGTTTTCCATCGGTGTTTGTGGTCGTGCCGGATCTGCTGGATTATTTGCGCTCGACCTTCAATCCCTCCAGCCCGGTTTCCTACGACCGGTCTTTTGAAGAGATCCGTTCGTCCAATTTGCTGGTTCTGGACGATCTCGGCGCGCAAAACGCCACCCCCTGGGCGCGGGAAAAACTCTTTCAGCTCCTGAACCACCGCTATAACGCGGAACTGGCGACGGTCATCACCACGTCGGTCGACCTGGCGGAGATCGACCCGCGCGTCCGGACGCGCCTGCTGGACAAACGCCTGTGCACAATCTGCGGGATCACCGCCCCTCCGTTCCACGGCAGCAAACCGGAAGCCCCCGCGGCGAAGAAAGTACGAAGGGCGAAGGGGTAGCCCCTCACCCTGCAACAGATCCGAAAAGGCATCGGATTTGTTGCTTCCCTCTCCCAGCTTATGCTGGGCGAGGGATAAGAGGATGAGGGGTCATTCCGGCATGACGGAAAGCTCGTCATCCCGGCGTGGTCGGTTTTATTCGTCATCCCCGCGTGCTCGAAGCGGGGATCCAGGGGATGCATAACAGGAGCACATTGATAATACATGGATGCCGGCTGAGTGCGCGCCGGCATGACGAACAAAGACCGGATGCCGGTTAAAGTACACCCTCTCTTTGCATTCATCCCGGCTCCTGAACCCGATGCGGGCCGAGATGCTCCCCCACTCGCGATTGCGTCACATCGGAAACTCCCCAATGCTACTCGCTCGGGGGGCAGGTCCATCGCTACGCAACCAAAACTGCTCATAAAGCAGAATCGAGCAGTTTTGCTT
>JBAVFZ010000474.1:0-5481 GCA_049684495.1 Anaerolineales bacterium | reverse complement strand
AAATAAAGCTTCATAGCTCCGATTTGTTCCATTCGCAAGGATAAAAAATTTACCGCAGAGACGCAGAGTAACATTAATAATTATTTTCTTTGCGCCTTCGCGTCTCTGCGCCTTTGCGTTTTGATCTTTACTGGATCCCCGCCAAAATTACGCCGGGATGACGGTCCTATAAACCTTAACAAGCCGTTAACAATCCCTTGCTTGGGCCTTAATCCTCCTCGTCTAGGATTCAAGCATGAAAATCAAACGAATCCTTTGGAGGAAACGCATGAAAAAGAAAATGTTGTCTTCTGTCGCTTTAATCGCAGCGGCCGGATTGTTCCTTTCGGCCTGCGGTAGCGCGGCTCCGGCCACGGTGAAAGTGACCCGTGCGGTGAACCAAACCGTGATCGTGACACCGACATCCGGACCGGCCACCGAAACACCCCTGGCTCCCGGCTCGGTGCAGATCAACGGCGCCGGAGCCACCTTCCCGCTGCCGGTGTATTCCGCCTGGACCTACGCCTACAAGTACGTCGATCCCGCGGTTGTAATCAACTACCAGGGGATCGGATCCGGCGGCGGCAAGAAAGCGATCATCGACGGAACGGTCGACTTCGCGGGCTCCGACTCGCTGCTCAAGGACGAGGAATATACCGCCGGCAAGGATCTGCAGATGTACCCGATGCTGGCGGGCGCGGTCGTGCCGATCTACAGCATCCAGTGGGCGAAGGATTTCGCCTCCGGCGCCAAGATTCCGGTGGTTGTCCTGGATCGCCAGACCCTGGTCGACATCTACAACGCGAAAGTAACCAAGTGGAATGATCCCAAGATCGTCGCCACTAATCCGGACTTGAAGGACTACCTTCCGGACTCGACCATCACGGCCGTGCACCGCTCCGACGGCTCCGGGACCACGGAAATCTTCACCAAGTCGCTGGCTTCCTTCAGCCCGGACTGGACCGCCGGGGGCGCCAGTTCCGTGGAATGGCCGGTGGATAAGGCCGGCAACGGCATCGGCGGCAAAGGCAACCAGGGAGTGGCCGCCGCGGTGATCAATACCCCGAATTCGATCGGCTACGTGGAACTCTCCTACGCCCTCTCCAACAATATGGCCTACGCCTCGCTGGTCAACAAGGCTGGCAAGACCGTGGTTGCCAACGCGGCCAGCCTAAACTCCGCGATGAGCGATTTCGCGGGCGCCTTCTCCGACAAGCTGACCGCCACAATCGTGGACGCTCCGGGAGCGGGCTCCTGGCCGATCGCCGGGTACACCTACCTGATCCTGCACACGCAGAATATGCCCGACTGCGTCAAGGCGCAGAAACTCCTCGAGTTCATTCGCTGGGCGCTGACCGATCCGTCCGCGGGCACGCAGGCGTCGAACCTGGGGTACTCCGTCCTGCCGACGGCCGTGCGCGACACTGTCCTGGCCAAACTCGGCGCAGTCGCCTGCAAGGGAACCGTGGTGCTGCATTGATCTTGGTATAAGAAGAATACAAAAGACTTCTGGAGAGCCTCGCCAGCCGGGGCTCTCCAAAGCCTTATCGAGGCAATGATGATCAATAAATCGCGGGCGGTTTTATCGGGTTTAGGTGAATTCCGCATGCGGGCGGGAAAAGCCCTCCACCACGGCGACCGGGTTTGGCAAGTGCTGACGGTCGGGATGGGGATCGGCGTGTTGTTGCTCATCCTCGGCATCGGCTGGATCCTCTGGCGGGATTCGGCGGACGCCCGTTCGGCGTTCGGCTTATCCTTCCTGCTTCCCACATCCGACGCTTCCTGGAATCCCGTGCTGGATAAATTCCAAGCCTGGCCGTTCATCTATGGAACCCTAATTACTTCCGCGGCGGCCATCCTCCTGGCGCTTCCGATCAGCCTGGGGATCGGCATTTTTCTCGCCGAACTGTGCCCTGCCTGGCTGCGGATGCCGCTGGGCTGGATGCTGGAGCTCCTGGCCGCCATTCCCAGCGTGGTGTTCGGCCTGTGGGGCATCTTCGTTTTCCTGCCCAAAGTCGTGGAACCGATCGGATCGGCGCTGGGGAGCACGCTGGGCCCGGTGCCGTTGCTCGGCGCGTTCTTCACCGGCCCGATCCCGGTCAGCGGCGCCAGCCGCCTGGCCGCGGCGCTGATCCTTACGATCATGATCGTTCCAACCATATCGGCGGTCACCCGGGATGTGTTCCTCGCCATCCCGCGCTCCCAGAGGGAAGCCGCCTTCGCGCTGGGGGCGACCGAATGGGAAACGATTTCGCAAGTCCTCGTTCCGTACGGCCTTTCCGGTATTCTTGGCGCGGTGATCCTCGGGTTGGGGCGGGCGCTGGGCGAGACGATGGCGGTGACGATGGTAATCGGCAACAGCATCGAAGGAACACTATCGCTGCTCCGGCCCGGCTACACCATGTCGAGCATCATCGCCAACGAATTCGCCGAAGCCGTCAGCACACTGCACAGCCAGGCATTGATCGAGATCGGTTTTTTGCTCTTCGTCATTACGTTGCTGCTTAATCTGCTGGCCCGGTTCCTCGTCTGGCGCGTGGCCCGCCGCTCGCCCCAGCAGGAGGTGCGCGGATGAACCTTGAATCGACTCATGGCCACATCCAGGCCCGCCGCGGGTACACCCGCCGGAAGATCTCCAGCCGGGTGATGCTGATCCTGACCGGATTGACGACCGGGCTGGCGCTCGTCCCCCTGTTTTGGATCATCGGCTACGTCGTCCTGCAGGGCGGAAAATACATCAATTGGTCGTTTTTCACCCAACTCCCGCGTCCTCCCGGCATGGCCGGCGGAGGAGTATTAAATGCCATCGAAGGCACGCTCCTGTTGGTCGCGCTCGCCAGCCTGTTCGCGATCCCGCCGGGCGTGCTCGCGGCTTTCTACGCCGCCTACTATCCGAACACGCCGCTCGGGATCGCCGTCCGGTTCTCGACCGACGTGCTGTCCGGCGTGCCGTCCATCATCATCGGCCTCTTCCTCTACGCGGTCGTCGTCAAGGTGCAGGGGCATTTCTCGGGGCTGGCGGGAGGGATCGCGCTGGCGATCCTGATGCTGCCGACGATCATCCGCACCACCGAGGAGATGCTCAAGCTGGTTCCACCCGCATTGCGGGAGGCATCGCTCGCGCTCGGGGCGCCGGAATGGAAAACTTCTTTGAACGTTGTGCTTCCCGCCGCCGCCAATGGGCTGATCACGGGCTTCCTGCTTGGGCTGGCGCGCGCCTCCGGCGAAACGGCGCCGCTGCTGTTCACCGCCCTCGGCAACGAATATTTCGACATCGCGGCACAGATTCGTTCGGGATTGGCGTCGGGCAAGAATCCGTTCGCCATCCTGGCAAATATTCTCGAACAACCGGTGGATTCCCTGCCGCTGACGCTGTGGAAGTACGCTCAACAGCCGTATCCGGAACGGATCCAACAAGCCTGGGCCGCGGCCCTGGTGCTGATGGGGCTTGTGCTTACGACCAACATCACCGCCCGATTATGGATCGTCATCCGCTCTCGGCGGATGCAAGGATAACGCCATGGATACCATCCGAACCCTTTCCCAACCCTTCTCACTTCCGCGGGCGCCGGCCCATCCGGTAGAAGGCGCAACCGAAACCGAAGCGAAAGACGCGGCCCGGCCGGTCAAGGTCGACATTCGGGATCTTTCCGTCTTCTATGGAAAATTCCGCGCCATCGCCGGGATCACGCTGGCCATCCCCGCCCACCAGGTGACGGCCATCATCGGCCCTTCCGGTTGCGGCAAATCCACACTGCTGCGGGCGATCAACCGCATGACCGACCTTACGCCGGGATCGCACGCCGAAGGGGCGATCCTGCTCGATCGTGAAAACATCCTCGCCCCGGGAATCGACGTGGTGCAAATCCGCCAGCGGATCGGGATGGTGTTCCAGCGGCCCAATCCATTCCCCAAGAGCATTTACGACAACGTTGCCTACGGTCCAAGGCTGTACGGCGTCCGGCGCCGGGTGGAACTGGACGGGATCGTCGAGCGCAGCCTGCAGCAGGCCGCGTTATGGGACGAGGTGAAGGACAAACTGCATCAATCGGGCATGGCGCTTTCCGGCGGACAGCAGCAGCGTCTGTGCATCGCCCGAGCCCTTGCCGTCGAGCCGTCGGTGATCCTGATGGATGAACCCGCCTCGGCGCTGGATCCGATCGCGACCCTCAAGATCGAAGATCTGATGGGGCAGCTAAAAGCGGAATATACGATCGTGATCGTCACCCACAACATGCAGCAGGCGGCGCGGGTTTCGGATTTTACCGCCTTCCTGATGATCGACGACAAAAGGGCCGGCCGGCTGATTGAATTCGGCCCGACCAACCGGATCTTCACCCGCCCGGAGAACAAACAGACCGAAGATTACGTCACCGGCCGGTTCGGCTAATCCGGCGGAAAAAGGGACCGCATGACGCGCGCGCTTCTGGATAATCGGCTTCGCCAATTGGTGGACGAGGTCCTCATGTTGGGCAGCATGGTGGAGCAATCCGCCGTCGATTCGGTCGATGCATTGCGCCACCGGGATATCGCCTGGGCGAGAAAGATCGAGGCACGGGACCAGTTGATCAACACCCACCGGTTCGACATCGAACGGGAATGCCTGGGGCTGATCGCCACCCAGCAGCCGATGGCGCATGACCTGCGGATCCTCGCGGCGGTCCTGGAAGTGATCACTGATATCGAACGCATGGGGGATTACATCAAAGGCATCGCCCATATCATCCCGCAGCTCAGTCCGGAGCCCTTCCCGCCGGACCTGCCGGATCGGTTGAAGGCGATGACGGTGAAGGGCAACTCCATGCTGCGCCGCGCGCTATCGGCCTTCGCCGCCGGCGACGAAAGAACCGCCCGCGCCCTACCCTCCGAAGACGATGAAGTGGACGGGCTCTACAGCCAGGTTTATCATGAACTGGTCGAAGGAATGACCGCCCATCCGGAGGAGGTGGACCATTACACCCGGTTGTTTTGGGTGGCGCATAACCTGGAGCGCTTCGCCGACCGGGTGTCCAACATCTGCGAACGCACAATCTTCACCGTCACGGGGGAGATCATGGAATTCTCCTCCTCCGGCGGCGACTAGCAAAAAGGAATCTCTGGTATGAAAAAACAACGCGTGCTCTTCCTGTGTACCGGCAACTCCTGCCGCTCGCAGATGGCCGAGGCGATCGTCAACGCCCGCTGGTCCACGCACTGGCAGGCCTTCAGCGCCGGAACACACCCGGCTGCTTCTGTCCACTCCATGGTTCCGCGAGTGCTCGAGGAGATCGGTATCCTATTCCATGGCAAGCCGAAGGATGTCGTTCAGTTCATGGATCAACCCTTCGAACTGGTATTCACTTTATGCGATTCCGCCAAACAGGAATGCCCCATCTGGCTCGGCTCCGGCGAACGCCTGCATCACAGCTACGCGGATCCCGGGCTTGTGGAAGGGACGGAGCAGGAAAAGTTGGCGGCGTTCCGGAGGCTCCGCGACGACATGCTGACGGAACTGCCCTATCT
>JBAVFZ010000473.1:0-2742 GCA_049684495.1 Anaerolineales bacterium | reverse complement strand
TGAGGCGGTGCATCCTGGGGCGAGCGGGCGGACAACCGCGAAGCTCCCGCGACCAAAGGGGTGTGGCGTATATCCGGCGACCGTGCAGCGAAGGTCCTTTCCCTTACCTAGGGAGGTCTCGCCTTGTGCCTGAAAGGGCGACGCCGAGTCGGCGGAGCGAGAAGTCAGCAGAGGCCGTAGTAGCCGAGCAGAAGCCGGAAGGGTGAAACTCCCGAATACCGGAAGTCTTTACCTCGGCAAAGGGCCGAACGGAAAGGAGAGCGAAAACGGCCATGAGACTCGAAAGCGCCAGGCACCAGAAGACCGGGCAACTGGAGCTCCCGTGCTGCGGCAAGGGTGAAGCCCCCAGAGCAGAACGGAGCGGTGAAGCGCCGACGGCGTCGAAGGGAAACGAGCGCTCAGGAACCGCCACCGAGCTCGTGATGGAGCAGGTGGTGCAGCGCAGCAACCTTGTAGTCGCACTGAAACGAGTACGGAAGAACAAGGGAAGCCCGGGCATCGACGGGATGACAGTGCAGGAACTGCCCGCGTACCTGGCCGAACACTGGCCGTCACTGCGAGAGCAACTGCTCGACGGGACGTACCAGCCGAAGCCGGTCCGCAGGCACGAGATACCCAAGAGCGGGGGAGGAGTCCGACAGTTGGGGATTCCTTGCGCGCTCGACCGGTTCATCCAGCAGGCCATTCTGCAAGTGCTGCAACCACTGTGGGACCCAACCTTCTCGGAGCACAGTTACGGATTCCGGCCTGGACGCCGAGCGCACGATGCCGTATGCGCGGCGCAACGGTACATCCAGGAGGGCCGTGACTGGGTAGTTGACGTTGATTTGGAAAAATTCTTCGACCGAATCAACCACGACGTGCTCATGGGGAGATTGGCCCAACGCATCGCAGACAAGAGACTGCTCAGGCTGATCCGTCGCTACCTGGAGGCTGACATCATGGCCGACGGCGTGGTGATGGAACGGCACGAGGGGTCGCCGCAAGGCGGTCCGTTGTCGCCCTTGCTCGCGAACGTGCTCCTCGACGAAGTGGACAAGGAACTGGAGAAACGCGGACATGGCTTCTGCCGGTACGCCGATGACTGTAACGTTTACGTTCGGTCGGAGCGGGCAGGCAAGGACGTGATGCGGACGCTTCGGCGTCTGTTCGCCGACCTCCGGCTACGCGTCAACGAAGCGAAGAGCGCAGTGGCCCGCCCTTGGGAACGCAAGTTTCTTGGCTATACCTTCTGGGTAGTCAAGAAGACCGGCGAACTCAGACGGGGCATCGCGGGCAAAGCCTTGAAAGCCATGAAAGAGCGCGTCCGGGCCACTACGAGCCGGACCGGCGGGCGAAGCGTCCCGCAAGTCATCGCAGAGCTGCGGCCGTACTTGCTCGGCTGGAAGGCATACTTCCGGCTGCAAGAGCGGCCGTCCTTGTTCCGCGAGCTGGACGGATGGATTCGCCACCGGCTGCGAATGCTCCAACTCAAGCACTGGAAGAACGGTCCTACGGCTTACCGCGAACTCCGCAAGCTCGGCCTGGGCGAGCAGGACGCCGCGAAGGTTGCGGGCAACCTCCGGAGCTGGTGGCGCAACTCGCACATGGCGCTCAATCGGGCCTTACCTCCCAGCTACTTCGACAAGCTCGGTCTACCGAGGCTCGCTGCGTAACCTCAACTTTCCGAACCGCCGGATGCGGACCCGCATGTCCGGTGGTGTGGGAGGGGTCCGGCGGGGCAAATCCCGCCGCCCCTATCCCGATAAAAGATTCCGTTAACTTCGGCGCGCATAGCCGGCGGTTGAATCGTTGGAGATGCTTTAGATCACTTAGCCTCAGGCCGTCGCCGACCAGCGCGCGGATCTGCGTCCGGTCCTTCTTGACGTACATCCGCAGTCGCCCTCGTAGGGCTGCGCCCCGATCCGGTAGGCCTCGGCGAGCAGCCCATCCATGCCCTTTCTGAAATCCACGCGGTGTTCTGCCAACAGGACCCGACGCACTCTCACCGGAAGCATCCTTAGCTTCTCCCCTGGGGGCCCGGTCCGGCGAGTCGAACGCTCACCGTCCAAGGTCCGAGCCGAAGCTCGAGCGCTCCCCCGCCCGTCGACTCCGGCAGCTGTGGGGGATCTACCCGTGGCTCGTCCACCACGGAGAACACTCGGACCTTGGCCGCACGCCGGGCCTCCCATGTCATGACCTGGCTCCAGGTGACCCCGCAGGCCCGTTGAAGCTCGCCGGGCCTCACGCCTTGACCCACGGCGGCCACTACTGCGGCTCTGAGCTCCTCCGGAACTCGTGCGCCCCGCGGCTGCTTCCGCCGAAAGCGCGCGAACCGGCTTTCAAGCTCAGCCAATGCCGATGCCGAGCCCTCGGCTGACCGCTGGCTCCCCTGGCGCCCACGTGAACGGTTGGGGCCGCGCTGTCTCTCTCTCTGCATGGTTAACCTCCTCTCGAACCGGGAACCCGGCTCGCGGGAGGAACCTACGCGGCGTCGATGCGGGTGTCAGGACCCCGTTGGTGCACTGCTTACGAAGAACACGCCGACTCGAACGCCCTGCGCCGGCAGCTGCACCGGAACCCGAAGAGGGAGGCACATCTCACCCAGCTCTTTTTCGGTCTCGCAGGTCAAGCCCCGGTGGAAGATCCGGGCGCTGCCAGCGAGCACGGCGATCTGTCGGGTAAGCCGTACCTCGGCCTGCGTGCACTCGGTGATGTCCTCGAAGTACACGGACATCCCGCCGCCTTTGCGTGGGCCAATAC
>JBAVFZ010000472.1:0-10677 GCA_049684495.1 Anaerolineales bacterium | reverse complement strand
AAATGCTACGGAAATTCGGACGCGTTGCTTTTGTGATCGCGCTGGCAAGCCTTTTGCTGGCAGCCTGCGCCACAGCCACCGCGCAGGTTCCGGCCACCACGGCCCCCACGGCGACGACCGGCGGCGGGTCGACAGCCGCTCCAGCCGACACCCAGGGCGCCGCGCCGGCGGCCGGGACGAATTGGTGCTCCGGGACGAAGATCGTCTTCTTCCCCGGCGGTTCCGCGGGCGGCGGATTTGAGACCGTGGTTTACAACGGCGCCGTCGCGGCGGCCAAGGACACCGGCGCCGACGTCCAATACGTGTGGTCCGACTGGGATCCGGCCAAGATGATCACCCAGTTCCAGCAGGCCATGGCGACCAAGCCCGACGGCATCGCGATCATGGGCCACCCGGGTGACGAGGCCTTTGATCCGCTCATCGACCAGGCCGAGGCGGAAGGCATCATCGTGACCAGCATGAACACCCAGCTGCCGCTGGCACAGGCGAAATACGGCTCCAACGGCTTCGGCTACGCGGGCGCCATCCTCTACCAGGCGGGCTACAGCCTGGGCCAGGAAGCCGTCAAGCGCTCTGGCGTGAAGAAGGGCGATAAGGCGTTCCTTTGGGGCCTGCTGGCGCAGGCCGGACGCGGCGAGCGCACCAAGGGCGTGAAGGATGCCCTGGAAGCGGCCGGACTGACCGTGATCTACCAGGAAATCGACGACGCCACCAATGCGAATGCCTCCGCCGGCGTGCCGGTCTTCACCGGGATCATGTCCTCCAATCCCGACATCAAGCTGATGGTGACGGACCACGGCAACCTGACGGGCACGGTGCAGAGCTTCCTCGAAGCCGCGGGAAAGAAGCCGGGCGAGGTGTACGCCGCCGGCTTCGACATCTCCGGGAACGCCATCTCGGCGATCCAGGCGGGCTGGCTGCAACTGGTGATCGACCAGCAGCAGTACCTGCAGGGCTACTTCGCCGTGCTGCAGATCTGCCTCACCAAGCACTACGCGTTCGGCGGGCTGCAGATCGACACCGGCGCGGGCTTTGTGAGCAAGGACAACATCGACGTCCTGGCCCCGCTGGTTCAGAAGCAGATCCGGTAAGCGGAACGTAGTTGTTCGGCGGATGAAAATAGGCAAGGGCTGAGCGGCTCGCGGCCTTCAGCCCTTGCCTTTCAAGTACCCTTGCGATATGGTTGGGAAAGCGCCGGCCCGGGTTTGTGCGCTTTGAAAATAGGAGAATATCAATGGAAACCTGCCGCCTCGAACTCAAGCACGTGTCCAAGACCTTCGGCGAGGTGAAGGCCCTGGAGGACGTGAACCTCAGCCTCGGGCAGAACGAAGTCGTCGGCCTGCTCGGCGACAACGGCGCCGGGAAGTCCACCCTGATCAAGATCCTCACCGGCTACCACCAGCCCACCTCCGGGGAAATTTTCTTCAACGGCAAAAAGGTGGAACACCTGACGGTCCCGAAAGCCCGCAAGCTCGGATTGGAGGCGGTGTATCAGGAGCGGGCGCTGGCCGAGCTGCAGACGGTTTGGCAGAACATCTTCATGGGCCGCGAGCTCGGCGACCGGTTCGGGTTTCTGGACATCCAGCAGATGAAGGACGAAACCCACCGGCTGATGTCCCAGTCGATGGGCTTCACCTCGATGGCGGTCAGCCCCGAATCGCGGGTGGGCAAGTTCTCCGGCGGCGAAAAACAGGGCGTCGCCATCGTCCGGGCGCTGTTCTTCAAGGCGGACATCATCGTCCTCGACGAGCCCACCATGGGGCTTTCGCTCAAAGAGACGGCCAAGCTGGTCAGCTTCGTCAACGAGATCAAGAAGGCCGGCAAATCCGCCATCTTCATCGACCATAACATTTTGCACGTCTACAACGTCGCCGACCGCGTGGTGGTGCTCGACCGCGGCCGGATCGCCGGCGAATTCGTGACCAAGCACATCTCGCTGAACGAGCTGATGGAAAAGATGATCCGAGTCGCCGAAACCGGAACGCTCAACTGATCCCGGATGGATGCCATGACATCTCAAACCCGCGAACCCGCGACTGAGCATTACCGAGAGCCGGCCAACCTGCGTCGGCTGGTCCGCACCTACAGCGGTCAACTCGGAATCCTGGGGGTCTTCATCTCCCTCTGGGTGATCTTCATTTTGGCCGCACCGAGGACCTTCCTGGCGCCGAACATCTACTCCGCCTTCATGACTTCGATCCCCTTCTTCGCGCTGATGGCGATCCCGCTGACCATCGTGGTGATCGCGAAGGAGATCGACCTCTCCTTCCCGTCGATCATGGCCATGGGGATGGTGGCCTTCTCCTTCATTTACAACCATACCGCGTTCATCGCCAACGACAACATCCAGGTGCTGCTGGCCATCCTCGGCGCGCTGGCGACCGGCGCGCTGATCGGCGCCCTGAACGGGCTGGTCATCGTCCGGGTCGGCATCCCCTCGCTGGTGGTGACGATCGGCACGCAGTTCTTCTGGCGCGGGGCGGTGCTGGTGCTGACCCAGGGCGCCAACTTCAGCCTGAGCTATATATTCAACACCGTTTTTTATAAGGCGCTCGTCGGCAAGATCGGCCCCTACCTGCCGATGCAGATGATCTGGCTGATCGTGGTCGCGATTCTCGGCTGGGTGCTGATGAACCGCCACCGCTTCGGGACGCATGTCTACCTGATCGGCGACAATATCAACAGCGCCGAGCTGATGGGGGTCAACACCGGGCGGGTCCGCATCCAAGTCTTCATGTTGATCGGATTGGTCGCGGCCTTTGCCGGTGTGATCGCCAGCTTCTACGTGGCGTATTTCTGGCCCAGCCTGGGCGAAGGGTACCTGCTGAGCACTCTGGCCTCGGTCTTCCTGGGCGGGACATCCGTGTTCGGGGGCACCGGGACGATCCTTGGCACCTTCCTCGGCGCGTTCATCATCGGGGCGATCGAGGCGGCGACCGTGGCGGTCGGCCTGACCGGGTTCTGGACCCAGCTGATCTACGGCTTCATCATCGTCCTGTCGGTGATCATGCATACGTACTTGCGCAGGCGCGCGGATTGACGGGGCGGGCATCCCGCAATGGAAAGAGGGCTGCGTTTCCGCAGCCCTCTTTCATCCCCCGGGTCTTTCACGCCGGTTCGATCGTCCAGGTCCCGGTCACCCGGATCGCGGTGCCGTTCCCCGGCCAATAGATGTGAGTCCAATAACTGCTGCCGCGCAAGACGGACGGATTTGCACCCAGCGTGACGATGATGTGGTCGGGCGTGTAATGGGCGAAATATTTTTCCCGGTTGACCAGCGGCTGGCCCAGAGTGGGATCCAGCGCCACCCAGCCGGCCGGTGGAAAATAGACGTCCGGCCAGGCGTGTTCGGCCTGTGCGCCGGATTCGGTCCCCGGTTCCACGTAGCGCAAACCTTCGAAGTAGCGGGCAGGGATGCCCTGCGCGCGGCTGAGCGCCACGAGCAGATCGGTGAACTCGGTACAATCCGCGCCCATCGGCCCCAGCGCGGCCTGCGCTCCCCAGTTCCCCTGATTGCGGGTGTACCTCAATGTATCCCCGATGTAATCGTAGAAAGCCTGCACCTTCGCGCACGCGGTGTCTTTTCCCTCCGCGAGCCGGCCGGCCAGGGCCGCAATCTGGGGATTGGCGGATTCGATGTGAAGCTCGGGCTGTATGAACTCCTTCGGCAGGTCGCCGCGGCAATCCGATAAATCGTATTTCAATTCGTTCACCGTAACCTGGTATTCGATCTCGATCGTCCGGGTGGTCCCGGCGGGCTGCCCGGAAAAATCAAATTCGGCGTATGCGTTTCCGTATTCGTCAGTTACAGGTTGAAAGGCGGAGGGGGAGATTTCCATGGACTGCACGGTCTGGTAGGGGGCGAAATCGCGTATCATGGCCACCCAAACGTTCTGCTTTTCCGGCCGGCCGGGACCGTCGTTCACGATCGCCAATTGCTGGCGGACGATGTAGTGCCGGCTGCCCGGCGCAGCGGCGACGGAAACCGCGCTCGCCACGGGGGTCGCCATCGACGGCCACGCCTGGCAACTGAACGCGAGGCAGGCCAAGAGGACGACCCAGGGGAATCGCCGGAAATACTTCTTTATGCCGCCTCCTCTCTCCCACCGTCCGGTTGCATTCGTTGCGCGCACAATGCCGCTTTCGTTTCCCCGCTTGTTCACGCCTCCGTGCGGCAGGTGGGCTGCGGTTCATTGTAAACCTTGTTGCGAAAACGAGGCGCCGAAGGGAGAGGCCCAGTATAATGAAGAAACCATCGTTGCGACCGTGGGTCCGTACACCGCCGAAGGCTCGACCGAGAGATCCGGTCCGGTGAAGGCCTGTTTCGGCGGCGGACGGCCCCGGCTTTACCGCAGTAAGCCTGCCCTCGGGGCTTGGCGCTCTCATTGTGGACAGTTGTCGATGACTCAAAAACACAGGGAAAGCGGTGTGGCGTGCCCGCTGCTGCACGTGACGAACGTCTCTCTGCTGTTCGGCAAACGTGCCGGATTGAAAAACGTCTCCTTTTCCCTCGACCCGGGCGAAGTGCTCGGGCTCGTCGGCCGGCGCGGGGCCGGCAAATCGACCCTTCTCAATCTCCTCGGCGGCGTCTACATCCCATCGTCCGGCAATATCTCACTCAACGGCCATAAAATCGTCCTGCGCAATCCCCTCCAAGCCCAGCAGGCGGGCATTGAATTGGTGCACCAGAAAACCCTCCTCGTGGAGTCGCAAAACGTCCTCCAGAATATTTTTTTCGACCGGGAATTGTTCCTCCTGCGGTCCCGCTGGCTCCCTTTCCCATTCCTTACGGATTGGAACCGGATGAGCCGCGAGGCCGCGGATTGGCTCGCCCGGTTCGAACTGCCCGCCGGCCTGATGTACAAACCCGTCAGCCTGCTCTCCGACGAGCAAAGGCAGGTGGTGGCACTGTGCCATGCCTTGTGCCGTCCGATGAAACTGCTGTTGCTGGACGACACCCTGTCCTCACTGAATTATCAACGCCAGCAAATCCTCCTGGAAATCATCCGGGATCTGGCGCGGCAGAACGTCGGGACGATCATCTGCAGCGACAACCTCAGCCACCTCTTCGCGGTGACAGACCGGATCCTGGTGCTCTTCGAGGGACAGCCCACCACCGACCGGCGCACATCGGAAACCACTCCGCGGGACATCGTCGAGCAGATCGTCGGGACCGCCCGCCAGGAAGAAGTTTCTCCGATCATCTGGGCTCTGGAAAGCTACCATCTGGCCGAACAGCAGACCGAAGAGCTGCGCCGCACACAAGCCATGCTGCAGGAAAGCCTGGAAGCGAAGAATTCCCTGAACCGGCAATTAATCGCCCGGCTCCAGGACCAGGTGAAAGCATTAAATCAACTCAACCTGGCCCTCCAGGCGGCCCATCTCCGCCTGAATACCGAACGCGAGGAGGAGCGGAAAGCCCTCGCGCGGGAACTGCACGACCAGGTCATTCAGGACCTGCTCAGCTTTAATTACCGGCTGGAGGAGGCAGGCACCAAGCTGGGATCGATGAATCAGGAGGCGGAGCTCGCGGCGCTCCGCGAGGGAATTCGGCGGGTGATCGGGGACTTGCGGCAGCTGTGCAGCGATCTGCGTCCACCGACCATCGACACCCACGGCCTGCCGGCGGCCATCAGCTCCTTTGCCCTGGAATGGGCGGAACGGAACCATATCGTTTTGCACCTGGAAATCGATCCGAATCTGGGGCGGTTTCCGGAAGGGATTGAATTATCCGTCTTCCGGATCGTCCAGGAAGGATTGAACAATATTCGCAAACACGCCGCGGCTAAAAACGCTTTTCTACAGGTGCGGCGGACTCCAACCGCAAGCTTGCTTCTTCTGCTAAGCGATGACGGGCAGGGATCGACCAAACCCCTCGATCTGGCCAGTCTGTCTGCGCACAAACACTTCGGATTGGTGGGCATCAGCGAACGCGTCGCGCTTCTCGGCGGCTCGATGCAAATCGAAACTCCCCGCAGCGGCGGGCTTGCGCTGCAAGTCGAGATTCCCAACCCCTATCCCTCGTACAACAATTAGCATTCGAGCAAGGACAATAGAAAGGATTTACAGGATTGACAGCTTTTAATACAACCCGTAAACCCTGAAGCAATCCTATAAATCCTTTTTTGTTCGTCATTCCCGCGCCTGCCCCTGCGGAGCATCTCCGCTCGATTCTGCATTTTGAGTGGTGATGTCTGCGCAGCGGGGGTGTTTTTAGCGGGAATCCAGTCTGGAATCGGTCAACGATTCACCTAGCGCTTCCTGGATGCCCGCCTTGAACACGCGGGCATGACGAACTTATTTATTAACCTTATAATGACTCCCATAACCCAATAATCTGAAAATCCATTTATGGGAACCAACATCGCTCCTTCCTCCTCCGATACGTACCTCTTTTCGGCGCTGACCATCCTTCGGGAATCCGCCGCCGAGATCAACCGCCTCTCGGCCGAAAACACGACCGCCGACGCGCTGCGGCTGATCGCGGATACGGCCGTGCGCCTGGTCGATCAAAATGAAGGGGACGAGCCCGCGACGGTGATCTACGCTTACGACACGGACCGGGCGGCGTTCGATCCCGCTTCGCGGACCAGCGCCGGCGAACACGGCAACGGGACGGCGGACGATTTCCCCCGCCCCGACGGGATGGGCGCGCGGGCGATCCGCCACCGGAAGCGGATGCTTTCCTACGAGGAGCCGTCGCTCCCCATGCAGGAAAACAAGATCCTGGCGGGCATCCGCTCCATGGCCTGCTATCCGCTGATGGCCGCGGAGAAACCCACCGGCGCGCTTTACATCGCGCTCAAATCCGAGCGGCGCTTCACGCCGGAGGAGCTCCTCAGCCTGGACCTCCTGGCCGATCAGGCGGCGGTGGCGCTGCACAATACGCGGCGCTTCGAGGGAATCAACCGCGCGCTGCAGCGCAAGGTGGACGAACTGGAGCGGCTGCACAGCGCGGAACAGATGATTTCCTCGCGCAGCAGCCTGGAGGAAACGCTGCGCGGGATCCTGCGCACCGCCGTCGAACTGACCCGCGCCTCGCACGGTTCCTTCCGCCTGATCGACAAGCGCGCCGGCACGCTGCGGCTCGCCGCGCTCTCCGGCGAAGAAAGGATCCCATCCAACCCGGTCGAGCCCGACCTTCCGGTCGACGAGCGCTCCAGCGTGGTGGGCTGGTCCGCCAAACGCCGGGAGCCGGTGCGGATCGACGATTTGCGGGCCGCGCCCTGGAACGGCATCTACCGCCCGCTGCACTCCAAAGGCCGGATGCTATCCGAACTCGCCACCCCGCTGCTGGGCGCGGGCGGGACTCTGGAGGGCGTGATCAACCTCGAAAGTCCGCGGACGGGCGCCTTCAGCGGGGACGATCAGCGGCTGATGGAAACGCTCGCGACGCAGGCGGTGATCGCGCTGCAGGAAGCCCGGCTGCTCGAAGCGCTCGAGGAAGTCACGGCGCGCATGGTGCGCTGGCCGCTCGACAAACTGCTGGAGTTCATCATCCAGCAGGCCTGCGACCTGATCAATGCCTCGCATGGAGTGGTGTGGGTGCTCTCGGCGGCGGACCCCGGGATTCTGGTGGTGCGCGCAGCGACCGCCGGCCACACGCCGGGCGAAACGCTCCCGATGGCGGGGAGCATGACCGGGGATTCGATGCGCGAGCGGCGGCCGCTGATCAGTCCGGACGTCGGGCGCGACCCGCGCTTCCTGCGGCGCGACCTGGCGCGCACGATGGGCTGGGTCTCCGGGTTGATCGTGCCGCTCCTGATGCGCGACGGAACCCCGCGCGGCGCGCTGACGCTCTATACGGCCGAGCCGCGCGCTTTTTCCGAATGGGACCAGCGCCTGCTCACCTGGCTGGCCAATCACACCGCGATCGCGATCCAGGACGCCGAGGCGCTCGACCAGCTTGCCCAGGCCCGCGAGCGCCAGACGCTGGCGGAAACGTTCGCCGCGCTCGGCGACGTGGCCGCCAATCTGCTGCACCGGGTCAACAACCTGGTTGGGATCATCCCGGTGCGGGTGCAGGGCGTGCTGGAAAAACGGCCGGCGGTGAACGACGACGCGTATCTCTCCGCGGCGCTGACGGAGATCGAAGATAACGCGCGGGCGGCGATGGCCGCCGCGCGGGAAGCGATGGCCTACCTGCGGCCGGTCAAATTGCAACCCACATCGGTGGAAGTCTGCTTCCGCACCGCGCTCGAACGGCTGACGCTTTCGGAGCGGATCACCGTGGAAACGGAAGGGTTGGATTCCCTCCCCAAAGTGATGGCGGGCGAGGAGCAGCTGCGGCTGGTCTTCTTCAACCTGATGGAAAACGCCGCCGACGCCCTCGCCGGAGGGGACCCCAACGAAGGGCGGCCGGCGGTCATCCGCGTGGCGGGACACGCGCTTGCGGATCCGCTCGGCGGGCCGGGCCTCCTGGTGGAAATCCTGCTCTCGGATACCGGACCCGGCGTCCCCGCCGACCGGCGGGAAAATATTTTCGACCTGGCCTTTTCCACCAAGCGCTCGCCGCGCAAACTCGGGTTCGGGTTGTGGTGGGTGAAGACGCTTATCACCCGCCTGGGGGGCGAGATCCGGCTGGTCGACTGCGGCGAGGGATGCGCGTTTCAGATCCGGCTGCCCGCGGCGGCAGGCGATACTCCATAATCCACTTCATTAAAAACAAATCTCACCGCGAAGCCCGCCCTGGTCGGGCTGGGCCAGGGGCGCAAAGGAGGAAAAGAAAAATATTAGAAAATTTCTTGGCGTTCTTCGCGCCTTTGCGGTATGATTCTTAATGATCAATTCAAAGGAAATACATGACTGCATCGCAAACAATCCTCGTGGTGGATGACGATCCGCGCTGGCGGCAGATCGTGGCGGACGTCCTGGCGGACGCCGGGTACAAAACCATCCTCGCTCCGGCCTCGCCGTCGCCGATTCCGCCCTGCCAGGCGGCGGTGGTGGACGTTTCGCTGGATCCGGGCGATGAGGGCAATCGCGACGGTTTGGCACTCGCCGTGAAACTCGGGCCAACGCCGGTGATCCTGCTCTCCGGCTCGCCGGAATCCGAGGTCGCGGAATTTGTGCGGACTCGCCCCTTTGTCGTCGGGCACATTGAAAAATCCGCCTTCCGCAAGGAAAACCTTCTGGTGTTGGTGGGACGCGCCCTGGCAAAAGCCGCTCCGCGGAGCGATTCGGCGCGAATCCTGATTGTCGAGGACGATCAGGGCTGGCGCGACATCTATTCCGACGTATTGGGGGAATCCGGCTACGAACTGCAATTTGCCGTATCGTACGGCGAGGCGCGCGGCCTGCTGCAGCGGGCACGGTTCCAGGCGGCGGTGATCGACCTGCACCTGGTATCCTCTTCGGATCCCGAGGAGAATCGCGACGGTTTCGCGCTGCTGCGGGTGTCCGGAGCGCGCAACCTGCCGACGATCGTCGTCAGCGCGCTCGGCGCGCCGGACGACATCGACCGGGCCTACGACGAATTCGGAGTTTTCGCCTTCGTCGAAAAGGAAGCCTTCGACCGCAAGGCGTTCAAACAAACCGTCGGCGATGCGATCCTCTCCTCCGAATCGCAATCCGAGGTTCCGGCGGCCGCGCCGGCAACATCGGCGGCGGATCCGCTGGCGGAGCTGACCGACCGGGAACGGGAGGTGCTCGCGCTGCTGGCGCAGGGAAACACCAACCGCCAGATCGCGCAAGCCCTGACGATCACGCCCAACACGGTTAAAAAACACGTCGACCACATCCTGCAGAAACTCGGCGTCGGGACCCGGTCCGCGGCCGCGGCCATCGCCGCGCGCGCAGGCATGGGGAAATAGACTCCTCGAAAACGGAAGATCCGCGGTTTTATTCCTACTATTTTCTTGGCGATCGACCTCAGCGAGCATGCGATCATTGAGCGGGGAGACCATCCCATCCCCCCTCCCCTCTGGCACTCCCTTCCCCGAAAGTGAAAAAAAATACCCTCCCCCATTCCCGTGATACGGGACAGGGGGAGGGAGAGCAGGAATCAACCCAAGTAAAAAAACACGTTGATTGGAGGGGGGATGGGATGGCGCCCAATAACCCCAAAACAGCCTCACAACCGATACCAAATAGAAAATAACAACCTAAAACCAATCTCCGTCTTCCCTCCCCGGCTTTTCCACAAATTCTCCATAATTCCAGCGCATAGTTCCATCGTCGGCGCATCGAGCCGGCGGTCTCGATGCGCACGGAATGCAATCCGACCGCCTTCGAAGGAGTACACGATGAAATACTTTTGGATTTTGCGGATTGTGGGAGTGATCATTCTGTTGACCGGGATCGCCGCCGTCGGCTATTTCGCCTACACGGCCGGCGTTGCGCAGGGGCAGTCGGCCGCCCCCGCCGTAGTGGAAACCGGAAACGCGGTCTATGGGCACGGCGGGTGGGATTTCCACCCGATGCGCGCACTGGCCTTCTTCCCCCTGCTCCTGTGTCTGGCGCCGCTCTTCCTGTGCTTTTTCATCTTTATGCCGCTGCGGATGCTCTTCGGGCCGCACCGCATGCAAATGCACATGCACGGGCGGTGGCACGGTTGCGGGGGCAACGGCGAAGTTCCGCCTCCGGTTGAGGAATGGCACCGGCGCATGCACGAAACAAAAAAGGAAAGCGACTGATCTACCTCCCGCGCTATCCCGCTCTCCCTCCTCACCCCTATCC
>JBAVFZ010000471.1:0-9169 GCA_049684495.1 Anaerolineales bacterium | reverse complement strand
CGTACGTTCAGTTTAGAAATTCGGACGGCCGTATCCGCTCGCGCGCGATTTGCCTCGAAGAGCTGGCATATATTCCGCGCGATTTTCGTCGCGAGGAAGTCGAAGTGCTCGACAAGACCCACTCCGGCATGCGCGGCCTGTATAACGCCCACGTGGACGCGCTGTACATGGCTTGCGGCATCTTCACGCCCCGTCGGGTCGGGATTGCCCAGTTTTACGGAGCGACGGCGGAAGGGAATGACGAACGGGAGGCGGCGGAGCTGGCCATCAACCGGCTGGCCGCGGTGAAGGCCACACTTGCGAATTTTCCCCAGACCCGCACAAGGCCGCCCGAGTTGGAGCGCATGGAGTGGCTGTTTGAGTTCCTGTCTCACGCCCCGCATGTACTTTGTGTGCTGGGGCATCCCGATCCGCGCAAGGCAACGAAAGGAATGGGCAAGGACGGGTCATTGTCCGAAGCCGACGATGAATTATCCGAGCAGCAGAACGAATTGCTGTTCAGGGGACTTGCGAAGCTGAAGGAAAATTTTGTTTTCCAGATCGTAACGGAAGCAATTCCCAGACGCAGGTTGGCGTCAGGATTGCAGAAAGTGGCGCAAATATCCTCCGTGGTGGCCAGCCGGCAGCGCGGAAGCCTTTCGATGGGTTTCTCGATCGGCGTTCCGCTCATGGCGGCATTGTCTTCCGGCCATGGATCCACCGAGAGCGGCGCGACGGCGCACTCCTCGGGCGTATCCGATGCCGCGAGCAAGGGCTGGGGCCGTTCCCACACGGACAGCCAGGCGCACACGGACAGCGTAGCAAATACCGTAGGCGGGAGCGAGAGCCATACCTTTATGAAGAGCCACACTGACAGCAAGGGTGTGGCCGATGGACAATCCTGGGGGCAAACCTTTTCAGAGGGCTCAAGCATAGGATCGGGAACCAGTCAATCTATGGAAACAGGGTCCAGCGATTCCACCGGAACAGGAGCAAACTCATCGAATTCTTCTGGTAACAGTGGGGGCCTTTCCGCAACAGCATCCGTTGCCCCTGGTGGTATAGGCGGTTCTCTTACAGGAAATGCTGGTTGGGACTCCTCTCATTCAGAGGGGGCAAGTAATTCAACCGGCCATTCGGATTCCAGTTCGTCATCATCCGGATCAAACACTTCGGAGTCTACGCAGAGTGGGTGGGCCGTCAGCAGCGGCGGATCTCATGTCGAATCTTCCGGATCCGCCGATACAGAGGGCGAATCTGTTTCCGTTTCCAAGATGTGGGCGACGACTCACGGGCAAGCCGATACGGTCGGCAGCGCGGACGGCGTTTCGGAAAACTACGGCCAGGCCCACGGCACCAGCGAATCAGACAGCGTGGCGCGCGGTGTGGCCGGCAGCTCGGCCGTCGGTTCAGGATTTGCCACCGGCCTTGTGCCCTCCGGCCAATTGGGGCGGGCTTGGCAGGTCGAGGACGACATGGCCCAACAGCTCACCGCAACGCTGCGGATGCTGGTAAGCCAGTGCAATCAGGCTTCCCAGGAAGGCGGTTTCTGGACGGATGCGTACTTAATCTTGGATACGCCGCGCGGAGAGAGCGCGGCCGCCTCGCTCGTGGCGCAGGCATTCCACGGGCCGGCGGTTGCTCAGCCGGTGATGACCATTGCCTGCCAGGGGCGGGATATCGAGCACGTGCGCAAGCATGCCCAAACGTTTACGTCCTGCAGCGACGAGGGCGGAGCGGATCAATTCAACGGTTTGTTGTGGCGGAAGTATTCGACAATGCTTACCCCCGGCCAACTCGCCGCCTACATGGCCCCCGGTTTATTTGCCGAAGGAACGGCCGTGACCGTGCAAGAGGTCGTTCCCCCGGTCGCCTTCTACCCGGACATGAAGCGACAATCGCCGGACGGAACCCCGGCGATTGTCATCGGCCACCAATATTCCCCGGAGACCGGGGATCTCACGGATGTTCCGGTCTACATCACTCGCGAGCGGATGTTCCACATGCTTTTTGCTGGAGATACGGGGTATGGAAAATCCGTACTGGCCGAGCGTGTAGTGTATGAATCGGTTGTGAAATGGAAATTGAGGACCATGGTTCTTGACTTCGGCGCCGGCTGGCGCCGATTGGCGGCGGCGCCTGGGCTGGAAGGGCGGGTGGGTATTTATCAGCTCTGGCCAGGAGCGGTAAAGCCGCTTCATTGGAATCCATTGAGGGTTCCCAGGCGGCTTCCTCCGGAGATGGTGTGGCGCGGATTCGCGGATGTGTTTGGCGCAGTCTCGCGCGCCGGCGTCAAGCGCATGATTCCCGAGGTGCGGGATGCGCTGAGAACCGTCTATCTCAACGCCGGCGTATTGGTCGATGACCCGGAACTGCGCGAGGATCCTCAATGGGGAACCGTTCGAGTGGATGACGCGGCCGGTACGCCCGGCGTGCCGCTGGAACAATTATCCCCGCAGGAGCGCCAGCGCATCGCGGTAAAGCGTTCCGAGCGCGTGGGTTTAGCGGACCTGTACGGGGTGGTGGAACGTAAATTCAAGGACACCAATCCGCGCGATCAGATGCTGCGTGGTGTGCTGGAAGGAATTTTATTTCGTCTGCACCCATTGGTGCGTGGAGCCGCGGCCGTTCAGTATGCGGCATCGCCGGATGCCTGCTCCATTGACGAAGTGGGACAGGGCAAAGACCTGGCGATTCTCGAAGGCGGATCATTCTTGGACGAATCCATCAAAGCGTTCTTGCTGGCATGGGCGGGGTGGGTGTTCTGCAACGACAACATGATGAAGCGCGTGCAGGCCGGCAAACAGGGAACACCGGACTTGCAGATCGTCTTGGAAGAGTGCAATAAGATTCTTGGCGGTGTGGAAGCCGGGTCCTCCGGCGGTGATGAGGAGGGTGGGGGGAAAGCATACATTGGTCAGCTCTACTCCGATTTCTTCAGGGACAGCCGCAAGTACGGCGTCTGGCTGCATCCCATCTGCCAGTCGCCGTCACTGCTGCCGCCGGGCATTGCGTCGAGCTGCGACAACATGGCCTTCAATCAGCTTAAGGCCTCAAAGGACCGCGACTTGGCGGTGGCGGCCATCGCTCGGTCCGAAAAGGGATTGACCGATGAGAACTGGCGGCGGTACTTGGGCCGTCTCCCGGTCGGAGAAGCGGTGATCCGTCTGGGATATTCGATGGATATCGCCGAGCAGGAACCGATGCGGGTGCGCCCGCTGATGCTTAACGTTCCGGAACCCTCCGACGAGGAGCTGAAGCGCTATGTCGCCTGACCCAGCCATTTCCGCGGAAATGAGGCGGCCTTGGGTGATCGTGGCCATAGCGATCGCGGTGGTGTTTGTGTTCATTGTAGCCAGCGCGGACGCGCTAAAGCGCGACATGGATCCGAAGACCCCAGCCGAATGGGGTGCGCCGGAAGTGGCCACTCACACGCCCAGCGCAACGGCGACCGAAGGCTGGTGGGATAATCTCCCGACCAAAATCGAAGTTCCGACGGCGAAGCCCGCATCCTCCGTCAAGACCGCCGGCAAAGGGGCGGCCCAAGCATCCCCCACGCCGGAACTCCATATGGAATCATCCATGGACATTAACCTAACGCCCACTTTCGATCTTCCATGAGGAGAGACGCCCATTATGGCTAAAACAATTCCGCCCATTGCTGCACTGGTCATCGAGGTGGATCCAAGCACCGATCAGGTGAAGCGATCCTATTGGGAGAATTACGAAGATGCGGTGGAGCGCTGGTTCCGTCAACAGGACCTCGCCGCTCCAAAGTCGTTGATTTCAGATACAGAATTCAAGGCGGAACTCGAAACGTAATAATGTTCCGCAAAACATTCATCCCACTCTGGGAACATAGAGAAAGGAATTCATAACATGATCAAGAAATACTGGCCCTTGATCGCCGCCGTAGTGATAGCGCTGCTGGCTTTTCTCCTGTTGAAGCCCGAGGCAAACACAACCGTGATCGTGACGACCAAGGCGTTGCCCGCCGGCCATCTGCTGACCGCAGATGATCTCACAACGCGCGAAATGCCGGACAGCATGGTGCCGGAGGGCACCGCACTGGACGCTACGTATTTAATTGGGAAGAGCATTAAAACGGATCTGGCCGCCGGCGACTTGATCCGGCGTGATGATCTGGGGGAACCTATCCAGCTGGGAGCCAACGAGAGGGGCATTACGATCAAAGTGGATGATGCCTCCGGTTTGGGGGGGATCCTCAATCCGGGAGACCGGATCGGGATCGTCGCCATCATCTTCGGGCAAAATGCAGCTTACTCGAAAGTTACGGTGGAAGGACTGCGCGTGCTGTGGATCTCGCCCGAATTCCGCCGTGGGTTCACATCCTTCAATACCGACACTTCTTCCGGATCCACGGTGTCTTCGATGCAGGACCGTACAAACGCCGGCGTGGTTCTGGTGGCGGTTCCGGTGGATTGGATGATTGTGAGCTATGACTTTACCAATCTCGATCCGGCTTCCCAGCCGGTGGAAAAGAAAATCAACGTCATAGAACTCCTGGCATCGTTGAACATGTCCAGCAATGCCCGCGTGCAACTGTACCTGATGCCGGACGAGGTCGGCGACACCCAGATGAACTCGTCGGGTTTGTTTGTCAATGATTTGATGCTCGTTCCGACGGTCACCGACACTCTGGAGCCGACGGCCACCTTACGGCCGGGCGAAACCCGCGAAGCGACGACTCCCACGCTTAGCCCCACGCCCACGACGAATCCATAGGGGGGAGCCATGAATGCTTCGACCGAACCTCCGATCACTGTCCTTTTGGCCGGTGACCCTCAAACGACTCAATCTTGGTATCAGACCTTTCTGGCGGATGCCCGCTTCACCGTAATGATGAGCGTTCCCAATGGTGCGATGCTAAAAGCCGCACTGGAGCACGGCGGCGCGGATGTGGTTATTATGCAGGACGGGATCCTGCCGGGCCAGGAACTCCTGGCGGCCGTCGCTTCCATACCTTCCTGCACCTATGTGTTGCTGAGCCGCCCGAACGATGAGCTGCGGAGGCTGTTAAAGGAACAGCCCACGGTGCGGGAGGTATTCCCGCCCGGTTTCCGCATGGCCGAAGGGTTGAATGCCATGTATGCGGCCGCCACCGCCAAGCGGTCGCAGGCTCCCACGGTGGCCGATGATTGGCAGCGCAAGGCGACGGAACGGACCACGTTGCCGCAAAGCGTACGCATTATCACGGTTTGGAATCAGTGCGGCGGTGCCGGTTGCTCTACCGTGGCCTCGAACCTGGCGTGGGAATGCGCGCGCCGGGGATACCAGACTCTGCTGATCAACTTGGCGGCTCCGGATTCGTCCCCCCTCTTCTTCCCTGACAGCGATTTGCGGAAGAATATGACCGCCTGGATCTCCAATCCAGTGCCGGGGGCCTTGACCAATGCCATCCAGAAGATAGGCCCGCTCTCGATCTTGGCCGGTTTTCCGGACGTGATTTCACAGGGCCGTGCGTTGGAAGCGGGAACGGAATCGGCGAACTACCTTACGAAGTTGTTCTACCAGGCGACGATGATGGGCTTCGGATCCATCATCATCGACACCCAGCACTCGCTGATGGAGGCGATCGCGCTGGCCAGCTCGAACACGCTGGTACTTGTGGCGCGTCCAACGCTGGCCGATGCCTACTGCTCGCACCGGGCGTTTACCGTGGTCCGGAAGACCATGGCCGGCCAGCATGCCATCAACGCCCGTTCCGGTGTTCATGTTGTACTCAACCGCACCCGGACCGGAGGGATGGGATCAGGGGAGTGGATTAGAAACGTGCGCGAGTTGGAGACCGAGGCCAATGCGGTTGCCTTCCCGGATGTGTCGGCGCAAATTCCCGATAATCCGGAAGTGGAATTCGCGCAAAACAGCGGACAGATGCCGTTGATGATGGTCGAGGGTTTCGCCAAACCGTTGGTTGCGCTGGCGGATCGCCTGTGGGGTGAAAAGAAAACATATCAGGACACCAGCGGCAAACGGATCAACCTCGGATGGCTTTCCGGCAGGGTAAAGTGAGGCGGACATGCTACCCTCACGCGGGCTAAATGTATTTGGCACAATGGGTGCGCGGGAACTTTCGGATGTCGAAATATCGCAGGCGGTGGACCGCGCGTCGGAAATGCTCAAAGATGTTCCTTTGGAAGATCTCAATGATAGTGAGGTGCTGACCCGACGCGCCACGGAAGCGACCCAGACTGTCATTCAGAATCTTGGCTTGCAGGCCGGGCCGGTATCGGTAGCACGGATCGCCAACCAGGTGGTGGCGCGTCTGGGGGGCATGGGATTTTTACACGATTATCTACCACCGCAACGTACAGATCTGTCGGAGATCGCTGTTACGCCTGACGGAAAGGTGTGGATCCAGAAAAAAGGGGATCAGGATTTCCTTCCCGTGGATATAAGGCCCAGTCACGATGATGTCCAGCGGTCGGTGATGGCGCTGCTCGCGCCTATCCGTCGCGCGGTGGACGAGTCCTCCCCGTCGGTTGACGCAAAACTCCCGCGCATGGAAGGTATGGGGGGGGCCCGCGTGAAGATCCTGCACCCCTGCATTGTTCCTGGAAAGGGTTTTCACTCCATCAACATCCGGCTTTTTGAAGAGAAACCGGTCACGATGGAAAAGCTCCTCGAATGGAACATGGCTCCCGAGAAAGTGCTCCGTACACTTTCGGAATGGATCGGAACACGAGAAGCGCGAACCATTATCTGTGGAGGGACGGGCACTGGAAAGACCACCTTCCAATCCGCTCTTTGCAACACGGGCATTCCGAAGAATTTTCGGATTATAAAAATTGAGGACCCGGAGGAGATATATCTCAACCTGCCGCATGTCGTATCCATTGAGGCGCGGCCCGCGCCTCCTGGGTCGAAAATACCGTCGTACACCGTTACGGACGGTGTGAATGACGCCATGCGCATGACGCCCAAGATCCTGATTGTCGGCGAGATCCGCCGTGGCGATCAGGCGATGGCGTTCTTCCGGGCCATCATGTCCGACCACCCCGGCTTAACCACTTTCCATGCCGAAAGCCCAGAAGACGCGGTGTATCGTATGTCGGTCATCATGTACACGGACGTGGGAGTACGGATGGAAGCCGCCAAGCAGATTTTCGCGCTGGCGTGCGATATCTTTTGCCAACTCGGTTGGCACGAAGGCCGGCGGGTCCTGGCCGGGGTGTGGGAAGTTGGCAGGCAACTCCGCAACGGGGATGTGACATTCAATCCCCTATACGTTTTCGGTGACGCGGAAATGCGTCCCATGACAAGGAGATGAATGGATGGACGCCCTCATGAAATTACCCTTTCAAATATATCTGCGTCCAATACTGATTGCGTTGGCCGCGGGGTTTATTGTGTATTACCTCGCCAAACATTTGTCCGTTGAGCGCCCTTCCACCAGTCGTCTAAAAAAGGCGGCCGGTGTGGTTCCGGACATGGCATCGGTGAAGGTAGGCTCGACGGAATACCGCACGCGCCTGGCGCTGGAAAAGTATCAGATTCCGGTCATCGTCAACGAAGGGATAACCCGAATCCTGATTGTGGCCGCGTTGGGAACGGGAGGCGCGATGGCAATGAGTGGATTGGGCGCGCCAACCGTGATTTCTTTGGCGGCTTACGTTGTGGTCTGGTTCATCGTGGACTCGCAGATCGGCAGCGCCTGGACCAATTTTAAAATTGGGATTGAAAAAGAGATTCCCACTTTTCTGACCCGGCTGTCTTCCGTGGTCCAGATCGAACCGAATGTGATTTTAGCCGTGAACGAAGTCATGCAAACGCTGGAGGAAGAGAAGCCGCTTCGTGGATGGCTTGAACATTTCCTGGCGCGGTTGCAGAGCCAGGGGTTGCCGGCCCTGGAGGCGGAGTTGGTGGAAGCCCAGGCAATCTCGCCCTCTCTCGGTTTAGCCGTTTACGAGATCGGCAAAATGCTCGAAATCGGCGGGCCGGGATATGTCAAGGCGTTTAAGATCGCGGCGGAGAACGTCCGCGGGACGCTTCAAGCGCGCGCCTCGGGCATGGCCAAGGCCGGCTCCGCAAAAAGCTCAAACCAACTGATGATCGGCGCGGTTCTTTTTTCGTTGATCTTCCTGATGGGTAATGGCAGTTTCAAGGGCTATTATGCGGATCCCGCCAACCAGCTGATCACCGCGGGCCTTATCGCGTGGATGTTCTTCGGCTGGTCGTTCATCAATGAATTTATAGCGAGTCGACTATGAACAACATTACATCGTTCCTCCATTCGTCTCTTGGACAAACGATTCTCACGGGGTTGCTGGCCGTGGCCATTGGCTATATTGCTTTTACCCTGGTCACGTCGCTGCGGTTTGAAAAGTCCTCGACCCGCCGGCTCCGCCAGGCAGCGGGCGTGGATAAGCGTGGGCTGGACAACGAACTTGGGGATACTCTTCTGCGATTCCTAAAGCTGGACACAAAACAATATGTCGCCATGCTCGATTGGGCGCAGCTCTCCGGCGAGGCGGAAGGCTGGACCACAGGCACCTTGATTGGAAGAATGGTGCTTTACGGCGCAGCGGTTCTTGGTCTGATTTTTATTGTTACGCGCGGCGAGAATACAATGCTCCTCCTCATTGCTCCTTTTGCCGGCTTGGTCCCGTTGTTCAATCTGCAGGGGTGGGCGGAAAAAGCCAGGAAGATTGCGAAGTCCGAGGTGCCGGAAACAGCTGCGCTGCTTGCAGCGGAACTGGCCGCCGGCGGATCGCCGATGGTTGCCCTCCAACGAACCTCGACCCTTCCGGGAATCCTGTCAAAACTCATCCGGCGCGCGTTCGAAATTTCCAACACCACGAACGCGCCGCTTTTCTCCACGGCGAGCACCAAGGGCACCTTGGTTCAGGTGATGCTCAATACAAAAGTCAGTGTACTCACGGCCCTGGGCGCGCAGATGGATCTGGTGGCGCGCAAAGGCGGGGAGAGCGCCGATCTGATGACCGATATTGGTAAGAACATCTCATTGGAATATTACGAAGAGCAAGCGGCTGCGGCGGAAGCGCTGGATAGCGCCTTGCTGATCCCCAGCGCGATCTTCTACTTTCTTCCGTTGATTGCCGTGCTTATGCTGCCGCTTTCACAGATGCTTGGCGCTGCGTTCTAAAAACGAATAAAAAGTTTTCGTATAGACACTACGAGTTATTCAAGGAGGGGTATGTCCATAAAG
>JBAVFZ010000470.1:0-3611 GCA_049684495.1 Anaerolineales bacterium | reverse complement strand
CCCCGAGAAAGAGAAGCCCCTTAAACCCGGCATGGTTGAGCGTGTGGTAGAGTCCGCCGATCAGCCCCAACGCGGCCAGGGTCATCAATCCGTAACTGTGAAAGATCAACCCGGCGCCGATCCCGATCAGGATGATGCCGATGTTTTCGACCGAATGATAGGCCAGCAGCCTTTTCAGATCGTGCTCCATCAACGCGTAAAGCACCCCCAACACCGCGGACACCACCCCGAATCCGAGCACCAGGCCGCCCCACCAGACCGGGCCGCCGCCAAGCAGGTCGAGGGCGATCCGCAGGAACCCGAATACGCCCAGCTTGATCATCACGCCCGACATCAGCGCCGAAACATGGCTGGGGGCCGCCGGGTGCGCCCTGGGCAGCCAGACGTGCAAAGGAACGATCCCCGCTTTGGATCCGAACCCGATGAATGCCAGCACAAAAACCGCGTTGCGGATTCCATCCGGCAGATTGCCCGCATTCAGCCGCAAATCCGAAAACAGGCCCGAGCCGCCGTTCATGAAGAGGAAAAACGCCGCCATCAGGAGGATCAATCCCGCGTGCGTCATCCCCGCGTACCAGAGCCCGGCGCGCAGCGTGCTTTTCTCGTGGGATTCGGTTATGACGAGGAAATACGACGTGAGCGACATCCCCTCCCACATGAGCAGAAAGGTCAAAACGTTCCCGGCCATGGTTACCAGCATCATGCACAGCAAGAACAGATTCAACAGCATTCCCAAAAAGCGCAAAGCACCCGGCCGCTCATCGTACCCGGCCGTGTAGCCGATGCCGAAAATCGCGGCGGGAACGCCAACCAAGCCGATCACGACCAGGAAGAATGCGCCCAACGGATCGAGCGCGAGCACCAACCCGCCCCCGATCGGGAGCAAGTCTGGCAAAAAGAGCGAGAACGGCGCGCCGGACACAATGACCGATGCGCCCAGCGCCAGGCCTGCCGCTGAGCCTAGCGCGGCGAGGATTCCGACCAGCGCGCGCCCGGGCACCCCGCGGATGCCCGTCAGCGCGGCGATGGCGCCGGCGGCGTAGGCCAGGATCATGCACAGAAAAAACGTGAATTCCATGATAGGAAAAGGGATTCCTTTTACGAATGGGTTAAGTGCTTCTTTGGGATTCGGTCGAGCGCGGCGAGGATTCCGCTGAGTATTTCGGCCGGTTCCGGCGGGCAGCCCGGCACAAACACATCCACCGGAATGACCCGATCCACGCTCCCGGACACGGCATAGCTTCCATTAAATACGCCGCAGGTCTTGGCGCAATCGCCGACCGCGACCACCCTTTTGGGATCCGGCGTGGCGTCGTATGTTTTCCGCAGCGGCACTTCCATATTGCGGGTCACGGGACCCGTGACGAGCAGCATATCCGCATGGCGCGGCGAGGCCACAAAATGAATTCCGAACCGTTCGCTGTCGAACACCGGACCGGTCAACCCGGAAATTTCGATTTCGCATCCGTTGCAGGAGCCGGCGTCCACCTCACGGACCGCCAGCGCGCGCCCGAGCAGCCGCCTCGCCTTCCGGTCGATCTCCCGCACCCGCTCCACGCCGGCCATGGAATCCGGATCCAGCGGTTCGGTGACAATCCCGGTTCGAAAGATTTTTTGAAATACGGATGGCATGGAGTTACCTTTGGGATTCCGGGCGGCGAAACCCGGATTAAAAATGAAAAAGCCCGCAAACCGAATGGTCCGAAGGGCTTTTGAAACGCCGGCGAGGTTAGCTGCTGGGTTGGGGTCTCAAAAGTGACCCTGCCGGTCAGACCGGCTTCACCCCGTGAAACGATTGGTTTCCCCGCGCTGGTTGGCTTAGGCGCTCAGCGACATGTCGATCGAAGCGGCAATACACCGAAAAGTTTTCGTCCGGGCTGATTATAGGATGGCAGCCGGATGTCCGTCAAGGGAAAGCCGGGATTCGGCGGTGCGTGGATCATCCATGATTATTTAAAAAAAGTGGCCGCGATCGGCGATCGCGGCCTCACCCCCTGCCCCTCTCCCAGCGCCTTTCCCGAAAGCTCATTCTTGTCAAAGCAAGAGAAAATTAATAATTGGAGCAGCGCTGGGAGAGGGGTTGGGGTGAGGCTATTGCGTATGCACGTGCAAAACTTTCCCGAGGAATGCCTTCGTCCGCGCCCGCCGCGGATGCGCAAACAGTGTTTTGGGCTCGCCCTCCTCGATGAACCGCCCTTCGTCCATGAAGATCACCCGGTCGGCCGCCGCGCGCGCAAATCCCATCTCGTGCGAGACCACCACCATGGTCATCCCCTCAAAGGCCAGCTTTTCCATTACCTCCACCACTTCGTTGATCATCTCCGGATCCAGGGCGCTGGTCGGTTCGTCGAAGAGCATCACCTTGGGATTCATCGCGAGCGCCCGGGCGATCGCCACCCGCTGCTGCTGGCCGCCCGAGAGCTGCGCCGGATGGCAGACCGCCTTGTCGGGAATGCCCACCTTCTCGAGCAGTTCGATCGCGATGCGCTCCGCCTCCGCGCGCCCGCGCTTGCGGATGATGCGTTGCGCGAGGGTGATGTTTTCGAGCGCCGTGAGGTGGGAGAACAGGTTGAACGACTGAAAAACCATCCCCACTTCCGTGCGCACCGCGTTGATGTTTTCGGCCGTATCGAGCGGGATCCCGTCCACCACGATCTGCCCTTCGTCGTATTCCTCGAGGCGGTTGATGCAGCGCAGGAGTGTGGATTTACCCGAGCCCGACGGCCCGATGATCACCACACATTCCTTGCGCTTCACCTCGAGGTTCACCCCGCGCACCGCCTCCAGCGCGCCGAAACGCTTGGTGACGTTTTTAATCGAGATCATGGCATCCGCGGTCTTATTTTTTTTCATCGGACTACCTCTCGTACTTAACGCGTTTCTCGATGTAGGACACGATCCGCGCGGAAAAAAGCGTCATCATAAGATACAACAGCGCGATCATCGCCCACGTTTCGAGCGGGATGAAGTTGATCGACATGAATTCCTGCCCGCGGCGGGTCATATCCGCCACCGCGACGACCGAAACCAGCGAGGAATCCTTCAGGAGCGACACGAATTCATTTCCCATCGGGGGCAGGATCACCCGCACCGCCTGCGGCAGGATCACGTGGCGCATCGTCTGGGCGTAACTCATCCCGAGGCTGCGCGCCGCCTCGACCTGCCCCTTGGGAATGCTCTGGATTCCGGCGCGGTATATCTCGCTCATGTAAGCGCCGTAACAGATCGTCAGGCCGAAGATCGCCATCGGCAACGCCGGCGCCCGGAAATTCGAAAGGAATGCGATGTTGTTTGCGTCACCGATCCCCTGCACCAGAGCCGGGAAGGCGTAATACCAGAAGATCAACTGCACCAGAATAGGAATCCCGCGAATAATCTCGACGTATAATGTGGAGATCCCATAGATAATCGGATTCTTCGCAAGGCGCCCCAACCCCCCGATCAGCCCCATCCCAACCACCAGCACGAAAGACAAACCCGTCACGAGAACCGTGACGGCGATCCCATCCGAGACATAGCGAAAAATCCGCCCGTACGGATCCGGAACCGCCAGGATCAGGATTGCCGTCACAATAACTACGGCGATGACCAGGCCCCACCAGGGGTCCATA
>JBAVFZ010000469.1:0-8051 GCA_049684495.1 Anaerolineales bacterium | reverse complement strand
ATCGAAAAATACCGGCTGCCAAAAGACGCCTTCTTCATCTTCAACCCGCGGGGGATTCGCGGTGTGGCACGCACGGATACTTTTTTCCGGGCCATTCCCGCCGTCAAGCAGGCCGTTCCGAACGCGCATTTTCTGGCGTTGAAGATGGAAGGCAGCGGAGAAGCGATGGACTGGGTGCGCCGGCTCGGGATCGGCAACGCCGTTACGCTCCTGCCGGCGGTTGAGATGGAAGAGATGCCGTTTTGGTTCCGGCTTTCGCCGATCATGCTTTCCCTGACCATGCACGACGGGCTTCCGAATGTTCTGCTCGAAGCGATGGCGTGCGGCAGCTACCCGGTCTGCGGGGATGTGGAATCTCTCCGCGAATGGATCGATGACGGCCGAAACGGATCGCTCGTCCCGGCCGGCGACCCGAATACGGTGGCCGGAACGCTCATCCGGGTCGCATCCGATTTGGAGTTGCGCCGGCAGGCAGCGGCACGGAATGTGGCCATCATCGCCGAGCGCGCGGAATGGAACAGCGTGATGGGCCGGGTCGAGGAATTTTATAAAGCTATGGTGACGTGAACTCCAAATCGCTTGCCGAAGATTTCTGAACCGGAAACACGCAACAGGCGAACGGGTCCGGAGGTGGTTATGAAACAGGTGGTCCAAAATATTCGCAAGGGGCGGACGGAAATCGTGGAGATTCCCTCCCCGACTCCGCCTCCGGGCGCCGTATTGGTGCGGACCGCGGCCAGCGTGGTTTCGGTCGGGACGGAGCGAATGGTGGTGGAGTTCGCCGGAAGGTCCCTGCTGGGGAAGGCGCGCTCGCGGCCGGACCTCGTCCGCCAGGTGATCCAAAAAGCCCGCCGGGAGGGCGTTTTTTCCGCGGTGGATGCGGCCTTCAAGCGGCTCTCGCAGCCAATGGCGCTCGGGTATTCGTCGGCCGGGATCGTGGTCGAGGTCGGTGATGGCGTGAGCGAGTTCCATCCGGGCGACCGGGTGGCCTGCGCCGGGGGCGGTCACGCGGTCCATGCGGAGTTCGCGTCGGTGCCGGTAAATCTGCTGGCCGTGGTTCCGGACGGCGTCTCCCTCGAAGAAGCGGCCTTCACCACGCTGGGCGCGATCGCCTTGCACGGATTCCGGTTGAGCGGGTCGGTGCTGGGGGAAAACGTCGCGGTGATCGGGCTGGGCGTGCTCGGATTGCTCACCGTCCAGATCGCCTCAGCGGCCGGATGCCGGGTGATGGGAGTGGATCTGGATCCGGAGCGGGTGAAATTGGCCAGACGGCTGGGTGCCGAGGCGGCGGTGGGACGGGAAAACGCCGAGGATGCCGCACGCACCTTTACCGCGAGCCGGGGATTGGATGCCGTCATCGTATGCGCGGATACCGCATCCTCCGATCCGCTGGTGCTGGCCGGTTCGATCGCCCGCGACCGGGGGCGGGTAATCGCCGTCGGCGCCACGGGCATGACCATCCCGCGCAAACCATACTATGAGAAGGAGATCGATTTCCGCGTTTCGCGCTCCTACGGACCCGGACGGTATGACCTGTTGTATGAAGAGGCCGGGGTGGATTATCCCTTCGGGTATGTGCGCTGGACGGAACAACGCAACCTAGCCGCCTTCCTGGAGATGCTCGCCTCGGGGAAAGTCAGCGTCGCGCCGTTGATCAGCCACCGCTTCCCGTTCGCGGAAGCCGCCGGCGCTTACCAGATGATATCGGGCAAGGCGAAGATAAAAGCGCACTTCCTCGGCGTGGTGCTCACCTATCCTTCGGATACGCTCCCGGCGAAATCCATTGCCGTCCGCGCGCAGCCGGCGGCGAAAGCCGCGTCCGGAGAACAAGTCCGGTTGGGCGTCCTGGGCGCGGGAAATTTTGCGACGCTGGTCGCGCTGCCCGCCGTTTCGCGGATCAAGCGGATCGAGAAAGTGTCGATCGTCTCGGCCGGCGGGCTGACCGCCACGCTGGCGGCGAAGGAATTCGGATTTCTCCGCGCGGCCTCCAATCCGGCGGATGTGCTGGATGATCCGGCGGTCAATACGGTCGGCATCTTCACCCGGCATCATTTGCACGCGGCGCTTGCCGCGCGGGCGCTGCGCGGGGGGAAGCACGTTTTCTGCGAGAAGCCGCTGGCGCTTCAGGAAGACGAATTGGCGGAAGTGGAGAAGGCATGGAAGGCCGCGCAGCGCAGCGAATCGCGCATCCTGATGGTCGGTTTCAACCGGCGGTTTGCGCCGCTGATTACGCCCATCCGCCGGATGATCGAAGAAACGGGTGAACCTCCCGTCCTGGCCGTGCGGGTGAACGCCGGAGCCCTGCCGCACGGGCATTGGACACAGGATCCGGTCCAGGGCGGCGGCCGGATTCTCGGCGAAGCCTGCCACTTTGTCGACCTTCTGACCTTCCTTGCGGGAGCACTGCCGGTGCGGGTCCATGCCTGCGGCGCGCCCGCGTTCGGCGTGGATACGGAAGATAATTTCGCCGCCACGCTGGAATTCGCCAACGGGGCGGTCGGCAGCCTGGTGTATACGTCGGCCGGTGATAGGGCTTTCCCCAAGGAGCGGATCGAAGTTTTTTGCGGAGAACGGGTGGCGGTGCTGGAGGATTTCCGGTCGGCGGAAATCTGGCGCAAGGGAAACCGCCGGGTGTGGAATTCGCGCCTGGCCCAGGACAAGGGCCACCGCGCCGTCTGGGAGGCGTTCATCCATTCGCTGGAAACGGGCGCGCCGGCGCCCATTCCCGCGGAGGAGATCTTTGCGGTAACGCGCGCCACCTTCGCGCTGCTCAAAGCGGTGCGCGAGAAATCCATCGTTACGATATCCGCTTAACGGCAAGCAGAGATCGGGGGCGATAATTATATTTTTTCATCAGCCATTCGCCCGATATAATCCTAGATCATTCCAAACGCCGGGATTTATCGGAAGAGAATTGCGACTATGGTTAACCCGTTCAACATCCTGAGGATAATCGGGATCCGGCCGGCATTCTGGTTCGCGGTCTACCGGATGCAGCTCGCCGCCGGGATCGCCCGCAGGCGGACGCCGGCCGGTTCCTGGGACGAGTATTTCCAATCGCATCCCGTCGAAACGCCATGGGTTCCGCAATCTCAACCCGCTTTTTTCTTCGATGATCCGCGGGCACTTGCAGAAATTCTGAGCCGGGTTGCCACCGGAGCGGAATTTCTGGCGAAAGAAGAACTGGAAAAAAATCTCACAGGGTCCTTCCGCTTTTGGGAGGATTCCTGGAACGATTGTGGAATTCCCCCGGCGTGGAACCGCAATCCGCTGACCGGCCGGAGCCTGCCCGCCGGCCGCCACTGGACCGAAGTCGAAGAAGGGGCATCCGGTGATGTCAAGGGAATATGGGAACTCTCCCGTTTCGCGGCGGCTTTCCGCCTGGTGCGGTGTTATGCGCTGACCGGCGACGAACGCGCCCCGGAATTATTCTGGCGGCTGGTGGAATCCTGGATGGCGGACAATCCGCCGAACTGCGGCCCGCAATGGGCTTCGGCCCAGGAGGTCGCGCTGCGGGCGATGGCGTGGACCTTTGCGCTGCGCGGATTCGCCGGGTCGCCCGCGACGACGGTTGAAAGGGCGCGCAGGCTGATCGGCGCGCTGGATGCGCACGGGCGCAGGATTGAAGCCACCGCCGCCTATGCCCGGGCGCAAAACAACAACCATCTGATTTCAGAAGCCGCGGGATTATTCACCATCGGAGTGATGTTTCCCGAGCTGCCACGCGCCGGGCAATGGCGGGAACAAGCGATCCGCCTGCTCGGGGAATCCGCCGCGCAGTTTTACCCCGACGGCGGGTACATCCAGCATTCGCACAACTACCACCGGCTGGCGCTGCAGCTGTATCTATGGGTGATGCGGCTGGCGGAGCTCAACCGCTTGAGTTTCCCGGAGAGGATGCGCCGCGGCGTACAGCGCTCGTTCGACCTGTTGCGTACGCTGACCGACCGGCAAACCGGGCGGCTGCCGAATTTCGGGCACAACGACGGCGCGCTGTTCCTCCCGCTCAACACCTGCGCCTACGAGGATTACCGTCCGCTGCTGCAGATGCTCTCGCTGGCGAGGGACCGGAAGAAAATCTACAGCGACGGTCCCTGGGATGAGGATACGGTTTGGCTGTTGGGGCCGGGTGCGATCGGCGGCACGAACCGCAAGCACCCGCGCGGCGTGAAATTCGAAGAGAGGCCGTTCTTCGCGCCCTGCGCCGGATTGTATGTCCTGGGCGGAGATGAATCGCAGGCCGTGATCCGCTGCGTGCAATTCCGCAGCCGGCCGGCGCATGCCGACCAGCTGCACCTGGACTTGTGGTGGCGCGGGGAGAACGTCGCGATCGACGCCGGTTCCTACCTCTACAGCGGCGATCTGCCATGGCGGAATTCGCTCTCGCATGCCGGCGTGCACAATACCATGACCGTAGACGGGCAGGATCAGATGCGGCGCTCGGGACGGTTCTTGTGGACCGATCTGGCGCAGGCCGTGGTGGGAATGCCCAACGTGAGCGCGTGGTGCGGCTCGCACGACGGGTATCGCCGGTTGGGGATCATCCACAACCGCCTGGTCGAACGCATGGATGAGGATACCTGGATCGTCACCGATGATCTTATCGGACGGGAATCGCATGCCGCCCGGCTGCACTGGCTGATCCCGGATTATCCATGGGAGTGGAACAATCCGGAGAAGGATCCTGCGCTGGAGAAGATGCTTTCCGAAAAGATGACGGGCTGGAAGGACGGTTCCGGCGGGGGATTGATCCTGCGCATGCCCGCCGGCGGAATATCCCTGCGCATCTGGTCGAACCGGCCGGCGAAGTGGAACCTCTACCGGGCGGGTAAAAAAATCCATGGCGAGGAGGCGGCCGGGAAAACCGTTCCGCCGGAGATCCGCGGCTGGCGTTCATTGCGGTACGCAAGCAAGTCGCCGGCGCTATCCCTCGCCGGGACCGCGGTGGGGGAGTTGCCGATCCGGTTTATTAGTATTTGGAGACCGTTGCCGAGGGGAAAATGAAGGGGCGGGATTTACAGAATGTTGCAGGATGAACTGAATTTCATTAACTTAAAAGCGGCTTTGAATTGCAGTACCTTGTAGTAATAATCACTTCTTCGACCAACCAAATTCAGCCAACGGTATTTTCCCGCCGGGTGTAAATTCCACCCCTTCAGATTCCAATATCTTCCTCTGGGTGGTATAGCCTTCACCGCCCAGGCTGATCTTCCCGCCCGCGCCGACCACCCGGTGCCAGGGAACGCGCTTCTCGGGCGTAAGCGCGTGCAGGGCGTACCCTACCAGCCGGGCGTGGGAACCCATCCCGGCCAGCTTGGCGATCTGCCCGTATGTTGCCACCTTGCCGCGCGGGATCTTGCGTATGACGGTGTAAATCTTCTCGTACAGCTCACTCATTGATAACTCCCTGTTTGTTAATCATATTTGATTGCTATTAAAACGCAAAGTCGCAAAGGCGCAAGGACGCAAAAAAATGGCCTGGAATTCCTTTGCGTCTTTGCGCCCTGGCGTCTTTGCGTTTGAAGGTTTAACCGCTTAAAATCAACTTACAAACTGACCCAGTGAAAACGTTAGGGATCTGTAGAAAGCAGGCGGAAATGCAAACCCAGGAATACATCCGGCTGGAAAACGAGTACGGCGCGATGAACTACAAGCCGCTCGACGTCGTCCTGACCCGCGGGCAGGGGATCTGGGTCTGGGACGTGGACGGCAACAAGTATATGGATTGCCTCTCGGCCTATTCGGCGGTCAACCAGGGCCACTGCCACCCGAAAATCGCCGCGGTGATGAAGGAGCAGGCGGATAAACTGACGCTCACCTCGCGCGCCTTCCGCAACGACCAGCTGGGGCTGTTCTATAAGGAACTGTGCGAACTGACCCATTCACACACCGTCCTGCCGATGAACAGCGGCGCCGAGGCGGTTGAATCCGCGATCAAGGCGGTGCGCAAGTGGGGCTACCGGGAACGCGGCGTGCCGGATGGGAAAGCCGAAATTATCGTCTGCGCCAACAACTTCCACGGCCGGACGATCACGATCGTCGGCTTCTCGACCGAAGAGCAGTACCGTGACGGGTATTCGCCGTTCACGCCGGGGTTCAAGATCATCCCGTTCGGCGACGCGCGCGCGCTCGAGCAGGCGATCACGCCCAATACGGTCGCCTTCCTGGTCGAGCCGATCCAGGGCGAAGCCGGCATCATCCTCCCGCCGGCGGGCTACCTGCGCGACGTTCGCCGGATCTGCAACGAGCATTGCGTGATGATGGTCACCGACGAGATCCAGACCGGGCTGGGACGGACGGGGAAGATGCTGGCCGAGGAGCACGAAGGAGTCGAAGCCGATCTGACGCTGATCGGCAAGGCGCTTTCGGGCGGATTTTACCCGGTCTCGGCGGTGCTTTCGAACAAGGAAGTGTTGGGGGTGTTCCAGCCGGGCGACCACGGCAGCACCTTCGGCGGCAATCCGATGGCGTGCGCGGTCGCGCGGGTGGCGATGCGCGTCCTGGTCGAGGAGGGGATGATCGAGAACGCCGAGCGGATGGGGGAGTATTTCATGACCTGCCTCCGCGATGTGAAGAGCCCGCGCATCAAGGAGATCCGCGGCAAGGGGCTGATGATCGGCGTCGAACTGCATCCGGCGGCCGGCGGAGCGCGGCGGTTCTGCGAGGTGCTCATGGCGCGCGGCCTGCTGTGCAAGGAAACGCATAAGCACGTGATCCGTTTCGCGCCGCCCCTGATCATTCGCAAAGAGGAAATCGACTGGGCGATGGAACGGATCGCCGCCGTGCTTACGACGGGGTAGTCGGTCCTCGGATTATCCTCCTCCCGTCCGGGTGTTCTTCACTCCTGATCAAAAACCGCCTGTAAATCAAGCCGTAGGGCATCGAGTTCCGCGTCCAGATTTAGGTTCCCCTCGGATTCATATCTGTTCCGAAAGCCCTCGTATACAGCTTCCGCGGCCATAAAATTCGGCAAACCCGATTCGTGATTGGGTTGATCCAGATAGTTCAACCCCTCGAGAAATACCTGGAAATCGACGCCGGGAAACCGCGACCGTAAAAGCGCGATGGAATCCGGTTGCAGGCTGATTCTTCCCGGAAAAGAGCAGAGATCATACCCGAACGCTTTTCGCAGTTCCAGGGCATACCGGCCGAGGAACAGCGATATGACATCGAAAGCGCCCTGGGGATTCTTGGAGTTCTTCGAAATCGCGAACGAGTCGGCGTGATATTTGGCGACAGGGCGGCCGCCTTCGAAGGAAGGGATCGCGGCTGCGTCCCAATCCGCGGAGCCGACACAGCAGGTATACCAAAGGTTCTGCGGCATCATCGCCAGGTTGCCGGAGGCGAAGGGGTTTCCATTCCCAAGCTCTTCAGAGAAAATCTCCGGCATGGACGGGATAAAGCGGTCCTTCCAGATGCCGTCGTAATACCAGCGCGCGGCGTTGCGCCAAACCTCCGGGATGACAGCCTTTCCCCGTTCGTCGGTAAAAGTCCCCGCGCCGAAGTAAGACCATTGTCCGCGCAGGGTCGTCCAATGCGTGGAGAAGCCGAATTGCGAGACGGCTTCCGGATCGAATCCGGATTGGGCGGCGCTTCGGCCTTGTTGATCCAGGGTGAGTTTCCTGGCGATGTCCCGGAGGGCGGAATAATCCCAATCCTTTCCTTGATATTCGGTTTCCCAGTCGTGCGGCGGATACGCGATACCGGCATCGTCGAACAGCGGCTTGTTGTACCAGAGAGCGGATGGGAAGAGCGCGAATGGAAGCGAGATTAGGCCTTCCGAACCGAAGCGGTACATGTCGACCAATGCGGGGTCGAAATCGGTAAGATCGTAATCGGTCTTTTCGATCCGGTCGGTCAGGTCGAGCCAACCGCCTGGAAACTGCGACAGGAGGGCGATCCCCACCGGGCCGACGATATCGGGGGGATTCTCGGAGCTCATTTCACGGCGAAGCGATTCAGCCGCTTCCGTGGTGCTGAAAATCTTGGCCGTCAATCTGTACCGGCCTGCATTCTCATCGTTGAAACGATTGAGGAAGTCGATGATGGTG
>JBAVFZ010000468.1:0-6655 GCA_049684495.1 Anaerolineales bacterium | reverse complement strand
GGTTGGCGCGCGCCCATAGCACGTAGGAGAGGATCTTCGCCGCGCTTCCTCGGCCCCATACGGATTTCGAATAGGCGCCCCGCGCAAACTGAATCCGGGCGGGGATCTCCACCGTCAACGAGTAATTCTCCGAACTCCCGCCGCTGTTATAAACCTTGACGACGTAGTCCCCCGTCCGGGGAAGCCAGCCCTGCCATGTGGTCTGTGCGCCGGATGCCTTGACCAGGTAAGATCCTGTCGCGCGGTTGTATATTTCCAGGTAGATTTTGCTGTCGGCCGAATCCGCCTGAACGATCATCACCTGGTTCCAGGCTGCCCACAGGACGTAGGATTGCGACGCCCCGGAGGCGAGGGTCCCGGAAACGGTGGCCGAGGTGGTCCCGGTTGTAAATGCGATCCGGGTCAGCGAATTCGCGGCGGGCGCGGCGGAGATGATACTTTCCTGTGTGTGGGACCGGGATGGGGGATTGACCGGCAGGCTGCCGGAAGCCGAAAAGGCGCCGCCGGCCAACAACGTGGCTATTCCCAAGATCACCGGTATAAACGAAGGCTGGCGAATGAATATCTTTTTCATGGTAGCTCCTTTCATTAATAATTGCTTATTCCGCCTGTTTTTCCTGCTTTCGCGGGATAAGAAAACACCGCGATGTCACTTTTCATTATACGTCCACTAAAGGAAAAGGATTCCAACGTTAAGATGAAAAAAGAATGAATATTTCACGAAGAGCACGAAGAGCACTAAAGGTTTTTCCCTTCGGGTCCTTCGTGCTCTTCGTGGATTCATCCAAACTCCGCACCAAGCATGAGATTACCTGTACAATTAAGGCCGTTAACGATCGCTGGGGTGCCGGTGGCCGCTATCCCAAATAGCATGTTTTTCGAGGAGAAGCGCGCCATTGGGGAAAGTCGTGGACAGAAGGCGAATGTCGCATCAATGTCGTCCGTACGACGTTGTTTGAACGGGCGCGGTTTCTAGAATGGGGGTTAAAAATCGAAAGGAGAAAAACCATGAACCAGCCCGAACTCGGAATCAAAGTCTCAGAATTGCGGCAACAGAAAGGCCTGACGCAGGAGCTACTGGCGGAACGCTGTGAGGTCAGCCCGCGGACCATCCAGCGCATCGAGAGCGGCGAGGTGGATCCGCGCGCCTACACCCTGCACTGCCTGGGCGCGGCCCTCGAATTCGATTTCGGCGGGGAGAACACGGCCAATGAAAACCTCTGGCTGACTCTCCTGCACCTGAGCAGTGTGCTGTGCATTCTCATCGTGCCGCTTCTGCTGTGGTCGTGGAAGAAGAACAGCTCCTACAAGATCGATCAGCAGGGACGCCAGGTGCTCAACTTCCAGATCACCATGACGCTGCTGCTTGTCGCCGCCGCTCTGCTGCTGGTGCTGTATCCCGCCGTGCTCATCCTGGTGGGCCAGCCGGCCGTCCACGCCATGGAAGTCTCTCCGCTGTTCATCCTGGCGACGATTTGCCTGCCCGCGCCCCTGGTGCTCATCGGGATCTTCTGCGCCTGGCAGGGCGTGGCCAATGCCATCCGCTCGCTGGCGGAGAAGCCCGTCCGGTACGCGCTCAGCATCCCGTTTGTCAAGTAACAGATTTCTCTCCACGAAGGGCACGAAGGAAAACCTGAAGGACACGAAGATAATTAAGCTCTCTTCGTGTCCTTCTGATTTTCTTCGTGTTCTTCGTGGAATCTATTTCCAGGATTGCAGTTCGAGGATATTCCCTTCCGGATCCGCGGCGTATACAAAGGTAAGCCGGCCGATGCCTTCCAGATCGTGCGAAACCACGGTGCCTACGGATTTTCCACCGTGGGCGATGATTTGCGCGAGGACTCCCGCCACATCCTCTGCTTCAAAGGCGATGTGGGAAAAACCCTCCCGGTTGGCGGCCGATGCACTCCGCGGTTCGTTCCTGGAATACTGGTAGATCTCCAGCGTCGGTCCCGCGTCGCCGCAGCCGGGCAGACGGAGATGCACGCCGGAAAAACAGGCGCCGGGCATGCCGGTTCCCTCCGCCAGCCACTCGCCTTCCAGGTGCCGCTCGGGCGGAACCCGGACGCAGCCGAATACCTTTTCATAAAAACGCGCCAGCGCTTGCCAGTCTTTCGCGATGATATTGGTGTGTTTGTATTTCATATTTCCGCCAGATTTCTCCACGAAGGACACGAAGATTAATTAAGCTCTCTTCGTGTCCTTCTGATTTTCTTCGTGTCCTTCGTGGACTCTCCGCACCGCCCACACGGTACCGGTGTGATCGGGGCAGTGGATGCGGTGGACGCGCGGGTCTTCCTCATTCCACGATGGAAACCCCATCGCCGCCCGCCAGACGTAGAGATCGATCACGTGCAACAGCGCGGTGCAGACGCCTTCGGGACGCTTGTAGGGCGTTTCGTAATAGAAGACGTCCCCGAGATTGTGGTGGCACTCCCCGAACTTTTCGATCATCCGGATTTCGATCCGCGCCAGCCGGTCCCAGCAGGCGTGGTACTCGTCGCGGGTCATGGGCTTGGAGAGGTCGATCCCAAGGTCAAATTTGGCGTGTTCGTTCATGATGGTCTGCTCCTGTTCTGGATTCCACGAAGGACACGAAGGAAAAAATTGGATGTTCACGGAGATATATTTTTGTATTTTTCTTCGTGCCCTTCAGATTGTCTTCGTGTACTTCGTGAATTTTACATCCGGCACAGGTTACGCGCCAGGTTTTCCACCATGCGCCGCTCGAGCGTGCCGCTCTTCGCCTCGCCCATGATCGTGCCGCCGTCACGGCAACGGCGGGTTCCTTCCATGATCGTGCGCATATATTACTGCAAGGGGGATGGTTGGAATGCACGATGGAGCGGTTGCTCCAGGCGTGGGATTCCATAATCTCCTCCCCATCTCGGCTTGGGCAAGCCTGGCCTGCGGACTCGCGGGGCTGATGGAATGCCAAAACCGGCTGATCCACGCGTCGTCTTGGAGCGCAAGGCGCTCCGGAGCCGGGCAGGAGACCTCGCCCCTCCTGGGAGATGCCGGCGCCATGCCAAGGATCTCCCAAGTGCTTCGCTCCGGTACAGCCTCCGGCCACTTTCTGCGGTCATCCCGCTCAAGGATCAAAAAGCGTCATCCATTTTCCTAAAAAACAGGGAAGACAATCCCCTCCTCCTTCTGAAAGAGGACGGGAGGAACTGAAAAGGCGTCTTCCTTGCCCCCTCCACAGAGCCTGATCCGGCGATTCCCCTTGCCAGGAAGCGGTTTTTCCGCCGAATCGAAGAAAGGAGTGTGTAATTTCAGGAGTAAAAACATGCCAGATGGCGTGGACAGAGGGAATGGCGGCTTGCTATACTTGTTAAGCAGGGATGTTGCATGCAGCCTCATTGTTGCAGTCGGATTGAGCGGCCCTAGGATGCGGCTTTATTTCTGAGAGAGGACATTTTCTGTCACATCGGCCTTCCCGGTTCGATGTTGGCAGATTTTTGTCTTCCCCCAACCCAAAAAAGGAGCGATAACCATGCAAAAAGACAGTATCACCGATACCAGCAGGCCCAATGCCGGACGCATATATGATTTTCTTTTGGGGGGCAGCCATAATTTCGAGGTCGATCGGCTGGCTGCAGGACAGATTATAAAAATGTTCCCCTTCCTGCCGAAGTCCATGCGTCTGCAACGCTGGTGCTTGCAGGATCTGGCGGTGGAGTTGTCTAAGAAGCGCGGTTTCGATGCGATCATCGATTTTGCCTCCGGATTGCCGACCAATGATCATCTTCACCTCGCCGCAGTACCCGGGACCACCATTATTTACTCGGACTGGGACCCGGTGGTGGTGGAATATGGAAGGGAGATCCTCAAAGGCGTCGAGAATGCGTACTATTTCCATGCGGATGCCCGCCATCCCGAAGAATTGCTTAACCGGCCCGAGGTGCATGATATTCTGAAGGACCGCCACGATGTCGCCTTCATCACCTGGGGGCTGAGTGCGTTCCTGGAGGACGAGGATATCGTTCATATGGCAAGCGCCCTCTATGACTGGGCGGGCAAGAAAAGCGTCTGGGCTTTCAACGCCCAGGGCGGTATTAAAAGCGAGGATAATGCCACGCCGGGCATCCTGAAACTTATGGAATACTACAAGCAGATGGGCTCGCCCGTGCATTACCGCCCGGAGGAAAAATATGTCGAGATGCTCAAGCCCTGGCATCTGGAAGGCGATTTCGTCGCCTTCCTCGACTGGCATGGACTCGACAAGTCGTTCATGACGGATGAGGATCTCAAGTCGGCCGGTCCGGGCGGCGGCGGGTACGGAGCGTATTTGCTCAAGTGAGGCTACAATACCGGGCAATCCAAACGGATTCCGCCTTTTCTTTTCCCGGGGGGTTTCCCCGTAAGGTTGAAGAGACCAGGGGAGAGTTGCCGCGCTTCGTGGGAGCAACGTTAATAGGGTATCCATTCAACCTATGTCAGAAAAAGCTGCGGGTGCGGCCACATCGGTAATCATAAACCTGGTCCGGAGGCTGGCATCCGATCATACGGACCTGGTCGACCTGTATCAACGAACGCTGCGCGAAGGGATATTCACCAACCGCGCCGAGCTTCGGCCGGTCATGCTGGGCCGGATCGCCGCCGGGGAGGCGGATGCCCTGCTCAACTACCTGACCCTCCCGGACAGGGAAAAGGCGCTCCGGCATGGCGCGGAGCTTTGTGAGGTCGGGCTGAGTGAACAAAGCGTGCTCAGCCTGGCGGAAACCAGCCGTCAGTTCTTCCTCTCCAAGATCAGCAACGAACCGATTGCCCCGGCCCTCCAAGGCATTGATGCCTACCACCATGCGGTGATTCAGGGGTTCATGGCAAGCCGGGAAAAAGTGATTCTCAACGAGCAGGAGCGCACCCGCAGCGCCCTGCAGAGGACTCTGGGCCGCTACTCCCTGCAAATGGAGGTGGCCGCCAGCCTGGCCGGGGCCACCACCTCGATCCTCGATCTGGATGTCCTGGTTACGACCGCCGTGGAACTCATTCGCGAACGGTTTGATTTCTACTATGTCGGATTGTTTTTAACGGATGAGAGCAAGAAGTGGGCCCTGCTACGGGCCGGAACCGGAGAGGCCGGCCGGGAAATGCTCCGTCGCGGTCACCTGTTCGAAGTGAATTCAAGCTCCATTATCGGCAAGTGCGTGGAAAACGGGGAACCCTGGGTGATCATGGACGCAAGCAAGGATGATACTTACGTTCATAATCCGCTCCTGCCCGACGCCCTCTCGGAGGCTGTCCTTCCCCTCCGCACGCGCGGGAAGGTCATCGGCGCGGTGACTGCCCAAAGCAAACAGGTGGCCGCCTTTTCCGATCTGGATGTCACGGCACTGCGCATCCTGGCCGACCAACTGGCCAACGCCATCGAAAACGCCCGCCTCTTCACCGAACTGCGCCGTTCCGAGGAGAAATACCGCACCCTGCTCGACAACATCGAAGAAGGGTATTATGAACTGGATATGGATGGAAGGTATACGTTCGTCAACGACGCCCTGGCCGATCTCATCCGCGCCCCGAAAAATAAAATCCTGGGAACGAATTTCCAGCAGTTTATTGATCCGGAATATGTCGGGCGGGTGAAACAAGCATACCAAGCCGCCTTTCAGCTTGGCGGGGCCATCCATGGGATTGAGTACAAGATCCGCTCCAAGGAGGGACTGAGCCGTTTCGTGGAAACCTCGGCTTTGATCAGCCGGAGCATGATGGGTGAAATGTCCGGATTGCGCGGCATTGTCCGCGATATCACCACGCGCAAACAGGCCGAGCAATATCAGATCGAAAGAAAAGCGCTGGAGCGCAGCAATAAGGAACTGGAGCAATTTGCCTCGGTGGCCTCCCACGATCTGCAGGAACCCCTGCGCAAGATCCAGACTCTCGGGGACCGCCTCAACACCCTTTACGGAGAATCGCTGAATGAGGAAGGCCGCGGCTATCTCGAGCGCATGCGGAGCGCCGCCAACCGTTCCCGGAAATTGATCGATGATCTCCTGAGCCTTTCGCGGGTGGCGACCCAGGGCCGGCCGTTTGTCCGGGTGGATTTGTCCATGGTGGCCCGCGACGTGGTGGCCGACCTGGAGGAACGCATCGAACAGTCCGGCGGCCGGGTGGTTGTCGACGAATTGCCGGTTGTGGAAGCCGATCCTGCGCAGATGAGACAGTTGTTGCAGAACCTGATCGTGAATGGGCTGAAATTTCACCGGCCGGAACAGAAACCGCAGATCAAAGTCTCCGGCCGGATTATTGAGGCCAAACGCCGTTCGCTGGCGGCCGACGGGGCGGATGACCATTGCCAGATTTTCGTAAAAGACAACGGCATCGGATTCGACGAAAAATATCTTGACCGGATTTTCCAGCCTTTCCAGCGCCTGCACAGCAGCAAAGAGTATGAAGGCACCGGCATCGGTCTGAGCATTTGCCGGCGGATTGTAGAACGCCACGGCGGAGAAATCTCCGCCAAAAGCCAACCCGGGCAGGGATCCACTTTTATCGTGACCCTGAAAGTCCATCAAGCCAGCGAGAGCATAAGATGACCATCGACAAACGCCCTCCGATTGTTTTAATCGCCGAGGATGACTCGGATGATCGTCAGTGGATCAAGGAAGCGCTGGTGGAAACCCATGCGCATGCCGAGATACGCTTCGTCGAGGAC
>JBAVFZ010000467.1:0-2482 GCA_049684495.1 Anaerolineales bacterium | reverse complement strand
GTGGAAGGAGTCACCGATTCCTCCCCTCGCTTTCGCTCGGGACAGCCGGGCCTTTGGCCCTCGGAATGACGGCCCAAGGGTCACCGATTCCTCCCCTCGCTTTCGCTCGGGACAGGCGGGCCGTTGGCCCTCGGAATGACTCAGGATAGGATCACATAAGTGTTGCTACCCGACTGGCTCATTTCGGCTTCCGCGCTCGGCTGGCTGATCATCATCGCCGTGTTCGACATCCGCGAGCGCAAGGTGCCGCACCCGGTCTGGACCGGGGTTCCGATGCTGGTTGCGGCGGTCTACCGGCTGGTCAGCGGCCAGCATCAGATGATCGTCGCGGCGGCGGTCGTGGCGGTAGTCATATCCGAGCGGCGGCACCTGCAGCAGAAGATGCTCGAGGGCATCATCCTCGCGGCGGGGATACTTGTCATGGGGTGGCTGCTCTTCACGACCGAGCTCACCGGCGCGATGGGGATCATCGGCATCATCGTCTTCTGGGCCTCGTGGGAGCGCAAGTACATCGGCGGCGCGGACGCGATGGCGCTGATCACGTGTTTGATCGTCTGGCCGGGGATCGAGTTTGTCATCGCGTACCTCGTCGCCGGGCTGGGCTGGTCGCTCGGGGTGCGGATCAAGGAAGGCGGCTGGCTCAAGGGGCACCCATCGCCGGGCCTGGCGATCATCGCCGCGGCGGCGATTTTTTACCTGGCTTATCAGGTTTACCGGACAGTCATAATTTGACCGGGACGAACGTACCTGATAGACTTTAGAAAGTCATCCCGAGCGGCCTTTAGGCTGAGCCTGCCCCGAGCGCAAGCGAGGGGAGGGATCGGTTACTAATCAAAAACCATCGGGCATTACCGGAAACCAACCTTTTCCGGCATCATCTACGGAGGAACCATGCTTACAGACACTCGTGCGGCAACCATGGCGGAATATGCGGTCATTGCGGCGATCGTCATCGCGGTCGCGGTGGGCGCCTTCGCGGCGCTCGGCGATAAGATCACGGGCTCGATCGGCAACCTGACCGACAACGCCGACTGGTAGATTGCGTTAAGCATCTGTTTTCCATGCGGGGGACTGGCCGGGGGCGGGAGCTTGCTTGCGCCCGGCGGATAATGGAAAGGGGTTAAGCATGCTTACTTGCAGGCGCGGCAGCAGCATGGCCGAAGCGGCGATCACCATGCCGGTGGTCCTGCTGGTCATAATGTACGGGATCAACGTATCGCTCGTATCCCACACCGCGCTGGTGGCCGCCAATGCGGCCAGCTACGGCGCACGGGTCGGGGCGGTATCGCAGAAGGACGCACGATTCTGGGCGGAGGCTGCTGCGCGGACGGCGTTGGGTGCAAATCGAACGGGGGGTGAGTTTGATGCACCTTCTGCCAGAGTGGATGAAAACCCGGGCGGCGTGGTCACTGTAACGATCCACTGGAGGTACCCATCAATCTTCTACGGGTTGTGCGATCTTGTTGGTGGTGGAGATAACTGCCCGCGGATGTTCGAAGGAGATGCGGTGTCCGTATGGAAGAAGGAAGGGTGGTAGGCGTGATGAGAGGGAAACAGGCTCGCGCCAACTCGATGGCACTTTATGCCGCCTTCCTTGTCACGGTCGGATTGCCGCTCCTGGCGATGGGCGTGGACGTCTCGCGTGTGGAGTTGATGCGAGTCAAGTTACGCGCCGCGACCGAGGCTGCCTGCCAGGCGTACGCCAATTCGCTGGATATCCATCAATTCCAATTTGATAATGAACTGGTTTTCACGGACGGGTATACGAATGCCTCGAACGTTTTCTCCCGTGCTTTGGGAAAATCGGGTGCGTTTGGGGCCGTGGAAGAAAGAGGTACCGTCGCGCCAGTTACAATCGGCGGCGGGAAAAGCGTGGAAACGATCGTGATCCGGTGCTTTGGAACCGGATTTGTGGAAGCGATGATCCCCTTTGTGGGAAATTATGCAGTTGGCGAAAGAGCCTCTGCGAAGACGAATTTTACGACGGTGTTAAATAGAGAATAAATATGAAAAAAAGAAAATTCTCCTGGGTTACTTCAGTATTAATTATCCTACTTGCGGGTTGTTCGCAGGCTTCCATGACTGCGATTGGAATGGACACCAATTACATTATTCCATCGAAAACGCCGGCGATAACTTTGACGATGTCTTCTACTCCCACCAACACGACAACCCACACGGCGACGATCACGCCGACCATGGGCCCGCCGCCGGATCTGGAGTTACAAAACGTTTCCATTTATCCGGATCATGAGAATATTGTTGGGGATTTTTATTTTATTATGGGCAGAATCCGAAACAACACAGACAACACCATGATTTTTTTTGGTAAAGATGTTGTTATTAATTTCAAATTAGAAACATGGCAAGGCGATAAGAACCAAGCAGGTGAATTAATCGGAATAATAAAGCACTCAATATATACCGACAGAGCAATTCGCGGTACAGAAAATACGAGAAGTATGAATTGTATCTTATATCC
>JBAVFZ010000466.1:0-1746 GCA_049684495.1 Anaerolineales bacterium | reverse complement strand
TCCCCCTTCCCTTAAGGGAAGGGGGAGAGGGATGGGGAGTGGGGGTTAGGTTGGCGTCCAACATCGAACCGGTTATCATTGCGGGGATAATTCATACGACCAAGGAGCAGAGCAAATGCCCGAAGATAAACTGCCCTCGCGCGCCGAGGATTTTTCCGAATGGTACAACCAGCTCGTACTGCGCGCCGAGCTGGCCGATTACGCGCCGGTCCGCGGTTGCATGGTGGTGCGCCCGTACGGCTGGGCGTTGTGGGAAGCCATCACCCGCGAACTGGACCGGCGCTTCAAAGCCACCGGCCACGTCAACGCCGGCTTTCCGATGTTCATCCCCAAATCGTTCCTGGAAAAAGAAAAGGAGCACGTGGAAGGCTTCTCCCCGGAACTGGCGGTGGTGACGATCGGCGGCGGGGAGGAACTCGAGGAACCGCTTGTCGTGCGGCCGACTTCGGAGACGATCATCGGCCACATGTACGCCAAATGGGTCAAGTCGTACCGCGACTTGCCGATCCTGATCAATCTGTGGAACAGCGTCGTGCGCTGGGAAAAACGCACCAAACTCTTCCTGCGCACGACCGAATTCTACTGGCAGGAGGGGCACACCGCGCACGCCACGGCCAAGGAGGCGGACGAGGAAACGCTGCGCATGCTCGATATCTACGCCGACTTCGCCGAGAACGAAGCCGCCGTCCCGGTCATCCGCGGCCGGAAGAGCGACAGCGAAAAGTTCGCCGGCGCCGCCTGCACCTATGCGATCGAGGCCATGATGGGCGACGGCAAGGCGCTGCAATCCGCCACCTCGCACAACCTCGGCCAGAATTTCGCCAAAGCCTTTGGCATCCAATACCTCGACCCGCAGAACAACCAGCAGTTTGTCTGGACCACGTCCTGGGGCCTTTCGACGCGTTTTATCGGCGCGATCATCATGGTCCACGGCGACGATACGGGATTGATCCTTCCGCCGCGCCTGGCGCCGATCCAGGTGGTAATCGTGCCGATCTGGCGCAAGGAGGAGGAAAAGGCGGCGGTGTGTGAAAAAGCGCTGACACTTGAGAAGGAACTGCAGGCGACGTACCGCGTGCGGGTCGACCTGCGCGAAGGGCTGACGCCCGGATATAAATTTAACGACTGGGAAATGCGCGGCATACCGGTCCGGATTGAAATCGGTCCGCGCGACCTTGCGGCGCAGTCGGTCGCTCTGGCGCGGCGTGACCGGCCCGGCCGGGAGGGAAAAACCACCGCCGCTTGGGACGACCTTTCGCAAGCGGTCGGGTCACTCCTGGACGAGATCCAGAAGGCGCTGCTGGAGCGTGCGAAAAAATTTCGCGAAGACCATACGCAGGATCCGGCCGATTACGACGGCTTCCGCGGCGCCGTGGAAAGCGGATTCGCCGTGTCGTGGTGGTGCGGCGATGCGGCGTGCGAGGAGAAGGTCAAGGAAGACACCAAGGCCACCATCCGCTGCATTCCCCTCGATCCGCCCGGTGGAAAAGGGCGCTGCATCGTGTGTGGAAAGGATTCCACGCAGAAAGCCGTCTTCGGCAAAGCGTATTAATCGTGCCCGCCATCAATCTCTCGCGCTTGCGGCTCCAGGCGTTTGAACTGGCCGGATTGCTGGACGATCCCGCCGCATTCCAAACGTTCCTCCACTCGCTCCTGGACGAACATTCACATCGCCTGCTGCGGCGCGGGCGGTCGATGGTCAATCGCGGCGCGCTTCCCGCCTGGGACGTTCCCGGGATCCTAATC
>JBAVFZ010000465.1:0-4776 GCA_049684495.1 Anaerolineales bacterium | reverse complement strand
TGGTAACACTGACCTGCCCGCCATATTTTGGTTCATTTGCAAAATAGTAGATTGAAATTGGAGCCCATAAATCATCCGCAGGAACTGTAATATTATATGGGTATGGGCATGGTATCTCTGGATTTTTTCCCGGATAGAGGGGGTCTGTAATATGGCAAGTCCGATTCGTCGGCGGCATATTCTGGTAATTGGACGGAATAATCGTTGTGCAATTATCTGTGTTTGTATGATAATTTATAAAAGCCCCTGCATGGTCAGGTCCTTGCGGATCCAGGAAAAAGAACAATGGGTCCATCGCCTTATTAGTAACCGCATTATAATAAGGTACATAACACCGATTTATATTCGGTACGGGATTATTAGGATCCATTCTCAGATAATGATCCTTATAATCCCATCCCGGTTCATACCCGTATCCCATATGCGGCGGAAATACTTTATTGCTATTTAGAATGAGCCTCATTGCTCCGTCCGTTGCGGATTCGGCGATCATAATCGCCTTAAGAAGTGACGGGGGTATATCGTATGCCTCTCCCCAATAGAAGAACAAGTCGTCATAAGCATTCCAGTAAGGATTATCTCTTGTGCATTGATCTGGATCTACTGATGGTGTACAGAATCCCTTGCTTTTATATTCCTCCCATGTTCCGCCCAATGATGGTATCTGGAAATATTCGGTTTCACTTGATGCCAGGATGGAACCATCGGCCGAGTACGCCACGATTTCGAATGCGTATCCGATCTTCTTATCTGGTTCCTTAATTCCCTCGATAGTTAAAAACGTTCCACTCTCAAAATCCGGAAGATACGGGTTTGTAGATTTGTCCCATTTAAAGCATGTGCTAGTTCCTGGATGTTCACAATCCGTTCCGGATTGTCTTACCGTCCTCGATTTTAGATATGATTCATATTTAATCGGATTATCTTGAGATCCAAATACAGGATAAGCGCTAATTGAATAATGGTCCGTTCCTGGGATTCCCTCCCACTGAAATTCCGGCTGTAGTGAAACAACCGCAGCCCAATCGGTCGGCGAGGTGACAACTATGCCGATTTGTCCCCACGCCGGTACTGTGAACTCCGAGACGAATCCCTCCCATTCCGAAATCTTGGTGCTGTCAACCGGATCGATAAGCGGGAATTCACCCGTCCCCGTCCCGCTTGTTCCCCCCGCAAGCGCTACCTTACCTTCCTCCTCATACAGCGCCACCCCGCCGGCCTGCTCCCTGTTGGCGCCCCCAAAGTAGGTGAAGAAGGAGATATACCCTTCCGGCGCGAGCCGCACGAGGAATGCGTCCCTCCCGTTGCGTGTGGAATCTGGAATCAGCGCTTTCGGGAAGGATCCGGTATTAAAATCGGAGGATTCCGTCGTCCCCGCGATGTATGCGTCCCCCGCGGCGCTGACCGCGATGGAGGACACGCTGTCGCCCGATTCGCCGCCCAGGTACCTCCAGTAGTCGAGTTTCATGCATTCGCCGCCGCCCGCCACGCACGCCTCCGCGTGGACCTTCAGCGTAAAGCCGTCTCCTCCGCCTCCGTAATCCTGGAAGCCTCCACCTTGCGGATAGCGTATCGCCAAATTGGAAGATTCGGTGTTACCCGCGATGTAGGCGTTCCCAGCCGCATCCACCGCAATACCGCATTCTCTAAACGATCCCGCCGTTTCGCAATCCGCCCCGTTCCCGCCGAAGAAGGTCGACGAAAGCAGCACGGGATTCGCAGCGGCGGAATAATGCTGGATAAAAACGTCGTATCCTCCACCCGGCACCGGATTGAAACCTCCGGAACCGCCTATCGGCGCGGTCTGGCCCGCCACCCACAGGCTGTTATCCAGCGGGCTGACCGCGATCCCGTGCGCCTGTTCCTGCGAATTTGAATTGCCGATGTTTTTCAGAACCAGAAGCGAAGCGGCTCCTCCGAGCGTGGTGTTGAACCCAACCAGTACGCCGTTGTCGTTGCTCTGGGCATCCGTAAACCCGGTGACATAGATAACACCGCCCGAGCCGGGGACGTGGACGATGTCGTATCCGTATTCGTAGGTATAGGATTCGCCGAGGTAGGTGGCGAACAGGATGTTGTCTCCGCCGCCCGAGAGCTTGAAGATGATCATATCGGTGACATAGGTGTATGGATTGTTATGATAGCCTTTGTAGGCGGGCAGCGTTGGTGACATGGGGAAATTATTGGAAGTGGTGTTCCCGGTGACGTAGATGCTGCCGCTTTCGTCCAGGACGATCCCGGAGCTGAAATCGTTGCGGGTTCCCCCGATGAATGTAAGGGAATCCAAATGCCGCTGCGGATTGATTTTCGCGATAAAAATATCCCAATTCCCCCGCGGTCCGAGGTTCGGCGAAGTGCCTTCTTCCGGGATCCAGATCGCCGGCGCCCTCCCGGTAACGAATAAATTTCCGTTCGAATCGTACGCCAGGTCGTCGCAGGTGTCGTCCATCGCCCCGCCCAGGAAGCTCGAAAAAACCAACTCCCCCTTCTCTTCATCCTGGTATTGCGCCTGCAACAAATTCTCCGGCTTCGCCAGCGATCCATACGAATTCGTCGATATCCAGGAGAAGAATCCCTGCACCCCCTGCCCGCTGCCCGGTTTGTTTCTGCGGTTTGCCATGTTTACCGGTTCCGCGCCATCCTCCGTCTCATACGGCGAATCCACTGTGTCCCCGCTGACGCTTGGCTCATCGGGCTGAGCATCCTGCGGAACTTGGATCAGCGGCAGGGTGATTTCACCCGCGTCGGTCGTGATGACGATGTTCCCGTCCTCCAATCCGACCTCTCCGCCCTCCACTTCAAGCGTCAGGTCGGGCAATTCCTCTCCGCCCTCCGCTTGCAGGGAGGCAATTCTTTGCTGATTTTCATTCGGTTCGCTCCGGGCGGTGAGGTCATCGCTCGGGGCCAGACGCCATTCCCAAGCACCGCTTGATCCGTCTATTTCCATATCGTATCCCGGCGCAAAATCCGCGTAGCGGATTTTTCCGAATGCGGGAACATCCGCTGCCCAATTCACCGGATCGTCACCCAGGAAATAAGAGATCCGGGTGGAGAGGATATTCTCCCCGTCGATCTGCGGTTCGGGGTTAACCCCGCCGAAATGGATCTCCACGATGGAAAATTCCTGTCCCGACTGCTCCCCTTCCGCAGATCCCGGAGGAGGCGGCGTCGGCGAGGTTCCGTCCGACGGTCCCGCCTCCACTACCCAGGGCGGATTGGCGCCCGGTTTTGCAATCGCGATCAGGATAGAATCATCGGTAAAGACGGCCGATCCGCCGCTGTCATTGAGTTCGAACTTGATGGTAGGATCGAATTGACCCTGGTTGGCAATGAACACCAGCGGGGCGGGCTGGCCTGCAGCTAAGGATTAGCTTTGAGATATGGTATTTCCAGTGGCTGTTAGGGCTTGAGTAATCCGAGCGTACACTGGGGAAGCCATTCTAAGGATGGAAAGGGAAACGGAGGAGATGAATATTATTTTTATTATGGCTCTTCGAAGATGGCGGAATTGGGAAGAATGTACGGGGGGATAGTTGTTGCCTTGGAATAGACGTGAGCTCATTTCGCCCTCCTGGATTTCATATAGAGTTCGCCATAATTAAGGCTGTCTAAAAAGTATAATTTCATTTAAAAAACATTCAATAGTGTCATATGTCACAGAAATATTCGCCATATTTCAATGGTTTTTTGAAAAAATGCCGTCTTTCCAGTTATCTCATTGAGCTTACCTGCAACTTGTTCGTGTTTTGGGCTGTTTTTATAAAAGTCACTCTTCCCAGATACGAAGTCAATTGGTATAAAAATGTGCGCCGGCGACCAGAGGGGGGCTGGCCGCGCAGCGCACAGAATTATTATAACAATACAGTAAACATTCACGCTTTTGAACGCAAGCTTTTTTCAGGGAAACTACTTCATCCTTTGTGAATGGATCAATCGGAGGGGAAACGAACCTCGGGACCGGGATCCCCTTCATCGGTGTTGGAAACTCGAACTCCTCGCCAACCCACCGGAAGAAAGCCTGGAAGGTGACGTAGATATTCCGTGTCGTTTTGGGTGAAAGCGGGTGCGTTTTTCCGTTCTTGCGGATGGGGACGTACTCGGTTGTTTTCCAAACCAGGTAGCGTTTCAGATCTTGCGAGGTGATGCTGGGGACTTGGGTGTCGCCGCCGATGCGCGCCGCCCAATGTTCGAGAATATCCTTATAACTGCTGACCGTTCGTTGGCTTAACCCTTGCGCACCTGCCCCGCCGAAGGCGGGGTTCTTGTGAAGAATGAAGCCCCCGGCCAATTACACGCCGGGGCAGGCTTTCGATCGCCTGGGAGATCGAAAGGTTTTGCGGTCTGACGTTCATAGGAAAATCTCCTTCGAGAAGAAATTTTCCTATCTGCGACCTCCGGGCTATAAAAAAACCACCGGCCTCGCGGTCGGTGGTTCCAAAAGGTAGCGGGGCTAGGATTCGAACCTAGGACCTCCGGGTTATGAGCCCGACGAGCTGCCACTGCTCTACCCCGCAACGGTGTTCCCCCAGCAAGCGGTGCATTGTAGCACTCCGAAGGCGCCCCGGTCAAGGCAGGGCTTATTATTCCAACTTATCCGTCTTTTAGGAGGGCCTTTCCACATAAAAAACAGGAACAGGTTTTCGCCAAGGCCCTGCCCCGCGCCTGCCCACGCGCTTGCCCTCGTGAAGAGCGCAGGTTCGGGTTGTTTTTGAACCTGCGCGTTTTCGAAACGAAGGGATCATCCCCACCCGATTTTGGTTCTTGAGTGGGGATGGT
>JBAVFZ010000464.1:0-3014 GCA_049684495.1 Anaerolineales bacterium | reverse complement strand
GGCTTATGCCAGGAGAAGGGGGAGGGGCAGGGGGAGCGGGATGAGGAGAGGTCACTCGTCCAGCCCATTCTGCCGAATCACCTCGCGGTACCACAGCGCGCTGCGCTTGGGAATCCGGCGCTTGGTTTTGTACTCCGTGCGGACGATCCCGAACCGCGGATCATACCCGTGCGCCCACTCGAAATTATCCATCAGGCTCCAAACGAAATACCCGCGCACGTCGCAGCCCCTTTCGACGGCAATATGCACCGCGCGCAAGTAGGAACGCAGGTATTCCACCCGCCCCCAATCCTCGACGAATCCCCCGGCATCCGGCTTGTCGGGAAGGGATGTGCCGTTCTCGGTGATGTAGACCGGCGGGTTGCCGTAATGGTCGCGGACGCTTTCGAGGACCGCGGTAATTCCCTCCGGATTGATCCCCCAGCCCATGAAGTTCCTGCCCATCGCCGGGGAGCTGTATTCCTCGCGGGCCGTTTTAAGGAATCCGCCGCGGGAGTTGAATCCGATCAGCGCGGTGTTGTAATGGTTGATTCCAAGGAAGTCGATGGGGCGGGAGATTTGTTTCATGTCCCCGGGCTGCAGATCGGGATTAAGCGATTTGCTCCAGGTGGAGAGCAATTCCGGGTAACGCCCGTGGAAAATCGCCTCGAGGAACAATCCCTGTCCGACGTCGAAGGTCCGGTTGCGGGCGGCGATATCCTCGGGACGGTCGGAGGCCGGCCGGTACAACGGGTGATCCAGGACGATGCCGATCTTCCCCTTGTGCCCCAGCTGGCGGTAGAGATCCACCGTTTGGCCGTGTCCGAGCAGCAGATGGTGCGCCGCGCGGACGGCCATGTGATAATCCGCCCTCCCCGGAGCAAAATCTCCGGTGGCGTACCCGAGGAAGGCGACGATGTACGGCTCGTTGTGGGTGGCCCACATCGCGACGCGGTCGCCGAGCTTGTCGAAGACAACGCGGGCATAATCCGTGAACCAGTCCGCGCTACGCCGGTCCGGCCAGCCGCCAAGATCTTCGAGCGCCTGGGGAAAATCCCAATGGTTGAGGGTGGCGTTGGGGACGATCCCTGCGGCGAGGAGTTTATCCACCAGCCGGTCGTAAAAACCCAGGCCCTTGGGATTGACCCGGCCGCGCCCCTGAGGCAGGACGCGCGTCCAGGAAATGGAAAACCGGTAGGCTTGCAACCCGAGGGTCTTCATCAACGCGACGTCCTTCGGCATCAGCCGATAGTGGTCGCAGGCGTCGTCGCCCGTATCCCCGTTGCGGATGCGGTATTTTAGGTGCGTAAAGCGGTCCCAAACGTTCTCCCCCTTGCCGTCTTTATTCCATGCTCCTTCGATCTGGTATGCGGCCGTCGCCGCGCCCCAAAGGAAATCCTCCGGGAAAATCAGACGCGCCATAAAACCTCCGGTTTTTTTCCAGCCCGCCGTTCCGCGGCCAAGGTGAGAGTGTAATCGCCGATTATACAACCGCCTCCGTCCCTTGGTAGAATGGGGTGCGATGAACACCCCCAACTTTACAGGCCGCAAATGGTTCCCCGGCACCACCGGCGGACCCTTCCACATTCTGATCCAGCTCACCCTGCAGATCGAGCGCCTGCCCTGGCCGGTGTTCGCGGTGCTGCTCCTGGTGACGGCGATCATTCCCAGCCGCGGGTCGTGGACCCGGGCGGCGATCCTCCTGTGTTTCTTCCTCTCCGATTGGGCGCTGATCGCCGCGCTGCCGGCTTCGAAAAAATCCTTCGGGCCGGCCAAACCGCCGGCGCTGCTGATGGCGCTTCTGCGGCTCCCGTTCGCCTATCTGCCGACACCCTGGTTTTTCCTGTCCCAGGCGGCGGGGACGCTCCTGGCCATTTACGCCTACTGGGTGGAACCGCACCACATCGGGCTTGTGCGCCAGGCGCTACGCTCCGCGAAGCTGCCGCCGGGACCGCCATTGACGATCCTGCACCTGGCGGACCTGCACCTGGAACGGATGACCGGGCGCGAAGCGGAACTCCAGCGGATGATCCGCGATCTGCGGCCGGACCTGATCCTCTTCTCCGGCGACTTTCTCAACCTGTCTTTTACGCTCGATCCGGAAGCGTGGGCCGACGTACGAACGTTGATCGGCGAGTGGAATGCGCCGCTGGGCGTGTTCGCCGTCCCCGGCAGTCCGCCGGTCGACCAGCCCGAAGTGCTGCCCCACCTGTTCGAGGGGTTTGCCAACATCCGCTGCCTGCATGGGGAAAAGGTCACACTCCGGCATAACGGGCGCGAGCTCGACCTGATCGGCATGGAGTGCACGCACAAACCGTTCGTCGACGGGCCGAAGCTGCGCGCGCTTCTGGGGAACGCCCCTCCCGAACGGTTCACGATCCTCCTGTATCACACGCCCGACCTCGCGCCGGATGCCTCCGCGGCGGGTGTGGACCTTATGCTCAGCGGCCACACGCACGGGGGCCAGGTGCGCGTCCCCGGGCTGGGCGCGGTCTACGCCTCCTCGCTGTACGGCAAACGCTTCGAGGCCGGCCGTTACCTGCTGGACCGGATGATCCTTTACGTCAGCCGCGGAATCGGAATGGAAGGCATGGGCGCGCCCCGGGTCCGATTCCTATGCCCTCCGGAAATCACGCTTTGGGAAATCGGCGGGGTCGAATAGAACCACGCTACCGCGATCGTCATTCCCGCGCGGTCTTGGCGGGAATCCAAGAGATACGTATTCCAATCCCTGGATGCCCGATATGATCACTCGGGCATGACGAACCGATTTCTGCCCTTTCCCCTACATACAGTCCTAACCCCCTCACCCCTTCCCCTCTCCTTCCCCCTACGGGCCTGTCCCTAAACGCCTGTCCCGAGCATCGCGAGGGGGAGCGAAGGGAGAAGGGGGAGAGCCTGTCCTCGAGCGCCTATCCCGAGAGAAGCGAGGGAAAGCGAGGGGAGGGCGCCGGAGCCTAGGGGATTTTCCGAGGCGAAGGCGGGGCAAGAGGATTAGGACTGGGACGAAGGGAAAGGATCACGCGGTAGAATTG
>JBAVFZ010000463.1:0-3377 GCA_049684495.1 Anaerolineales bacterium | reverse complement strand
TGCCCACCGAGGAACAAGTCGCCGCCGAGCTCGCGAACGCGGAGGAGAGCGCCTGGGCCTACTACCTCGAGTGGAGCCGGATTAGCCGGGTAGCCGTCAGGGACCGCACGCTTTTGCGCCAGCTCGGGTTCCTCAACGTACGGCGCATGGTCGAGGAAGAGGAAGAGGCGGAAGCGGAGCCCGACGAGCCAACCTCGGTAGTCCCGCCGGCACCTCCGGTGCCAGCCGTGGCTGCAAGCGCCATGTAGCTATGTAAACGACCGTTCTTCGCGGGGGTTTCGAGGGTGACTTTCAATCCCGGCTCTACCGAGATCGAGGCCACCGCGGAGCGGGTCTTTGGGGTAAAGGCTTTCCGCCCCGGCCAGCGCGAGCTTATCCAGGCTGTACTGGAGGGGCGGGATGCCTTCGGCATTCTGCCGACGGGCGGTGGCAAGTCGCTGGTCTATCAGCTGGCGTCGCTCTACCTGCCCAAGCTGGTCCTGGTCGTGAGCCCTCTCGTATCGTTGTCCGAAGACCAAACGGACAAGCTCGAGCGATTTCGAGTGGGCGCAGTGCGAGTGGATTCGACGCTTCGAGCTGCGGAGTCGCGCGCGGCCCTGCGGGACGTTACCGGAGGCAAGCTCGATCTGGCCTTCGTAACCCCGGAGCGGCTAGCCACGGCGGCCTTCATCGGACTCTGCCAGACGGCGGGCGTTTCGCTCTTGGTGGTCGACGAGGCGCACTGCATCTCCCAATGGGGACACGACTTCCGGCCTGCGTATTCATTGGCACGTTGGGGGGGGGATTGCCATCGCCCTTTGTTGAGACGTGAGGCGTTCCCAAACTGTGGCGATTTCGGTGTTCGGCTTTTCGAATTCGAACAGCAGATTTTGCCTGGCCATGTTTCCCCTCGTGGCGATTCGGTACCCCGACAGGCGATGCCGGACTCTCTCCGGACCTCGTCGTCCGTCGGAGTAGAGACTCCACGAGGATCAGCACTCTGATCTACTACTGCGGCGACTCGTCGAGCGGCACGCGGACTTCTACGCGGCCGTGGCGACGAGCTGCTTGATGTTGGCGGCGCGGGTCGCGGAGAGTGCAGCGGTCAGCAGCTCGCCGCGGGTAGTGAGGCGGTAGCGGTGGGTCTTGGGTATCTTGCGGATGATGCCGTGGGCGCGGAGGAGCCGAAGCCGGCGGCCGGTGGCTGCGGAGAGACGCCGCTGCTCGCGGTGAGATGCTTTCTGGGCGGCCGGGTGAAGCAGCCGGCGGAGGTCGCGATTGCGGAAACCGGAAGTAGCAAACTCGCCGTGGGAGATGGCTTCGAGCAGAGCGATATCAGCGGCGTCGCTGAGGCGTAGGGCACGCACCCGGAGACCGCGGTCGATCACGGGCCGACAGACGGCGTCGAAAAGCTTGGCGCACGGGGTGGTGTCGTCGACTGCGGCCAGGGCATTGAGGTAGGCGTCGTTCGCGCGCTGGGAGACCTGGGCACGACGATGGAGGTCGGCGACGCCTTTGCGGAGCGGACGCCAGGCGAGCTTGCCATTGGGGTCATCGTGCGGTGGGCGCAGGACCTTGAAGTCGGTGGTTTCGGCGATGGTGGCTTCGACGCGCAGGATGCTGCCAGCCTTGTCGTACATCTTGACGGAGTTGCCTCGCAGCCAGTGCTTGACGCGAACGCCCTCGGCGCGGTCCTTGAAACTCGTGACGATCTCTCCGGTGAAGTTGCCGTGGGCCTTCTGGGCGAGGAAGCGCATGACATCGGGACTCTTGAAGTGGTTCATGGCATGGCGCACGAGCCGAGGGTAGACCTCGGACAGGGTGTGCGGATCTCGGAACATGAGGTCGGTGGCCCACTCGGTCTGGTAGGCCGACCAGTAGTAGTCCATCGGCATGGGCTTGAAGATCGTTCGGTGCAGCGGGTTGAGCGAGCGGGCGATGGCGTCCAGTGCTCGTGGCCAGTCGGTGCCGAGTTGCTCGTCCATCAGACGCTGAGCGAGACCGGGGTCACCAAGCCAGGTGAAGCAGTTGTCGACGCGCTTGAAGTCGGAGTGGCCTTGACGTTCGAACCGGCGAGCCAGCCACTCGCGGCCGTTCATGCAGATCTGGATGGTGAACGGAAACCAGGTCTGGAAGCGGGCATTCATGAAGCCGAAGCGCGGATGCAGGAAGTACTTGTACAGGTGGAGGCACTTGCCCGGCCGAAGCCGGAGGCCGCGTTCGTCGTGATTCTGCGAGCGGTGGTACTCGAACGTCATGCACGGCTCGAGAGCTGTCAGGACGCAGATGAGGCCCTGCTTGATGGGGTGCCGGGCAAGGAGTTGTCGGGCTACCTCCTCCTTGTTGATGGTGGGCGACTCAAGGTACTGGATGGGACGGTGAAGCTCCCGCGCCTCGGCGAGCGACGCCTCCCTAACCCGATCGGTGGTGGAGGTGACAAAGCTCTTGAAGTCCAGCAACCGCACCTTGGCGGCGTCCAGGAAGAAGAACATCCCGCCATCGCGCATGAGCGACAGCAGATGGCCACGAAAGACCAAGCGATCGAATCCGGACAGTACCCCAGTGATCAGCGACCGGTAGCGTGCTACGAAACTCTCCACGGCGTCCTCCTTGGGCACGAGGTTGACTTGCATCCGCTGTCGTACCCTTGGAGAGACGCCGTTTCAGCTGTCCAGCACCCAGAGATCCGAATCGCAGCCGCGGCAGGCCTTCGAACTGCGCCGAGCGGCGCGTAGCGGCGCCGACGCCGGGTCCAGGGGCAATGCCCCTGGTCGGGGTCCGGGGCGGATAGCCCCGCTTGGGTTGCGGGCGTCAGCCCGCGCTATGAACAGGGTGAGTGCCGCCTTCTTGGCCTGCTTACTTGCCGGGATGAGCGGGTGCGGTGGGGCTCAAACGCCACCGTCCTCGCCGAGTCGAGCTCAAACGGACACAGCCGCCTCGCGCGCCGACGAGGAGACCGGCGAGACCCTGGGCTGGTCGGAAGTCGCCGAGACCACCGCCGGTCCCGAGGACAGTAATCGGCCCGGGCGTAAGACAGGAAAGGTGGTCATTCAGTCCGATCCTGACCAGCACGGCAAGGAGCTCCACTTCGATTTCTCGGTCAACGGCACCAGAATGGATGGCGTTTTCCTGGTGCCCGGCGGGCAGCCCTTCACCTTCACCCTTCCCGCGGGTTCGGTGAGCTATGGGGTGGCCGAATGCGGCGGGGCTGGGGGCGGTTTCGAGCTCGAGCCCGGAGCAAGTGTCACCCTCAAGTGCAGATCGAGCGGACGCAGCGAGTGCTGCGGGCTCGATGGCGAGGACGAGCAGGCGCCTGCTAGGCCGCAACGCGGCCAGCAGAAATCGAAGGTTTTAGCACCGGAGTAGTGGGTTCCGGCTGCCGAAGGAGGACGAACCCC
>JBAVFZ010000462.1:0-1508 GCA_049684495.1 Anaerolineales bacterium | reverse complement strand
CCCATCCCCCATCCCCTTCCCTTAAGGGAAGGGGATGGGGGATGGGAGGTTAGGGGCTAGGTCTGGATCCGGATCGACCGGGCAAGGGCATCCAAGCTGAGCAGCGACGGATTGAATTCGTCCGCCTTGGTATTGTTGATCTTCGTATTTACCAGCGTCACGTATTCGAAGAAGGACGCTTCATCGACGTTCTTCGGGAAGGGAATCCCTCCTTCCGGAAGCAACGCACTCACATCGCTATCGGCCGGCAGGAACGATGCATTGACAGGCATGCGCATGGAAATGTAATAGCCGCCGTCGGTCGATAAGCCGACATAGTAGTAGAACATATCTTCGTTGTTGACCGGGAAGTAATCCATGAAGAACTGGGTAAGGTATCGGAATCCCATTCCATTTTGGGAAGGCAGCTTGAAAACATGCGCGCAAAATCCGGGCATCAACAAGGTTTGAGGCACCGGATCGTTCGGCCGGCTCTGCAATTCCCGCAGCCCCTCAATGATGTAGTCGGCGAATTCGGCAAATTCATCGGCGTGAAAGATGATGATTTCCGGAATGATGTCCGTCTTGGGAATCAAGTACCCATGAAGGGTAATGACCCAGTGCTCCGGGAACGGGCCAAGCGACGGATTAACCGCCGGCCATTCCTCGCGGGTGGTGGTCGAGAGCGTTGCGGAGGATGCCAGCCCGGACGGAATTACAAAATTTACGACTCCTAGTTTCACCCGGATAATCCCATACGGGAGAGCGGCATTGCTCGGAGATTCGGCGGATTCAATCGTTTGAGTTTTCGTATTGGCAAGGGTCACGGTCGGCGTGGTGGGATGGGCGGGTGTTTTTGGGCCAGACAATTCCGTGAAAGTGGTTGTTGGCGGAATCAAGGGTTCTATATCCGCAGCTGCAACGGGGATCGGGGTTTTCGAAATGGCGTCTGCTGCAGGCGGGATACCACACGCCCACAATACACTGAACGGCAGTATCCACACAATTCGCCGGATCCATTTGTTCATGTTCCCCTCCCATGGCGGTTGCGGCTGTTGCTTTTCGCATCCACGCGTTTATTCTCGCGGAAATGCCATGCCGGTATGCGAAGCAATTATAAATCCAAAACGAATGCCCGCTTCTTGCTTGCGGGCACACCGGTCAGAGGATGTTTCTCCCTTCGTGGTTATTGATCGTCAAGCATCAGCAGCATTTTTCCTGTTTCCGGAAAATAGCGTTATACAGTGTCGACGCAAAACACCATTGGGTAAATGCCGCCACATACGCGAGCACGATAATCACCAGGGCGGGTATCAGGGAAAGGTATATATTCCCAAGCAGGAAACCCAACCCGTTCAGGATGTACAGGCAGGCTCCCACGCCACACCCGAACTTTCTTGGATTTCCTTGCGCGGGGATGTCACCCATCGGGAAGAGAGTTGAGAGGCCGCCGGAATACAGACGGTCATAAAAGCTTCTCGAAGAAAACGCACCGGTCAATGTCAGAATTCCCAGCGCGAGCAGATAGT
>JBAVFZ010000461.1:0-1908 GCA_049684495.1 Anaerolineales bacterium | reverse complement strand
CCCTCAGCTCATCGTCTTTCTACGGAATATGTGCCCCTGCTGCCTGGTCTTCCTCCGATTCGAAAATATTCCTTCGTCCACCTGCATCCTCCTTTTCCAGTCCGAAGCGCCATCGTCCGAACCACCCGCGGCGGTGATATTTTGAATAATTCCCCCTATGGCGACCAACACCCCGCAACCCAAAATCCCCCGCTCCCTCCTCACCATTTGGGGCGGCCAGCTGTTTTCGCTCCTGGGATGCTCGGCCTGTCCGGTTCGCGATCGTCTGGTGGTTAACCTCCACCACCGGCTCGGCGATAGTCCTGAGCCTGGCTGTGTTCGCCGGATGGGAACCATTCATTTGGCGGACGCCTCCAGGAACCAAACCCCAAATCCTGACTTAATGCGGAAAGCGCCTCCGTTATCCGATCGGAGGCGCTTTCCGCATTCCCGGAAAAAAATTCACGGGCTATTTCATGGCGGCTCACGGACGTGCCGCTCAGGGTGTCACCGGCGCAGCGATGGTGATGGAGGAGTCGTATTCTATCGTTTGCTCCGAATGATAGGCGGTCCCGCTCACCTCGCCGTCCACCACCTGTTTTATCGGCAGGCCGCTGGATGTTCCCACCCAGATCTTTTCATGGTTGGTGATCAACGCCCCTTCAACAGTGTTGGTGTAGGTATACGTATAGGCGAGCGCCGGCGTGCCATTCACGGCATCCGGACCCGCCAGCAGGACGTCGCTGATCGCCGTTGGATCGAGGCGGTCGATGAAGTTCGCGATCAAACCGCTCAGGTCGATCTGCACCGGAGTCCATTGGCCGTTCACGTGCGCGTAGGTCGCCGAGCCGATGATGATATATTCCCGTTCCGGTCCGCCGGAGACGCTCGAGAACAGGTGGAACTTATCCGGCAGGATTACTTCGCCGTGCATCGCGACGGTATTCTCGCCGGCCGTGGTCGCGGCGACGACCCGGTAAGGTCCGGCGGCCAGATGAGCCTGGATCGCCTGCAGCACGGCGGCCCGCGCATCGCCCGACGGCGAGGGGGTCGATCCGGGAGTGGGGGTTCCGCCCGGTGTGGGCGCACAGGCCGCCATCAGAAGCGAAAGGATCAGGCCTGGGAACAGGATCCTGTTTTTATGGCTTTGCGAAATCCGTTTGAAAGAAACGCTTGCGGGTTTCATTAGACCTCCCTTGAGCCCTGGAAAATAACTTGCTTCTTGCGGATGCAAGCAGGGCGCCTCTTGCCCGTGTCACAACTGTAGGATTTCCGGAGTTAGTATTTGATTAATGGCGAAAACAAATCCACCGGCATGCCGCGAATGCGCGTGAATAAATTCACATGCCGCTGTCCGATTTTTCCGGCCTGCCGGCGCCTGCTCCGCGCCCGCCCCCCGAGCGATGAGCATCGGAGACTTGCCGATGCGAAGCATTCGCGAGCGGGGGGAGCATCACCGCTCGGTTCCGCCTTTTGAGCGGTGATGTCTGTACAGCGGGGGGAACCCCCGCGCCTGCCCTCGAAAAGCATCACCACTCGGTTCTGCTCTTTGAGTGGTGATGTCTGCGGAGCGAGGGAAGCAAAACTGCTCGGGCCACTGCTTCTTGAGCAGTTTTGGTTGCGCTTGCTCCGCGTGTTCTTAGCAGGGATGCGCAAGTTCGGGTTGATCTTTGAACCTGCGCGATGAGGTAGCGAGGGCCCGCCCTGGTTTTTTACAGGGGAGCGAGGGGATCATCCCGGCTCGCATCTGGTTCATGAGCCGGGATGATTGCGGAGCGGGGAAGCGACGTCCTTTTTCCAATGGTCAACTGTTTAGCCAAGTAAGGGCAACTTTGCTTATCCAATCTTCCATGGATGCATCGGCAGCCAGATAGAAGACCCACGGTATAAACCAAAGGAGAAGGAATGCCGCCGGAAAGGGCTTTTGCG
>JBAVFZ010000460.1:0-5297 GCA_049684495.1 Anaerolineales bacterium | reverse complement strand
GCCGAAGATCGGCAGCCTGCTCGACCGGCTTTCCACGGAATGAGGATTTAATAGCCGGGTCGCCTTCGGGCACTTCGTGGATAAAAAAGCGCGGATGGGAAACCATCCGCGCTTGGCATTCTGTGTTCCGGGTACAGAAAAGGAGAGAGTGCGTTCCGCCCGCCGCCTCAACCGTTCTTCTTCCGGAATTCCTTCATGAAGCCGGCCAGCGCTTCCACCGCCGACATCGGCTGGGCGTTGTAGAGCGAGGCGCGAAGGCCGCCGACCGAGCGGTGGCCCTTGAGTTCGAGAAGGCCTTCGGCCGCCGCTTCCTTGGCGAATTTCTTCTCCAGGTCCTCGTTGGGCAGGCGGAAGGTCAGGTTCATCCGCGAGCGGCTGGCCTTTTCCGCATGCCCCTTTAAGAACCCGGGATCCGAATCGATCACCGAATAAATCAGGTCGGCCTTGGCCTGGTTGCGCTTGGCGATTTCCGCCAGCCCGCCGAGGTCGAGCAGCCACTTGGCGACCAGCCCGACGATGTAGATCGAGAAGCAGGGCGGGGTGTTGTAGAGCGACTTGTTTTCCGCCATCACCTTGTAATCCAGGATCGAGACCAGGCCTTCCGGGACGCGCGCCAGCAGATCCTCGCGCAGGATCACCACCGCGACGCCCGCGGGCCCGGCGTTCTTCTGGGCCCCGGCATACAGCAGCCCGTACTTGGAGATGTCCAGCGGCCGGCTGACGAAATCCGAGGAGGCGTCGCACACCAGCGGGACCCCGTCCGGAGGAACCGGCTCGGTCTGCCATTCCACGCCCCCGATGGTTTCGTTGGAGGTGAAATACAGGTAGGCCGCCTTCGGATCCAGCTTGAGTTCATTCTGGGCGGGGATGCGGTTGAAATTGGTCGCCTCGGTCGTCGCGGCAATATTAACCGGACCGCTCTTTTTGGCTTCCTTGATTGCGGCTTTGGACCAGTTGCCGGTGAGGACCGCGTCGATCGGCACATCCTTGCCGCGCAGGTTCATCGGGATCATCCCGAACTGCAGATTGGCGCCGCCCTGCAGGAACAGCACTTTGTAATTGGCGGGAATGCCGTAGAGGGTGCGCATATCGGCTTCCGCCCGGCTGATGATGTCCTCGAAGGCGGCCGAGCGATGGCTCATTTCGAGGACCGACATGCCGCTCCCGTTGTAATTCAGCATCTCATCGCGCGCTTTTTCGAGAACCGCCTGGGGCAGGACGGCCGGGCCGGCCGCGAAGTTGCAGACCCGCTTGGTGTTGGCATCCGTGTATATGGTCATGGTCTCTCTCCTTTTTCTTGTGACCCGGCGCTTGGGGTATGGGAATAAAAAGACTCCTCCGTCCGAAGGGACGAGAGGAGCTCTCGTGGTGCCACCCTACTTGGGAGACCTTCCGGCAGCCGGATCTATTGCCGAGATGGTCCCACTCTTTGGGGCGCGTCGCCGCGCCTTCTGCTGAGGTAACGGTTGCAGGTCCGTTTCAGACTACCGGGGTAGGAACCCTTTGGTCTGAAAAACTCGGAGGCGCTTGCCGTTCCCGCGCTGGGATCGGACTTCCACCAGGGGTGCAACCCTGTCCGATTCGCTGTGCCCGGTTTCGGGACGGCTTTTCCTCGTCTAAGTTTTTCGATTTATGAGATTGTGATGTTTATAACATAGTCCCGGAAGCGAGTCAAGACCGTGAACCAGACCGACGCGGTCCCCGCCAAGATCATGCGGGGATGACGGACCGCGTCGGAAATAATCGTCATGCCGGCGTGTTTCTGGCCGGCATCCATGTGTCGATATCGCATTTCCTTCAACAGGCATGGACCCCGGCCAAGTGCTCGCCGGGGTTACATCCAACCGCCTCGGTCTGATTATGAATTCATGATCCCGTACGGCGTCGGATCCAAGATCTCCGGCACACCGTCGCCGTCCACGTCCACCCAACCCAGCATCAGCGCGGGGATGTTGGTATTCACGCACTCGTCGCCGCGGTCCGTCTGCGATACGTTGCTGATGCATGGCCAGAGGTGGGAAGCCGGATAGCCGAAGAGATGGAACACCTCATGCGAGAGCAGCGTATCCGCCAGACGGTTGTCCGGCCCCGCCAGCTGGTTCCGGGAGTCGATCGTCACCTGGATATTCACCGTCGACCGGGTCGCGGGGCATCCGGAAAAAGCATATCCGAATGAGGTGGTCGCCATGGTGCCGCTGGATAGCCGGAATGTGCTCGCGGTATCCAGATCGACCTGTGTGACCCATTGGAAAGTCGAAGGATCCAATCCCGAAAAGGTATGGATTTGGGCCGGGGTGATTAATTTTCCCTTGACCTCCTTCGGAACCGGGATCACCACGCCGGTGGGGCGGATCTCGAGGATCGGTGCGGATCCGGGGCCGGCGGAAGGGTACGCGGCATAATCGCCGTTGACGGTTGCGGCGGCCGCCTCCAAGTCGCTCAGGATCTCATCCTTGCCGGCCGCGATATTTCCGAAATCCAGGAACACGACCAGCATGGAATACACGCCCGCCGGGCGGCAGACCGGCTCCTTGAACAGGGATTTCTTGAAGTCTATGTTGGTGTTGGGAAAAATTGGATTGATGTAGTTTTCGGAGTGTCCGTCAGGAAAAACCTCCACTTCGTAGAATTCATCCCCGATGTAGGCGGTGCTGATCCAGGGATCCTCCACGCCCTCGCGGTATTTTCGTGCGATGGCGGGAGCGATGATGTTGACCCCGAACGTTTTGCTGAAAATTTCTATTACTTGGTTTTCCATTTCGGCGGGCACTGCGTTCGGGTCGCTGGTGGGAGAGGGCGAGACGGCCGCCAGGCCCGTCACCTTGACCGACAGGATGACGGACGCCACTTCGGATTTATCCGCCGTCAGCGTTTCCAGAGTTAATGGATACGTCCCGGCTCCCAGCGCCGGGGTCCAGGAAAAATCCGCGCGGAAGGGATCCGTATTGGCGGCGTTGGCGACAAATTGGGCGTACCCGCCCGCGTCGGTGGAGAGGGAGATTCCCGCCACAACGGCGCCCGAGGCAACGGCCGAGATGCGGACCGGCTCACCCGGAGTGGCGGCGATCGTTTGCCCGTCCGACAGGTCGAGGAAGCAAACCCGCAGCGCGCCGTCCGCTGAACTTCCACATGGTTCTGCGGTCCCGGCCGCCCCGGCTTTCGTTTCGGTGGCGACGGCCACCCCGTTGCTGGGTGTTACCGGCGCGGGGGATTGGACCGGCTTGGATGAAGGCAGATTGCAGGAAAAAAGGAACAGGGCGGGGAGTAGAACAGAAATGACCCTCCGGATCCGATGGATGCTGATCATCCTGACCTCCGATGAGCCGATCCGACCTGGTCTATAGGATCAAGGCACTCTGGAAAGATAACTTAAAGTCTATAAGAAACATATATATCCGCCTCGATCATCGTTTTTAGGTCGGCGGAATAAAAATGGTGGATGAAATACAGAGTCCGGCTGTCGCCGGTCAGGTTGGGTTCTCCGGCGAAGACGGAGAACATTTCGCGGCATTCGGCCCACGAAGAGTCTTTTTGCCGCAGGCAGCGGTAAATCGAGGGCCCCGCCTTCCCGCTGCGGCTGGCGGAATCGAACCAGAGTTCCGTGCCGTCCTCGGTGACGAACGGGCGGTTCTCGTCCCCGGCGGTGTTCACCGACGGTCCGAGGTTGACCGGTTCGCCCCAGCCGTCGGCCGTCGCGGCCGCAACCCACAGGTCGAATCCGCCCAGGCCGCCGGCCTGCTTCGACGCGAAGTAAAGTTCGCGGTAACCGGCGGTGATGTGCATCTCGCCCATTTCGACCAATCCGTTCATCCACCGGCCGGCATTGGCCACGTCCCGCCAGGCGCCGTCTTTCCAGGCGGCGTAATACCATTCGATCTCGCGCGTGTTCCCGGCGCGGATCGAACAGAAGTACATCCGGTCTCCGCGGACGAATATGCAGCCGTCCAATGCCTGCTTTCCAGGGTTGGTCAAGAGCACCCGTTCCGGTTCACCCCACATGTCAGCCTGACGCCGGCTCATCCAAATCCCGGTTATGCCGTCGCCCACCTGTTGCTGGACGGGGATGTTGACATCCGGCGTGAAGAAGAAATACAGCGTGTTGCCGTCGGGTGTGACGAACGGGCTGTCTTCACCCCCGGCCGTGTTAATCGGCCCTTCCAGAGGAACGGGTTTGCTCCAGCCATCGGACGCTTCCGGCGGCCAGTAATCCGTCTCCGGCGATCCTTTCGGATTGCCGCTGGGGATCATCTCCATCCGGCTTTTGGGGGTTGTGATCGGGGTGGCGGTGGTCGCCGCGGAGGCGCACGCCAGATGCAAGAGGAAGATACCGATGAGCGCAACGGTTCCGTTGCGGCGTGTCATCGCTTTTCGGGGTTACTCGCCGTCCGGGATCCGGTCGAGGGCATGCCCGGTCTCGTCGTCGGAGGAACGGATTTCCATCATCTCGCCGGTGGCGAAGAACAAGGTGCGTTCGCAAATGTTGGATACCCGGTCCGCGAACCGTTCAAGGTTGTGGGCCACCCAGAGCAGGTGGGTGGCGTGGTCGATGGAATCGGGATTGGCGATCATCTGTTTCAGCAGTTCACGGTAGACCAGGTTGTAAAGCTTGTCGACCTCGTCATCGCCGGCCGGGATCGCCTTGGCCGCCCGGGCATCGCCGGCGATGAAGGCGTCCAGCGAACGGCGCAGCATCTTGGTGGACAGGGACGCCATCGAATCAAAATGATCCAGCAGATCCGGCGGGAGCGGTTCGGGCCCGAGCATGGTGATGATGTGCCCGATTCCCTTAACGTAATCCCCCATCCGCTCGAGTTCGGTGATCACCTCTAGGATCGCGGCTAGGATCCGCAGATCGCGGGCCATCGGCTGCTGGGTGGCGATCAGGGTCAGGCAGTCTTCCTCGATCGCGAACCGCTTCTTGTTGATGATCTCATCGTGCGCTTCCAGCCGGCGCGCCGCCGCCAGATCCCGGCGCCGGAGGGCGACGACGACCTCGAGCAGCGATTTGTCGACGGAGGATCCCAATTCGAGGATTTCGTCCTGCAGGCGGTGGAGTTGCTGTTCGAACAGGTTGCGGGTCATGGGATATTCTCCTTGCCGATGAACCATCCCTCGCGGGATGGGTCAATTGATTATATGCCAGCCACGGCATTTTGACATGCCTGCCGGTTCCGTGCCCGAATCTCCGGTATTTCCGGTATGGGTAGGGCTTTGGCGTGGATTGCCGGCCGGGGGAACGGATGGCTAATCCATCTTTTCCGCCCCGTGTTTTTCCAGAAGATAGGGCAGTTCCGTCA
>JBAVFZ010000459.1:0-30835 GCA_049684495.1 Anaerolineales bacterium | reverse complement strand
CCCATCCCCTTCCCTTAAGGGAAGGGGATGGGGGATGGGAGGTTAGGGGCGATAATCCGCTATAATCTTCTTCTTCAAACGCATGGATTTTGAATATCTATAATTTATGGAGGATTTATGAATCCCGATTCGAAGCCGTTGGCCGCCACGCCCCCGATGGGTTGGAATTCGTGGAACATGTTCGGCCACAAGGTAAACGAAACCGTGATCCGGGAGACGGCGGAAGCGATGGTTTCCTCCGGCCTGAAGGATTGCGGTTATGGGTACTTAGTGATCGACGATTGCTGGTCGCAAAAAACCGGGCGCGACAGCCACGGCGATCTGATCCCCGACCCGGAACGGTTCCCGAACGGGATCAAAGCGCTCGCCGACCACGTTCATGGCCTGGGATTGAAGATCGGGGTCTACTCCGACGCCGCGGATAAAACCTGCGGGTCGTATCCCGGCAGCCTCGGTTTTGAGGAGCAGGACGCGAAATTATGGGCTTCGTGGGGGATCGATTTCCTCAAATACGATTACTGCAACGCGCCGGAAGATCAGGCGACCGCGATCGAACGCTACACGCGCATGGGCGATGCTCTGCGGAAGACCGGGCGCGAATTTCTCTTCTCGCTCTGCGAATGGGGCGGGAGGGCGCCCCACGTTTGGGGCCGGAAGGCGGGCGGGCACATGTGGCGCGTCTCCGGCGATGTGTACGACAGCTGGGTCAACCTGTGGATGGAGGACTGGAAGACATATGCGATCGGGGTGGATGTGGCGATCGACCTGGCGGCCGATCTGGCCGCGTTCGGCGGGCCCGGCGGCTGGAACGACCTCGACATGCTCATCGTCGGCCTCAAGGGGAAGGGTCAGATCTCCGGCGTCGGCATGTCGCAGGTCGAATACCAAACCCACATGTCGATGTGGTGCATGGCCTGCTCGCCGCTGATGGCCGGTTGCGATATCCGCAGGCTGGAGCCGGACACGGCGGCACTGCTCCTCAACCGAGAGGTGCTGGCGGTCAATCAGGATCCGCTCGGCAAGCCCGCGCGGCGCATGAAACGTTTCGGATGCTGTGAAGTCTGGAACAAGCCGCTGATGGACGGCGCCACCGCCGTCGCGCTGATCAACCGCGGATCGCGGGGCGAGGACATGCGCCTTTCCGCGGGGGATATCGGCCTGACGGACGAACCGAAATTGGTCCGAAATATCTGGGCCGGAGAAGACATCGCCGATTTCACCAAGGAAATGGTCCGGCGCGTCCAGCCGCATGAGACAATTCTGTTGAAAATTAAAGGATAATAAGCTGACAGTGTTTTTGAAAATTGGAAAACCTATTACTAACCACAAAGACACGAAGACACTGAGGGATTTTAGAATTTCTTTGTGTCTTCGTGTCTTTGTGGTTTGAAATATATATTTCCGGAATAAATTAACAAATCCGATTGGGATTACTCGTTTTTACTGTATTCACCGACCGGTTTTCTTCAGCACCAGACATCCCAATGCGTAAATATTTTCCAGATAATTCCACGATCCGGCGCTGGCCTGATACGCCAGGGCTTCCGACCGGGTGCAGGGTGTCCACAGGTTCGAGCCCGCCTTGCGCCAGTATTCTTCCTTTAAAATAGAAAAGCCCGCGATCAGACGCGGGAGGCGTTCCATGCCATAGACGCGGCAGAGCGGATCGAACACCTGGTCTTTTCCGACCGGAATCGTCAGCAGCATTTTTCCGCCGTGCTTCATCGCTCTATGCAGTATTTGCATCGCCGCCAGATCGCCGTCCGGACGCTTTTCGGATACTCCGTAGCGCCCCGAAAGCCCGACATGCTCGACCGTCGAGCAGTTGATGACCAAGTCCAGCGATTCCTTTACCAGCGGCATATCCAACAAATCCGTCTGCAGGTAGCGGACGCCGGGATGCGTGAAGAAGCGGGTCTTGACGGTCAGGTCGATGCTGGTGACGCGGAAGCCGCGCAGTGCGGCTTCGAAGGCGAGGTTGCTTTCCCCCGTGCCGAAATCGAGCGCGCGGCCCGGTCCGGCGGGCATGTTCGCGCTGACCCAGGTCCATTCGATGTCGCGGTCGCCTTCGAGGTTCGGCTCGCGGACGGCGGCGGCGTGTTTTGGCGCTTCCGGTTGACGAAACCGGTCGCGGAGGTTTTTTAACCCGCGGTAGACAAAATCCGGCAGGGGGATGGGGAGGATGATTCGGGCGATCGGCACCGTGCGCCTTCCTGAATGCGGTCAAGATGGAGTTCGATGGAACCGTGTTGGAGAGGATTATAAACCATGCTCGCGATACCAAATTGTCATGCCCGCGCCTGCGCTCGCGAAAAATCCCGGCTCATAAATCAAACACGAGCCGGGAAGCTGCGCGCGGGCAGGAGGATCACTTCAGCCTGGATCCCCGCTGAGAACACCCGTGCTTCGCCTTCATCCCGGATCATGAACCAGACCCAAGCCGGATTGCTCCGCAATACCAGGCGCGGACAAGATCCCATTTTCCCTCGGGACAGGCAGCCTTCGGTTTTGGGCAGCCACTTTTTTTATACGGCTCAACACCTTCATATCAAATAACCGATTCTATTGTTTGGACAATCTCCAGACAATCCGGAAATCCTGAATAATCCCGTAAATCCTGTCCAATTCTCCCCCGATGTATTCATCGAATCCCCATGTTTTTGTGTGTATCCCCTGCGGTATAATCACCGCTCGCAGAATAGGGGGCGGAACGCATACGAAAAAAACAATCTCAAATTCTGGAGAAGGATATGGATACGACGATTGAACAGATTAACGCGCTTGAGATACTCGATTCACGGGGCAATCCGACGGTCGAGGTCGAGGTGACCCTGGCCGACGGTTCCTGGGGGCGGGCGGCGGTACCCTCGGGGGCGTCCACCGGAACGCACGAAGCGCTCGAACTCCGGGATAAGGACGCCGCCCGCTACGGCGGCAAGGGCGTCCTGAAGGCTGTCGAAAACGTCAACCATCCGATCGCCGAGGCGCTCCTCGGCTGGGCGGCGGTCGACCAGCGCGGCATCGATAAAACCATGCTCGAGCTGGATGGCACGCCGAACAAGTCGAAGCTGGGCGCCAACGCGATCCTCGGGGTGAGCCTGGCGGTGGCCAAGGCCGCCGCGGCGTCGCTGCACATGCCGCTCTACCGCTATCTCGGCGGAGTCTTCGCCCACGTCCTGCCGGTGCCAATGATGAACATACTTAACGGCGGCGCGCATACCGGCTGGCAATCCACCGACTTTCAGGAATTCATGGTCATGCCGGTCGGCGCCACCTCGTTCCGCGAAGGCCTGCGCTGGTCGTCCGAGATATATCACGCGCTGCGCGGCGTGCTGCGGGAAAAGAACTATACCGCCCTGGTCGGCGACGAAGGCGGGTTCGCGCCCGCGTTAAAATCCAACGTCGAAGCGATCGAAGTCATCCTGACCGCGATCGAAAAGGCCGGCTACAAACCCGGCGAACAGGTTTTCATCGCGCTCGATCCGGCCGCTTCGGAACTCTTCGACGACAAGACCCGCACCTACAACCTGCGCCGCGAAGGGAAAAAACTCACCGGCGAGGAGATGGTTGCCTTCTGGCTGGAATGGGTCAAGAAGTACCCGATTATCAGCCTGGAGGACGGGTTGGCAGAGGACGACTGGGATTCCTGGAAGGCGCTGGTGGCGAAGACGGGATCGACCCTGCAAATCGTGGGCGACGACCTGCTGGTGACCAACCCCGAGCGCGTGCGCAAGGCGATCGCCGAGAAGGCCGCCAATGCGCTGCTGGTGAAACTAAACCAGATCGGGTCGCTCTCGGAAACGATGGAAGCGGTCGAGATCTGCCACCGCGCCAACTGGCGCGCCGTTACTTCTCACCGCTCGGGCGAAACCGAGGATTCGACGATCGCCGACCTGGCGGTGGCGATGAACATGGGCCAGATCAAGACCGGCGCGCCGGCACGCAGCGACCGGGTGGCGAAATACAACCAATTGCTACGGATCGAGCGGGAGCTGGGCGATGAAGCCCACTACGCGGGGAAATTCGCGTTCACCAACGGCGGCTTGGGGTAATGCCAGTCATTGCGAGGAGCGAAGCGACGAAGCAATCTGCGATTTTCGAAGTAGAGGGAGATTGCTTCGCGCCCTTTGGACGCTCGCAATGACCGGCTCTAGATTTCGGTTTCGTTGGCCGGTTCGGTTTCCTTGGCGGCGGTGGCGGTCCCGCAATACGGGCACACGTTCCAGGTGAGATCGAGCATCCGGCCGCAATCGGTGCAGGGTTTGCGCAGGACAGTCGAGCAGGCCGGGCAGATGCGCCAGTCGTGTTCCACCTGCCGGCCGCAGCCGGGGCAGGTCAGGCGCCCGGCGAGCGAGGCGATCAACGCTTCCTCCTCCAGGCTGGATTGGTACGCTTCCTCAAGCGTTCGCGAAGGGCGCAGGAGGAGGTAGAGCAGCAGGCCGGGAATCGTGAGCAGGGCGACGGCCGTGACGGCGAGAATCTGGGCCAGGCGGTCGTCCGAACGGGCGCGGATATCCCGCACCGTCCAGAGGATAAGGCTGAGCCAGGTCGCGGCGAGGATCGCTCCGCCGAGCGCGGTGGCAAGCTGGATGTATGGGCTTGGAAGAATGCTCTCGCCAGAAGGCATACCGTCACTCCGGTTTGCGGGGTGAAACCATTATACCCTCAGCGCACTTCGGGGCGCCGCGCGGGAATGGATCGAAAAAACGGGAAGCGGCGGCCGGCGGGGAAAGAATGAATTTGAAAAAGCATTTACTAAAATCGTCTTTACGTTTTTCATACCGGCGGGGTCCCCTTTTTTGGCCGGCTGTATTCGCCTGCCTCGGGCTTGGGATTATTTTTCTGCTTCCGGTTGAGGCGCAAGCCCAGGGGACGGGCGGTGACGAACTCGATCCACCCTTCGTCGAATGCTGTAAAGGAAACGTCGATCAGGTCAATCTCCGCGCCGGGCCGAATGCTTCGGATTACGAGATCGTCGGCCTCCTGGTCATGGGGCAAACATGCAAGGCGGTCGGACAATCGAAAGCCGGGCTGTGGATCCAAATTCTTTATGCTTCGGCGCCGGGCGGAGTGGCCTGGGTGAATTCGGAATTTGTCATCATGCATTACGGCACCGAGGATCTGCCGATCGTCAACCCGCCGCCGACCGCCATCCCCAAGAACCAGCCCACGATCGATCCGACCTTTGCCGCGCAATTTTCTTCGGTGCTTCCCACGCGGCTCCCGACCTTCACCCCCGCCACGCCGGCTCCAACGATCACGCTCCAGCCGCTGGTCACCAATTCGTCCGGCAGGGGGCTCCCTCCGGCGATGATCATCCTGACCCTGCTGACCATCGGAACCTTCGGAACGATTCTCTCGGCCATGGTCGGGCGGAGGTAGGCAGCCCATGTCGATGGACAAAGCGATCGCCTTTGCGCGGAACAATCGGGAGCGTTTCCTGCGCGATCTGCAGGATCTGCTCCAGATCCCGAGCGTCTCGACGTTTTCCGAGTACGCTTCGGAAACCCAGCGGGCGGCGGAATGGCTTCTATACCGGCTCCTGAAACTCGGTTTTGAGGCCCGCCTGCTGCCGATGGACGGGCCGCAGATCGTGTATGCGGAGCGCGCGCACGCCAATCCGAATGCGCCGGTCTTGCTGCTCTACGGGCATTACGATGTCCAGCCGGCTGAACCGCTCGAGGAATGGGTTACGCCGCCGTTTTCCCCGACCGTGCGCGGGGATAACCTCTACGCCAGAGGCGCATCGGACATGAAGGGTCCGCTGATGGCATACCTGGCCGCGATCGAATCCATCCAGGCTTCGGACACGCTGCCGGTGCATGTGAAAGTGCTTTTCGAGGGGGAGGAAGAGGTTGGGTCACCCCACCTGGCCGACGCGCTTAAAAAACACAAGCAGCTCCTGAGATGCGATGCGGTGCTGAACTGCGATACGCTCATCCTCACCCCGGACCTTCCCACGCTGGTCTACGGATTGCGCGGACTGGCTTACTTCGAACTGCGGGTGGAGACGGCGGAGCACGATCTGCATTCCGGATTGTTCGGCGGTGCGGTTCCGAATGCCGGGCAGGTCCTGGCCGAACTGATCGCGGGGATGCATGACCCGCAGGGACGGGTCGCGCTCCCGCACTTCTACGACGACGTGCTGCCGATCGAGCCCGATGAACGCGCGGAACTTGCGCGCGTGCCGTGGACGGATAGGGATTTCATGACCCAGGCCACCGCGCGGGGCGTGACCGGCGAAGAGGGCTACTCCGTCGTTGAAAGGATCGGCGCGCGCCCGACCCTCGAGGTGAACGGGCTGCTGGCGGGGTTTACCGGTGAAGGATCCAAAACCGTTCTCCCGGCGCGGGCGATGGCCAAGATTTCGATGCGGCTGGTGCCGAACCAGAAACCCGAACGGGTGAAGGAGCAATTCGAGGAGTATCTCCGCCGGCGCGCGCCGGCCTGGTTGAATTGGGAAGTGACGGATCTGGCGGGCAGTCCGGCGGGGATCGTCCGCCGCGACACGCCGGCGATGCAGGCCGCGATCCGCGCGCTCGAAGCCGCGTTCGGCGTGCGCCCGGTGTTCGCCCGCGAGGGCGGCAGCGTTCCGGTCGTTTCGTGGATCCAGGAGATCCTCGGCCGTGAGTCGATCATGATGGGCATCAGCCTGCCGGACGACAACCTGCACGCGCCGAACGAAAAATTGCATCTGCCCACCCTCTGGCGCGGGGTCGAGGCTTACATCCGGTTCTTTTATGAGCTCGCGAAATAAATTGGCGATAGACTCGCGGAATAACGAATCCCGATCATCCCAGGGAGCGGCATGACGAACCAACGGACCATTATCGAAGGGAAGAAGGAGATTGCCCTGACGGATCACAGGGCAGGCTTCGCTCCCGGAGCCCGCCCTGAGGGGAGTGAAGGGGTCGCCCGCAATGACTCTTTTTCCTATGGCGGCCAGGCGGTCATCGAAGGCGTGATGATGCGCGGCAAGCGGATGATGGCGGTCGCCGTCCGCCGTCCCGATGGAACCATCCAAACCGATATCAAGCCGCTTGGCGGCATCTACCAGAGCCGCATCACCAAGATTCCCGTCCTGCGCGGAGTCCTTCTCCTCTGGGATACGCTCGGGCTCGGATGGCAGAGCCTCGAGTTTTCCGCGCAGGCGCAGGGCGAGAAACCCATCAGCCGCGGCGAGTGGATTTGGACTATCCTGTTCGCGCTGGCGATACTCGTCGGCGTGTTCTTCCTTCTGCCGGCGGCGATCGGGCAGGGGATGGAGAGCCTCCTTGCGTCCTCCGCCGGAACGGCGAATGTGACCGTGAACGCGGCTTCCCTGGCGACCGAAACGATCGGCCGGAACTCGGCGCTCCCCGCCTGGCTGCCGGCGATGGCGGGCAACCTGACCGAAGGCGTCATCCGACTGGTCCTGCTGCTCCTCTACCTTGTGCTGGTCGGGCGCATCCCCGAGATCGCGCGCGTGTTCGCTTATCACGGCGCCGAACATAAGACCGTCGCCGCGTTCGAAGCCGGCGCCGAGCTCACGCCCGAGTCGGTGGAATTGTTCCCGAAGGAGCATCCGCGCTGCGGCACTTCATTTCTTATCGCGGTCGGCGTGCTGGCGGTGATCCTGTTTTCGTTTACCGGATCGATGCCGTTCGGTTTGAAGATGCTAACCCGTCTGCTTGGTATTCCGGTCCTGGTCGCCTTCGGGTACGAATACCTTCGCTTCTCCGCGGCGGTTAAGAACAAAACCCTCAAACGGATCCTGGCCGCGCCCGGTGTGTGGACTCAGCGTCTGACCACCCGCGAGCCGGACCGCCCGATGCTGGAAGTGGCGATCACCGCGCTGCAAACCGTCCGCCGGGCGGATAGCCCGCCGGTGGACGTGCCGGTGGAAGTTGCGGCAACTGCCCAAGAAATTCCGGATTCAATTACCGAAGCGGCCGATATTAAAAAGGTAGTTGAGTAGCGGTTTGTGCGTATCCCTGGCTCAGCCAGACCAGGGCGGGCGAGGCCACCGTACGTTGTTTCGGTCTCGATACGCCCGCGAATAACGCGGGCTGCCCCGGCTCCGCCACGGCGAATCCGGGGCGGGGCTCGTCCGGCTTAATCGTATAGGTTGATCCGAAAATGCATCTCACCCGCCGCGTTGAAAACCTGAAACCGTATCCTTTCGCCCGCATCGCCGAAAAACTCGCGGCGCTGAAAGCGCGCGGCGTCGACGTCATCCGGATGGACATCGGCTCGCCGGACATGCCGCCGGCGGAGCACATCCTTGCCGCGGCGGAAAAAGCCGTGCGCGAACCGGGAACACACGGCTACCCGGCGTTTGGATATGGAACCCCCTCACTCCTCGCGGCGGTTGCGGAGTATTACCGGATCCGCTTCGATGTTGCGCTCGATCCGAAGCGGGAGATCACCGCGCTGCTCGGATCCAAAGAGGGTATCTTTCATCTGACGCAGGCGCTTCTGCAGGAGGGGGATATCGCCCTGGTGCCCGATCCGGGCTACCCGGTGTACCGGGTGGCGGCGGAATGGGCCGGCGCCGAGGTCTACCCGCTTCCCCTCCGGCGTGAAAATAATTTCCTTCCGGATTTGGATTCCATCCCGCCGGACATGATCCGGCGGGCGCGGATCCTGTGGATCAACTATCCGAACAATCCGACCGGCGCCGTTACCGGGCGGGATTTTTACGAGCGGGCGCTGGAGCTGGCGCGCCAGAACGATATTCTCCTCATACACGACGCCGCTTATTGTGATGTTGCGTATGATGGATACCGTCCGATGAGCATCCTCGAGCTGGCGGGCGCCCGGGATTACGCCGTAGAATTCAGTTCGATTTCCAAAACCTACAACATGGCCGGCTGGCGGTTGGGATTCCTCTCCGGGAAAGCGGCTGCGGTTTCCGCCATGCGCAAGGTGAAAGGCAACATCGATTCCGGGATCTTCCCCGCCATCACCGCGGCCGGCGAAGCGGCCTTGCGCGGGGATCAAACCTGGCTTGGCGCGCGGAACGCTGTTTACGCCAAACGCCGCGACCGGATTGTTGCAGGGCTGGCCGAAATCGGCATCTGTGCCGATCCGCCGAAGGCGTCGCTTTATATATGGGCGCCCGTTCCGCAGGGGTTTACCGCCGAATCGTTTGCGGATTCGCTGCTGGAGCGGACCGGCGTGTGCTTCTCGCCGGGCACCTTCTTCGGCGGGGAAGGCGAAGGCTATGTCCGGATATCGGTCGGAACGCCGACGGAGCGGGTGGAAGAGGCGCTGGGCAGATTGAAGCAGTGGACGCCAAGCTGAATAATTGTGAAACGAAGCATCGGAATCCGAAACGGCCGGTCATCGAAAAATATCCCCACACGGAAAAGTTGAAATGAAAAACATGAAGCCTGGAAATATTCGTCCCATATCCATTTGCGTCGTCCGGAGGCGCGGGGACATTTTTGTATTTGAAGGGCACGATACCATCAAAGGGGAGACCTTCTACCGGCCGCTGGGTGGGGCGATCGAGTTCGGGGAACGCAGCGAGGTTGCCGTCCGGCGCGAATTGCGGGAAGAACTTTCCGCAGAACTGGACAACCTCAGGCCGATCGGCGTTTTGGAGAACCTCTTCACGCATGAAGGCCGGCCCTGGCATGAGATCGTCTTTGTCTTCGAAGCGGATTTTGCCAACCGTGCTTTATACGACCTGGAATTCGCCACATGTATAGAGGATAATGAATCGCAATTCCCGGCGATGTGGAAGCCGGTCTCGGAATTTTCCGGGGGCAAAGCGATCCTCTATCCGAATGGATTGCTGGAAATGCTGACCAAAAACCCGGATGGCGGCATGAATACCGGAGCGGGCGATGCGAACGGCATGCGTATCGAACCCGTGGATTGACTCTCGCCGGAAGAAGAGGAAGTTTTACCTGGAGGTCTGTCCGTGTAAAATGAATGCGGGCGCGCACCACCGGCCCGGGCACCCGCATGAATCACTACGCGGGGCCGGGCGCGGCGATTCGGCCAATCTCTAAGAACAGAAAACGCAGTGAGGCGGATGTCCACTCCCCTGCTGGCAACCAAATTCTTCTTTCCTTCCATCCGGTCCGATATCGTTCCGCGACCGCGTCTTATCCAGCTGCTGGACAACAACCTCATTAAGGCAGGCGGTTTTTCACGCAAACTGACCTTGGTATCCGCTCCGGCCGGATACGGCAAGACCACCCTGATCGCGGAATGGCTGGAGCCAAGCGAAAAGGGCGGTGGGAGAACTATCGATGTTCAACCTGTTCCCTGCCAAAAGGAGGGATCCTCCACCGGCCTACCGCTTAGGATTAAGTCAGCCTGGCTCCAGTTGGACGAAGCCGATAACGACCCCCGGCGGTTCATCACTTACCTGATCGCCGCGCTGGGAAACCTCCATGAGGAGATCGGGCAGACGCCGTCGGCAATGCTTCATGCACCTCAGCCTCCTCCGGATGAAATCCTGTTGACGGCATTGCTCAACGAGATCACCGCCGTCCCCCGGCCGATCCTCCTGGTCCTCGATGATTACCAGGTCATCCGAATGCCATCCATCCACCAGCGGCTCGCCTTCATTCTGGATCACCAGCCCGCAATGCTTCATTTGGTCATCACCACGCGTGAGGATCCCCTGCTGCCGATCCCCCGTCTGCGGGCAAGCGGGCAGGTATTGGAAATCCGCCAGGAGGATCTGCGGTTCACCGTATCGGAAACCGCAGAATTTTTGGAACGGGTAATGGGGATACCGGTCGCCGAAAGTGAAATCGCCGCACTGGACCAACGCACCGAGGGTTGGATCGCGGGACTGCAGCTGGCCGCGCTTTCCATGCGGGGACGGGATGACGTATCCGGTTTCATCCAGGCCTTTACCGGATCCTCCCGCTTCATCCTGGATTATTTAATAGAAGAGGTATTCGAGCGGCAGTCTCCCGATCTGAAGGATTTTCTCCTGAAAACGTCGATCCTCGATCGTTTTTCCGCGCCGCTGTGCGATGTGCTTATGGAAAAAACCGTCAGCCGGGAGTTGCTGGAAGCGTTGGAACAATCCAACCTGTTTATTGTTCCCATGGACCAATCCCGGCTCTGGTACCGGTATCACCATCTGTTCGCCGAGTTGTTGCGACACCGCCTTCGGGCTTCCCATCCGGATGAGGAAGCGCATCTGCACCGCCGGGCCGGAGGCTGGTTTGAGGATCAGGGTTTGACGGCCGATGCCATCCGGCATGCGTTGGCCGCCCGGGATTGGCGGCGGGCCGGGTCACTCATACAACGCATCAGCCCGGATCTTCTAAAAAGCGGGGAAGTGCTGACGCTGCTCGGCTGGTTTCAATCGCTGCCGGAAGAGATCCTGCTTTCCGATCCCAAATTGTGTTTCGATTATTGCTGGCCGCTGCTTTTGGCGGACCGGTTTGAAGCGGCGGTTCCGTTGCTGGAGCGCTTGGAGCAAATCGCGCGGGAGATGCCCGCCTTCCTGGGTGAGGTGTTCGCCGCACAGGCGTATTTGGCCCGCGGTGTGGGCGACCACGATCGCATGGTGGATCGCTCGCGACGGGCGCTTGAATTATTGCCGAAAAGCTCGTCCAATTCCAGGGGCATCGTCGCCATGAATCTGGGATTGGCCTACTGGCATATGGGGCGGATGCGCGATGCGGAGGAAGCTCTTGCCGAAGCACTGGAAACCTCCCGGGCGTCGGACAATCATTATGCAGCCCTGACGTCCCTGATATTCTTGGGGCGGGTTTTTGCCGTGCGGGGCGAGTTGCGCCGGGCGGAAGGCATGTTTCAAACCGCAATCCAAAAGGGAGACGAAATCCCGGTCAATGCGCTGGCCTATGCGGATTTAGCCGCGCTGCAGTATGAGTGGAACAGACTGGAGGCAAGCGCCGCATATTTGCAGAAGGCGATCGTGCTAAGCCGGTGCTCGCTGAACGACGAATTCCTTGTCGGCTGTTTGATGCTGGAATCGCGGCTGCGGATCGCACAAGGAGATCCGGCGGGCGCCGGGGATGTGCTGGAGCAAGCCTGGGCACTGGTGCGTGGTGGAAGGATCACCTCACCGATGGCCCAGCGGATGGATGCCGCCCAGGCGTTTTGGCTGACGGCAAAAGGTGAAGCGGCAAGGGAATGGGGAAGCAAGTTGACGGAGATATCTGATGGCCATCCGTTTTACCGGTTCCTCGGCGTGACCAAAGCCCGGACGATGCCGGATTCTCAGGCAATGGCCTATCTGGAAGGGTTGGGCAGGGCGGCGCAAGCCAATGAGTGGGGATATGGTTTGGTGGCAATCCGTACGCTGCAGGCGTCATTCGCCGAATCCCGGGAAAAGGCGATGGAATTTTTAGAGGACGCTCTGCGGTTGGCCGAAGGGAGCGGTTACATCCGCACGTTTGCCGAAGCAGGTGAAAAAATTTTCCCGCTGTTACGCGAAGCGGCGGAACACGGCAGGCATCAAGAGTGCGCCGGACGGATCTTGGCGGAAATATCAGAAAAGCGAGGCAAGGCGGGGACGGGCGCGGCATTCTTGACCGAACCGTTGAGCGAGCGCGAACTGGACGTGCTGCGGCTGGTCGCGGCGGGGCTATCCAACCGGGAAATCGCGAAGCAACTGGTCATCAGCCCGGGCACGGCGAAAACGCACATCCATAATTTATGCGGGAAGCTGGGAGTGCGCAACCGCACGGAGGCGGCCATTAAGGCAAAGGAATTGGGATTGGCGTAATTATTCCCGCCCCTTTTCATTTATCAACCCCCTGATCTACCGTTTGGTAGAGGCGCCTAGGGGTTGATTTGTTTAAAGTGGATTTACGATGAAATTCCCAATGGAGGAGCCTATGAATTCCCGGATACGTTTTTTTCTCGGCATTCTGCTTTCCGCGTCAAGCGGCTTGATGCTTTTACTGGCCTTCCCACCCTACGGGATCTGGTGGCTGGCGTGGATCGCGTTCATCCCGGCTGTATTCGCCCAATACCGGCTCTTACCGGTCAAATATTCCAGTTTGGCGCTTGCGCTGTGTTTGCTGGTCTGGCTGGGGCCTTACCTGGCGAGGTTGTTCGGCACCGAGTTCGGCCCGTTCTTCACTTATTTGGGGGTGTTGATCGCGATCATCGCCTTCTTCACCTACAAGGAGCGGGCCTTCATCGAACGGACGCGGTACCGCTGGCTGGTGGCGCAGGGGGTGGTCGGCTGGGTGGGGTTTGAAATGGTGCGCGCGACGTTCATCCCGGTCATCGCCACCAGCGCGTTCATCGGCTATTCCCAGGCAACTCAAGCCTGGCTGATCCAGCCGGTGTCGGTCTTCAGCATCTACGGGTTGAACCTCGTCATGATGGTGGTGAACTATGCATTGGCGCAGGGCGTGATCGCCTGGTATGACCGGAGGAAATCCACCTCGGGCGGAGAAACGCTCGATGGGAAGCTTGCCCGCCAATGGCTGGCGGCGGCGGGAATCCTCGCCGGTGCATGGATCGGGGTAAGCCTGGTCATCCTCGGAGGCGCGCCGAAGGATGCGCCGACCGTCCGCGTGGCCGCGTTGCGGGCGAACTTCCCGCTTCCGGCCCACCGGGATTCTGTAAACACGTCTCCGGTGCGGTTCGAAGTTTTCGCGCGTCAGGCGCGGTTGGCCGCCGCCCAGGGAGCGCAAGTGATGGTCACATCGGAGATGATGTTCAACTTCGATCCGCAAGTCGAATTCACGGAGGAGTTCCGGGCTATCGCCGCGGAAACGAACGCCTACATTTACATCGGATATTCCGTTCTCAAAGAAGGGGAGCCGAGCCGCAACCAGGCCGTCTGGCTCAGCCCCGGCGGCGTGTTCTCCGAGGTATACAACAAGACCCATATTCCCCCGGGAGAACAGTACGACACGACCGGCGCGCCGTTCCCGGTTTTCAGCACTCCGATCGGGAAGTTGGCAAGCATGATCTGCCATGATGGTAATTACACCGATGTCGCCCGCGGCCTGGCCCGCAACGGAGCCCAGCTGATCGCGATCGGCTACATGGAGTTCCCGGGATTCGGCGAACAGCTTTGGCAGAACGCCACCTTCCGGGCGGTCGAAAACCATACCGCCGTGGTCGTCACCGGGGCGACCAGCGTGGCGGCCATCATCGATCCCTACGGGCGGCTGATCGCGTTGGATGTCGCTATCGACGGCTCGGAAACCGTTCTGATCGGCGACGTCTCCATGGGCTCGGGGAAAGGGACGCCCTATTCAACCCTCGGGGATATCCTCGGCTGGGCCGCGCTGGCGGGGCTGGCGGGTTTCATCATCTTCATGACGGTGGAAGGCAGGCGGGCGAAACAGGCAGCGAAGCCGTAACGGGTTCTCAACAGTCCATAAGCTTTTATGTCGTGAAAATCCCAAATCAAAAAGGAGAGAAAAAATGAACAAGTCCAAACTCGTCTGGGGAATCGTTCTTCTGGTGATCGCCGCGGGGCTGACCGTGGCGAACCTGACCCTCCCGTCCGAAGACCTGATGTTCCAGATCGGGAACATCAACATGCCTTGGATCCCGCCCGTCGTGCTGGGAATCATCGGGATCATTCTTCTGGCGACGGTAAATCAGCCTGAGGACAAGAAAGTCGAGCCCGGCGTCGACCCGGATAAGGCCGACCGGAACAAGAGCCTGGAAACCATGGCTTGGGGGGCGTTCCTGATCATGCTGGGAGGATTCATGTTCGTGCCGGAAGCGATCGTCAAGGGTGGCTGGTGGTCCATCGGCGTGGGGCTGATCTTCCTGGGTCTGAACGCGGCGCGGTATTTCAGCGGCCTGCGGATGAGCGGGTTCACCACCTTCCTGGGCATTCTGTCGGTCGTCGGCGGAGTGCTGGATCTGGCCGGAGTGCAAGGAGTGAATGGGGCCGTGCTGCTGATTGTCCTGGGCGGATACTTGATCTTCAAGCCCTTTTTCGACAAGCGCCGGCTGTTTGGGAAGGCCGAACAGAACTAAGCGGATTGCTGGATTCCGGCAGGCTTCCCGCGCAGGAAGCCTGCCGGAGCTTAATGGAGATTTTCAATGTTGAGAGTGGAAATCCGCATTAAGGGTCATCTGGACGAAAAATGGGCTGAGTGGTTGGCCGGTTTTACGCTTAAGCTCACCGGACAGGATGAGACGACCTTGGAAGGCACGGTGGAAGATCAGGCCGCGCTGTATGGATTGATCGGAAAATTGCGCGATCTGGGCGTAAAGCTGACGGCGGTTCATGTCGGCGAGGACAAGGACGATTTCCTCGAAGAGGACGGCCGCCTCGAATGAATGCAAGACCGCGCATCGGATAAAATCCCGAAGGGGGAGAAAGGAGCGGATGAAATGTACCTCGGCTGCTTCCGCCCCGCGCATTCCCACCGCACAGTCAGAGTGTCGTTTTATATTCGTTGAAAAACCCCGTCGCAGAACGCAAAAACCGGAAAGCAATAATATTGAACCGTTCGGGATGAATATAAATAGGCCGATGGGCCAATCCGGTCCGCAACTTTATAATATGGAACAGACGGGTTTTACATTGTGGGAAAACGGTATCGAAGAAGCGCCCGGCGATCAGGAATATCGCTTTTGAATGCGGGTTGTATACTTGCATCATGGCCGGCCTGAACGTGGGAAAAATTCGACCGTAACGCAGGAGATAAAATGCTCTCCAACCGCATCCGCAATCTCGCACAGCCGCCCCGGCCGGTCCCGCTCCCGGTTATCTGCTCCGCGATGCTCGGGACCACCGGCGGATTCGGCGCGATCTTCATGATAATGGGCCTCGTGTTCACGATCGTCTTCACCGGCGGCTACCGTCCGTTCGACGACATTCGTTTGGCGCTCTTCCGCGAGACCGCCCAGGGGAAGGTGATGCGCGTTTCCGAAACAAACGCGACGGAAAACGACGTGGACGTGTATGAATATGAATACGCCTTCACCACCCACCGCGAGGAACAGATGAGCGGCCGCAGTTACTCCACCGGCCTGCGCTGGTCGGCTGGAAGCTCCGTTGCCGTCGAATACGTGCCGGATGCCCCGTTCATCTCGAAGATCCAGGGCGCGCGCACATCGGTGTTCGCGCCATGGGTCCTGTTTGTGTTGATTTTCCCGGGCGTGGGCGGTTTGTTGTTCCTCTCGAGCACGATCGGCGGCCTGCGCCAGGTTCTCCTCCTGCGCAACGGCATAATCGCCGACGCGCGGATTGTCTCCACCCGGCCGACCGGAGTGACCGTCAACAATACGCCGGTCCTCGAATACGCGTACGAAATTCAAACGAGCATGGGAGTAACCGCGGACGGAAAAGCCAAAGCCTTCCCCAGCGACCGGATCGGCGACGAGGAAACAGAACCCGCCCTCTACCTGCCATCCAATCCAAACATCTCCACGCTGGTGGACGCGGTCGGCCTGAATTACCCGCTCGATGTGGATGGGCTTTCGGGCCAGTGGGTATCGACCGAAGGAAAAGGCATTGTCGTGCGCTACATCCTCGCCTGGGCGGCCGTCCTCGTTCTCGGCGGATATTGGATTCTGGGCCTGCTCGGCGTGATCCGGTAGTGCCGCCTTCGTCATTATACGGACGAAAGCGCACTGCGCCATACCGCATGCCCTGAACGCGATGGTTGCGGGACACATCCGCTGGCGCCCGATATACTAATCCGTCCTGCCGTACGTGGATTTATTCCTGCCAGCCTGGATGAACTCCTATTTACTTGCGCAGGAATCTTTTTATCCGAATGTCTTCCCGGGGAGATATCCTAGCGCAAACCATTCCGCCACTTTTGGAGGATCTCAGCGGTGAGTTGATGGAGATGGGAGTGGGAATCCTTGTTATCAAATGGAGCCCTCGCGGAGTGTGTGTCCGCTCGGCATCCGATAGCAGGTTGAAGGCCATGGGCCACGATATGGAGGCCGCCAATTCGTTGAGCGGATTGCTGACTTGGGAAGAGCCCTGGAATAGGGGAGCGGCAGGCTGGGAGCAAAACCCGCTTTCGATCAACGAATCACGTCGGAAGCGGAACGAATCCGCTAAGACATGGTTGGAGCCTCTCGATTCGTCGAAACAATAGTAACCTTAACGAAAGATGGTTTTTCGCCCGTAATAAGCAATCTTCCCCGCCTGAAAAAATCAACAAATCGAATTAAACAATATCCAAGGCCTCAAGCCGGAAGCTTTGATGCATAAACTTCAGTCCAAAGGGAGGAAACCGGCCGGTCCGGGCCTCCGGCTCAACACTCCCCAGCTATGGTTTCCCCTATCTTCGGGATATTATTCATAGGATCCTAATTTCCATTCGCCAAAGGCCATGCATGGACGAACAACAAGCCATCGCTCGACTCAAGCAAGGCGATCTGGCAGGTCTGGAAGAACTCGTGAACCTTTATCAGGTGCTCGCCGTCCACACGGCATACCTGGTCGTGGCCGACCGTCCTCTCGCGGAGGATATCGTCCAATCCGCTTTCCTTAAAGCGGCCGGGAAGATCCGCCAGTTTGATGCGCAGCGGCCGTTCCGGCCCTGGTTTCTACGGATCGTCATGAATGACAGCATCAAGGCCGCCCACCGCCGGAAACGGAACCTGTCTTTGGAGGAAGCGTCGGAGGATGTGCTGGACTGGCTGACCGATCCGGTTCCCGCTCCGGAAGCGATCGTGGAGACGGCGGAATTGCGAAAAGCGGTCTGGGCCGCACTGGAGCAATTGCCAGCGGACCAGCGGGCGGCCGTCGTGCAGCGGCATTTTCTGGATATGGGGGAGGCGGAAATGGCGAGGGAGCTCAAACGGCCGGTAAGCACAGTGAGATGGTGGTTGCACGCGGGACGAATGCGCTTGAAGCGCCTGCTGGGTTCTGGTCCGGAAAGCAACTCCAAGGATCATGCCTGAAGACGGATTCGGGCTTTGGGAGGAACGATGAAGAATGAAAAGATCCACGCCATCCTGGCTGAAATCTCCGAAGCGGCGATTCCATCCGATTCCATAGACCTTGGAGGGAAGCTGCGCCAACGCCTTGAGACGAGCGAATCCCTGATTCCCAAAGGAGAAACGCTCATGAAACCGAACATCGCGAAATGGCCCGTCGTCGGTCGGATGGCCCTGGCATCGGCGATCGCGGCATTCCTGCTTGTCCTCTTTCTCTTTACGGCTCCGGGGCAAGCCTTTGCCCGGAGCATCCTGCATTTTTTCACCCGCGTTACAGCTCCACAATTCGTTATGACCCCGCAGAGCACCACGTCACAAGAAACTGAGTCTACCTTTTACGACGTCTGCGGCGAATATGAAAACCCCACCTGCACGGTCGCCCAGCTGCGCAGCATGGTGGATTTTACCGTGCAGGCGCCGGCGGCCCTTCCGGACGGCATGCGCTTCGCCGGGGGCACCGGCGGGCCGGGAATCATCTTGCTCACCTACGTGAACGGATCGACCGGGGCGCTCCTCCTCCATGAACAACCCTGGTCGGAGGCGGAGGATCAGCTGTGGGAGGTCGCTACATCCGCCATCGTCGAGAGCGTGACGATCGGCCCGATTGCGGGATCGGGCGGTTATGCGGAAGGCGAGTATGCCATCGGCGCATGGACCGGGCCGTTCTTCCGCTCGTGGGATCCCTCCCCGGAAATGCAGACCCTGCGGTGGAGGATGGGGGATACCGTTTACAGCCTGACATCCGTCGGGGAGAATAAATACCAAGGCCGCCTCTTGGACAAGGCCGGGATGGCGAGTATCGCCGCCTCCCTGACCGATGATCCCGCCGTGCTCGCCGCCACAGCGATGATCGCCACGCCTTACCCCACGCCCCGCTTCTCCTTCCCTACGTCGATTCCCTTCACGGGATGGATCCAAACCGTCGAGGAAGCCGAAGCGTTGGCGGGTTTCAAGATCATCACGCCGACTGGGCTCCCGGATGGATACTATTTCAACTATGCCTCCTATGTGCCTTCGAAGGGCAACGTCTGCCTGTTCTACCGCCATCCGTTCGATATGAACCCCGATGGATCTCTGGTCATCATCGAAAACGCATCCGGCCGTCTGCCCGATGTCCCGGAATGGACGCGCCTCTCGCTTGAATCGTTGGGCTTTATGGATGTGGATCCGGAATGGATCAACACTCCCGCCATCCCGGTTCCCGTCGCGGGGGCGGTGGACGGAACGGCCGCGGAAGCCCGGACTTTGCAGAGCTCGGCGATAATCTGCGGGGGAAATGCGCAAACATTTTCGCGGATACTGCTGTGGAGGAATTCCGAGGGGCGGTCGTTCATCATCATGGCCAGCGGCGGCCCTTTCAATCCATACCTGAGCTCGATCGAAGCGCGGCAGCTGGCGGAAAACCTGAACGGCTACTCCACCATCCCCGCGGATACGGTCGATCCCGAACGGCTCGCATCCGCCGAAGCCGCCGAGGCCATGCTGGGTATGGACATCCTAACCCCGGCCTTCATCCCCAAACCGTTCGTTTTTGAACAGGCCCAGTATGTGGTGGAGGATTCCTTCCCGACCATCTTCCTGGCGTACTCCGCAGGCCACGTCCAGTTCCTTTCTATCATGGTCCGGTCCGGCGCGAAGGAGACGTTGGAGGATATCTTCGACCAAAATCCGGAATACAGCCAGCGGTTGACCGTCCGCAACCAGTCTGCGGCATACCTGCAAGGGTCTCAATCGGTCGACACCGGCGAATGGTGTTGGACCTGTTCCGGGGCGCAAATCCTGACCTGGTTCGAAAACGGAATGGAATACCAAATTATGATCGAATATGCGTCCGGCACGACCAAGGAAACGCTGATCCAGATTGCCGAAAGCATGAAGTAAAAGGCGGTTATTTGGAATGAAAAGACGGAAGTGAAGGCTTCCGTCTTTTTATAATTCTAAATTGCACTTTCCATTAATGGTTGGAGCGGCGCTTCCGCCCGCCGCCGGCCTTTTTTTCTGCCGCCGGCTGAAACGATCCGAGAATATCCTTGTCTTCCTGCTCCAGGTCCGAAGCATAACTGTCCATGAAATTCGAGCGCCGCATGCGAAGGGCAAGCGTCGCCACCGCATTCAGATCGGCGGGATCCGCCCGGTCTCGGCCGTCGGCGGCGGCGTAGGCCCGCGCGGCTTCGAACAACACGCTTGTGCCCCGCAGGGAGGATATCCCCAGTTTCTGGATCGCCTCCAATCCACAGCGGATGGTATCCTGGGCAAGTTGCACGCCCGTCAGCCGGCGGTGCGCCGCGAGAATTTCCTCACGGATGGTATCGGTTTCCTCGCGGAAATATTCGATGAACCCGCGCGGATTGAGGTCAAAAGCGTGTGATCGCTGATATGCCTCCCAGCGTTCAGCGGAACTCCCCAGCCCGCGAACGATTGCCCGCAGCCCGAAGCGGTCCGCAATCTGCGGCCGAAGCATCCCTTCCTCCGGATTCATCGACCCGACCAACAGGAATCGGGCGCGGTAGGTGGCCGAGATCGGCCCGCGCCGGACGGTGTAGACGCCCTGGGCGGCCGCATCCAGGATCGCATCCGCCACCTCGCGCTTGAGCAGGTTTACTTCGTCCACGTATAAAAGGTTGCGGTCGGCGTGGGAGAGGATCCCCGGCTTGATCAGCATCCGCTGGTGAGCGGCGGCCCGTTCATCGATCCCGCCGATCACGTCCGCCAGCTCCGAGTGCAAGGGAAGCTCGATCAGCCGCGAGCGGTCTTTGAAGGTCAGCGGATCTCCCTGGCCGAGCTTCTTGGCGCAATCCGGGCAGATGGATTCGATTCCGCCGCTTTCGGCATCCTCCGGCATGCATCCATATGCGCATAGACTGCGCATTACGTCCGGGAGGAGGGGAGAAAGGCTGCGTACGGCGGTCGTTTTTCCGGTCCCGCGCGGGCCAAGCAGCAGAACGCCGCCGACCGCCGGATTGATCACCGCCAGGAGCAGCGAGAGTTTCATTTCCCACTCGCTGACGATCGATACAAAGGGGAAAGGAAGGGATTCGGCGAGCCCGCGGTCGCCGGGTTCGACAACCGCCAGGAACCTCCTTGAGGAGGCGACTTCCAGCAGATGGGTGAGGCTGCGAATGGCTTCCGCCATGGGTTAAATTATTCGACGTCTTGTTTGAATTCGCCGGAATCCATCGTGTGCAGCAGATCCGGCATATCGTCCAAAATGTCCATGACATCGTACGATAATTCCGCCATCCGGGGAGGAAGGGGAACGGATGCCGGAATTCTGGGCTTGGCGGGGGGTTTCGGAACGGTGCGTTTTGGAGGGATGGTCTCCAGACTTTTCTTCCGCAATATCCGTTGGTCGGGGGAAATGGTGCCTACATAGGATCCGTCGAGGTTGTAAATCTCCTTCTCCCGGGTTGCCCATCCGATCCATTCACCGGTTTGGTTGAAGAGGTAGGGATAGATCAGGAAGGCTCCCCAGTCTCCCCGGGAGGTGAAGATAATCATCGGCGCGGGAACGGTTCTGGCGCTCATGTGCGGTTATTGGACATCATTATACGTCCAGAACCGGTTTATCACAAAATTCCAAATCAACACCACCAGCACCGCGCACCCCAGCGCCAGGTTGTGCGATAGTTGCTCGGCTGAGAAAGGAAGCGCCGGGCTGCCGCGTTCGAGTATCTTGCGCCAAACGGGGATCAACGCCGCGAACAACGGCGTGCGGATGGCCAATCCGACGAGGTTGACCGTCGCAAATTGGATGACTTGGCGCCAAACGGGTTTGGAGCGGGAATCCGGGTAGGTCCAATAACGGTTGAAAAGGAAGTTGCTTGTCACCGCCGCCAGGAAGGAAACGACGGAAGACGGCACCGGCGGGAGGGGCAGCACGGCGGTCAACAGATTGAAAGTGCCGAAATCCACGACCGCGCCGATCGTTCCCACGACCAGGAACTTGGCGAAGCGTTTGCTTTCCATCCGCATATCCATGCGTTTTTGAGTATTCATAATGAATGCTGTAAAACCTTTTTACCGCAAAGGCGCAAAGGGCGCAAAGATTTTTTATAATTATTTCTTTGCATTCTTTGCGTTCTTTACGGCTTTGCGATGAGATCTTTTATTGCTTGTCCGGGAATTTCGTCCGGAAGTATTCCAACGTCCTGCGCAGACCCTCCTCGAGCGGCACCTTGGGCGACCAGCCCAGGACGGTTTGGGCGCGGGTGATATCCGGTTGCCGCCGCTGCGGATCGCCCGATCCCCTCCGGTCGGGGAAGAACGTGATCTCCCTCGGCGGATCGAACATCCCGGCGATCCGGTTGGCGAATTCCAGGATGGTGATCTCCGACGGGTTCCCGATGTTGACCGGATCGTGCTCGGGGCTCAGGAGCAGCCGGTAGATACCCTCCACCAGATCATCCACAAAGCAAAAGGAGCGGGTTTGGGTGCCGTCGCCGTAAATGGTCAGCGCCTCTCTGCGGAGGGCCTGGCCGACGAAGTTCGGGACCACGCGCCCGTCGTCGAGCCGCATCCGCGGGCCGTAGGTGTTGAAGATGCGGACGATTTTCGTATCCACGTGGTGATAGCGGCAGTAAGCCATCGTCATCGCTTCGGCGAACCGCTTGGCTTCATCGTATACCGAGCGCGGGCCGATCGGATCCACGTGGCCAAAATAAGATTCGCGTTGAGGATGTTCCAGCGGATCCCCGTAGATTTCCGATGTTGAGGCGAGCAGGAAACGCGCCTGGCAGGCCTTTGCCACGCCGAGGGTGTTGTGGGTGCCAAGCGCGCCGGCTTTGAGCGTCTGGATCGGAAGTTGGGGGTATCCGTACGGGCTGTCGGGGTTGGGGCTGGCGGGAGAGGCGAAGTGCATGACCGCGTCCACCGCCGCGGGGAGATCGATGTGTTGGGAAACGTCGTGCTCGATGAGCTGGAAGCGCGGATCCTTCCCCAAATGGGCGATGTTTTCACGCGAGCCGGTGACGAAATTATCCAACCCGATCACCTCATGGCCCTCGGCCAAAAGGCGGTCACTCAGATGGGATCCGATGAAACCAGCCGCTCCGGTTAAAAGGATACGCATGACATCTCCCTACGATAGAGTGAATTATCGGAAAATACCGAATACGGATTGCCCATTGGTTCGGCATGCTTCCAAATTTCAAAAATTATTCTGCTCTCCCCCATCCGGCCTTCGGCCGCCTTCCCCCGGCTATAGCTGGGGGAAGGATGAGATGGTGGTAAAGCAGAAAAGGAGGTGTGTATCTAATTATCGCCAATCGATCATCGTCACCTGGCCGTCGCCGGTGAGCTGCCGGCTTTCACCCGTGGCGAGTTCGATGATCCAAAGGTTGCCTTCGTAGATCAGTGCGATTTGTTTCCCGTCCGGCGACCACTCCGCTTCGCGCGCCTCGCCGGGGGTCAGCCCGGGTTCTCCCTCGGGCGGGAAAACCGCCCGGAGATTGCTGCCGTCGCGGTCCGCAATCACCAGCCGGTACTTGCTGCGGTCGCTTTCCAGCGGCCGCGCGGCCTCCAGAAACGCCACATTATACCCTTGCTCATAGGAGCGATCGGTCAACGGGCCGGGCGCCGGATAGGCGAACATGCCCGCGCGCTCAAACAGCGTGATCGGCGCGCCACCGCCTGCCGGGAGCGCGACCAGGTCGAACACCGTGCTCTCCTCGGGGGATTCCTGCGCGGCCGGATCGCCGTGGCGGACGGTGAACAGGAATGCTCCATCGGGCGACCAGCGGATCGCGGGCAGCCAGATCCAATCCGCCTGGGTGCGATAGGGCGGGAAGGTCAGCAGCGGATGCCGCGCGCCTCCGCTGCCCGCGATCCATCCCACTTCGTCCGGCCGCGCATAGGCCAGCCGCGTGCCGTCGGGCGACCATGCGAATTTCGTCCCCCACCAGGAATAAACCCCCTCATCGTTCGGCGCGACAAGGATTTTCTCCTCCGCGAGGATTTGCTTCTCGTCGAAGGAAATCAGCCGCAGATCGTTGCGGGCTTTCCAGCCGGGCGCGGAGGACGTGGGGTCGACCGTGGAATAGGCGATGGTGCGTTTGGCCGCGGGAGACCAATCCGCAAAGTGGATGACGTTGAATACCGATAGCGGGAAAGGTTGTTCGCCGCCGAAAGTGGCGACCACGAACAGAGCGTTGAGGCGGGTTGCATCCTCGCGGGAAAAGAGCAGCCACTGTCCGTCCGGGGAAAGCGCCAGGATCCGCGAATCCAGATCGGCCGAGGCCACCAGCGGAAAGCGGTTGCTCGAATCCTGGGTCAGGATCCAGGCATTGCCGCCGTCGATGTAGACCAGCGCCCCCTTGAGCGGAACGGTCTCGAAGGAGGATGACGCGCCGATCATCAGGATTTCCGGGACCGGTTCCGAGAGGAGCGTGGTGCGCAACGGGGTGCGCGAGGTTTCCACGCCGTCTTCGGTGAGGATCCGGTAGGTGATTTCCTGCAGGCCTTCCTTGCCCGATTGGACCAGGCGGGTTTCGTCGGGCGGGAGCGCTTCGTTGCGGACGATCTGGCGCTGGAAGGGAATGGCGACCTGTTCGACCTCGAACGATTCGCGCACCCGGATCACGCGCACGGTCGCCCCGTCCGCGATCAGCGAATACAGCGGCGGGGTCACGCGGTCCAGCGGACCAAGATCTATCCCCGCCTGCGCCAGGACGTTGGCCACGGTGGTGCCCGGCGCGATCTCCAGATCCCGGCGCTGGTTGTCGGCGATCACGCTGATGGTGATGTCCGGCGACCGGACCTGCGGCGGCGCGCACGATACGAGCATGAGGACGACCATGCTAAGGACCGCGGGAATTATGGGAGCGGGCGCTGCGTGAAGTTTCGGTGGGGGCGCTGGTATAATTTCGTTGGGCATTCGGCTCTGTCGGCCATAACCGGGGAAGACGTTATCGCAAGACCCCGCTGATCGCGATTTGGCCTTCACCGACGAGAATTTCCTTCACCTGGAAACCGGTGGCAAGCGATCCAACCGATCCGGTGAACGCCTCGGTCAGCATGTTCGAGATGGCGGAAAGCAAACCCGCCGGCAGGTCCAGCGGACCAACCTGGGCTTGTTCCATGACGAAATGGATCTTCCCCTGTTCGGTGATTTCCGGGCGGAGAACGAGGATCGCGGATGCGGAGGTGCTGCCGGCGGAAAGCATTCCGTAAACCTTGATCCGGCCGTCGCGCAGGAACACCTGGGCGGAATGGAATGTGTTCCCCGGATTCGCTTCGAGCCTCTGCTGCAGGTAGGCCGTCATCTGGGCTTCGGTGAAAACGACGGTCACGGTTCCATCGCCCGAAAGCGCCGCCGCATCCGTCCAGGATTTTTCGATCGATTCCTTGTCCCCTTCCGGGGTGATCGCCGGGCCCGGCAGGTCGGGTCCGCCGAGATAGATGGAACAGGCGAGCGCCGGAAGGGCCATTCCCAGGAACACGAAAGCGAGCGGGAGGATAGTGCGCCGATGCGAGTTCATAACTCACCGAGGGGGTGCGCGGGAGATTGCGCGCGTCCTGGAAAGATTATAGCATGACGAATCACGCCGCCGACCCGCTGCCCCTTTACGCGCTGGTGGAGAGCATTTTGTTCGTCGCCACCGATCCGGTCCCCGTTCCGGTTCTGGCGACGGTGCTCGACGTGAAGGCCGGGGACGTGGAGGACGCGCTGAAGACCCTCGGAGAGGAATATTGGAAACGCGGCCTGCAGATCCTGCGCATGGGGGACCGGGTCCACATCACCACTTCGCCGCGCGCCGCGCAGGCCGTGGAAAAATTCCTTGGGATCGAACACACCATCGGCTTGAGCCGGCCTGCGCTCGAAACACTCGCCATCCTCGCCTACAAACAACCGCTTACCCGACCGCAGATCGATGCCATCCGCGGCGTGAATTCCGACAGTGTGATCGAAAACCTGATCGCCAAGGATTTGGTGGAAGAAACCGGCCGGACCGATGGACCCGGCCGCCCGATTTTATATGGAACGACCGAAGCTTTTCTGCGGCATTTCGGACTCGGTTCGGTTGCCGAACTGCCGGCGCTCGAGTTGGAGGAACCGTCGAACGACGGTGCGGCTGCGCCTGAGCCTCCGGCGCCCCTTCTGAAAGAGTGATCCCATGACCCGTGAGCGGTTGCAGAAGATCCTGGCGGCGGCCGGATTGGGTTCGCGCCGCGGCTGCGAGCGGATGATCGAAGAAGGCCGCGTGGAAGTGAATGGCTCCCGCGCCGAGTTGGGAAGTTCCGCCGACCCGGACGTCGACCGGATCCGCGTCGACGGAACGCCGCTTCCCGTGCGCCCCAAACCACGCACCTTCGCCGTTCATAAACCCCGCGGCATTGTCTCGTCGCTTGCCGCGCAGGGGGAACGCGCCACCGTCCGCGACCTGCTGCCCTTTACGGGGCGGTTCTATCCCGTCGGACGGCTGGATATGGACAGCGAAGGCCTGATCCTGCTGACCAACGACGGGGAGCTGGCGCAGCGGATTTCCCACCCGAGCTTCGAAGTTGAAAAAGAATACATGGTCCTCCTCGCCCGGCGCCCTACCGACGAGCAATTGGCGATCTGGAGGAGGGGGGTTGTCCTGGAAGATGGATTCCGGACTGCGTCCATGGCGGTGAAGTTTGAAAGCACATTCGGACGCGGCGCCTGGGTGCGGGTGATCATGCACGAAGGCCGCAAACACGAACTGCGCGACATCGGCCGGACGATCGGCCTCCCGGTCGTGCGCATCATCCGTCAGAGGATCGGCGGCTTCATCCTCGGCGACCTGAAACCCGGCGCATACCGCGAGCTCACCGAGAAAGAAACCGGTGAGCTCCAGGCGCTTCCCGGCATACAGAAAAAAGATTGGTCCGGAAAAACCTCACCCCGTGGGAAACCCGGGTTTCGAGAGAAAGAAACCGATGAAATCCGGGCGCTGCCCTTCATACAGAAGAAAGGTCGGTCCGGAAAAGCCTCGCCCCGTGGGAAACCCGGGTTTCGAGAGAAAGAAACCGGTGAGATCCGGGCGCTGCCCTTCATCCAGAAGAAAGGTCGGTCCGGAAAAACCTCGCCCCGTGGGAAGCCCGGGTTCCGCGAAAAAGAAACTGAGTCGCACAAGGGGTCCCCAAAACCGCAGAAAAAAGCCGGGTACGGAAAAGCCGCGCCCGGCGGGAAGCCCGCGTTCCGCTCCGCAAAACGAAGAACCCGCAGAGGATAAATCATGGAACAATCCGCCGCATCCGCATCCTGGTTCGACAGGCCGGTGATGGGCCGCCATTCCATCCGCTGGGAACAATTGCTGTGGATCGTGTTGATCGCCGCGGCATTCGTTTCCCGGTTCGCGATGCTCGACCCGCGGGTGATCAGCCATGACGAGGGCCAGCACGTGCAGATGGCCTGGGCGCTCTACCGCGGCGAGGGGTATACGCCGAACCCGATGACCCATGGCCCGTTCCAGATCATCACCTTGGCGTTTACCTACTTCCTCTTCGGCGCCAGCGATTTTTCCTCGCGCGTTCCCGCCGCGCTGTTCGGCGTCGCGGCGGTCGCGCTGCTGTATTGCTTCCGGCGCTGGCTGGGACGGCCCGGGGCGGTGGCCGCCGGGTTTCTGATGCTCATCTCGCCGTACATGCTTTATTACTCGCGCTACGTGCGCAACGAATCGTTCGTGGTGGTGTGGGGGCTGCTTATGTTCCTGGCCGTCGGGCGCTACCTGGAAACCCGGGCGCCGCGCTGGCTCTACCTGCTGGCGGCCGCCACCGCGCTGCATTACGCCACCAAGGAGACCGCCTACATATACGTCGCGCTGGCGATCCTCTTCCTGTTTGGCTTGATCCAGATCCAACTATATGTTCATGGATGGGAAAGTTCCGGCCGCCGGGCGCGGTACTTATCCCTTTCGACGCTGGCTTTTCTGCTCGCGGCGGGCGGGCTCGGCCTCATCGCCCTTGGCCGGACCGAGCTGATCGACGCCGCGCGCCAGGCGGGCGTCGTCGCGGCGCAGGATGCGATGATCCATACCGACATTTGGATCGGCCATCCGCTGGTCATCCTCGGGGTGGTGCTTCTGCTGCTGGCGATCGCGGCATTGGTTGGGGGAATCCGTGCGCTGATCAAGGAATTCGGTCTGGCCGCACTCCGGGAAAAGTTCCCAGCCGTGGATCTGCTGGTGGTTCTGGCGACGACCCTCTTGCCGCAGCTGGCCGCATTGCCGATGGCTTTATTCAACCTGAATCCATTCGACGGGGATCCGTATGCGAAAATCCGGGATATCAATTACATTCTCGCATCGGCAGGCTGCCTGATTGCGGTTGTGGTGCCGGCGGTCATCGTGGGCTTGCTATGGAACAAGAGGCTTTGGGCGATATATACCGGGATCTTCTTTGGCATTTACATTCTGCTTTTTTCGGTCTGCTTTACGAATTTTGCCGGGGTGGTGATGGGATTGGTTGCCGCCGTGGCGTATTGGATGGCCCAGCAGGAAGTCCAACGCGGAGCCCAACCCTGGTATTACTATCTCCTGATTCAGATACCCATTTATGAATATCTTCCGGCGCTGCTCGCGCTTTCGGCGCCGGGAGTGGCGCTTTGGCTGCGGCGCAAGCCCGCTTTGCCCGCGGATAATCCCTTATTGGAGGAAAAGCAGAACCCCGCGCCCGGACCGGTGGTATCGTCGATATTGAAATCGCCGGTGCTGTGGATGATCGGTTATTGGTGCGTGACGGCGTTCGCGGCGTTCACCGCCGCCGGCGAAAAGATGCCGTGGCTGACCGTCCACATCACGTTGCCGTTTATCCTTATCGGCGGCTGGGTCGTCGGCCGGGTCGCGGAGTGCGTGGAATGGCCGTCCGCCCTTGCCTCTCCGCGCTGGGCTGGATGGCTGGTCGTTCCCGGCATATTGGTCGCCGCAGCGTACGCGGCGGGAATGTGGATGGCCGGTACCCGCCCGTTTTCCGGGAACGGCCTGGATGCGCTGACGGTTACGGGAAATTTCGTTTTTTTCGCGCTGGTCGCGGCGGCCGGCATGGTTTTCCTGTGGCGCCTCTGGCGGGGAATGCATTCGGAAATCATTGCGCGGATAGCCTTTCTCGGGGTCGTCCTGGTCCTGGCGGCATGCACGCTGCGCACCGCCTGGGGCGCAAGCTATATCCGTTATGACGAAGCGACGGAGTTCCTGGTGTACGCGCACGGCGCGGGCGGGGTGAAAACCGCGATGGCGCAGATCGAGGAGATCTCCCGAAAAACGCAGGACGATCTGGATCTCGTCGTCCCCTACGATCTCCGCTCCGGATGGCTGGTGCACTGGTACCTGCGGGAGTATCCAAACGCCTCCAATTACGGCGAAGCGTTGAACCGTTCCCTGGTGGATGCGCCGGTGGTGATCGTCGCGGATTATTACTGGCAACAGGCAGACCGGTTGCTGGCCGATACTCATTATTCCTTCACCTACATGCGGATGTGGTGGCCGATGATGGATTATTTCGATCTGACCTGGGAGCGGGTGTGGAACGCGGCAAGCGATCCGGCCTACCGTTCCGCGCTCTGGCAGATCTGGTTCAACCGCGATTACACCGAATACGGAAAGGCGACCGGGAGGGATTTCTCGCTTTCCAACTGGCCGTCGGGGGAGCGGATGCGGCTGTATGTGCGCAAGGATCTGGCGGGAGCCGTATGGCAGTATGGTTCCGAAGCTTTCACACCCCCGGTGAATATTGATCCGTATGCCAACTCCGTCCGCACGGTCGAAGCGGAAGCCGTATGGGGCGGGGTGGGCGTGGAGCCGGGTTTGCTGCAGCGGCCGCGCGCGATTGCCGTCGCGCCGGATGGATCGGTTTTCGTCGCGGATACCGGCAACCACCGCATCCAGCACTTCGATCCGGAAGGAAACCTGCTTAACTTCTGGGGATCGTTCAGCGGACCGGATGCCGCGCAGGCGCCAACCGGGACCTTTAACGAACCGTGGGGAGTCGCAGTCGATTCCAAGGGTTCGGTCTACGTCGCCGACACCTGGAACTTCCGGATCCAAAAATTTTCGGCCGGCGGAGATTTTCTCGCCGCCTGGGGATCCTATACGCATGAGGGGATGGGTTATCAGTTCTATGGGCCGCGGGCGATCGCGATCGATTCCCAGGACCGGGTGTTTGTCGCCGACACCGGGAACAAACGAATCGCCGTGTTCGATACGGAAGGCAACTTCCTGACGGAGATCGGCCAGCCCGGATTCGATTTCGGACAGTTCGACGAACCGGTCGGATTGGGAATCGGCCCGGACGGCCGGTTGTACGTCGCCGACACCTGGAACCGGCGGATACAGGTCTTCCAGGAGGTACAGGGTGAGTACGTCTACCTGACGGAGTGGGTGATCGACGGCTGGGAAGGGCAATCCACGGATACCAAACCCTACCTGGCCGTTTCCGGGGACGGACGCGTGTGGGTGACCGATCCGGGGAATGCGCGGGTCCTGGTGTTCGATGCGGACGGCAATTTCCTGTTCACCTTCGGCTTGTTCGGGAACGACGCCGCATCCTTTGCCCTGCCGACCGGCATCGCCGCCGGATCCGACGGACGGATCTTCGTAACCGACACCGACAACAACCGGATCATGCTGTTTTCGGGATTGTGAGATTTGGGCGGAGTATGGAATACGCCGGCATGACGATCCATTGTCCCGGCGTGATTGATTCATTAGTCATCCCTGCGTGAATGATTCATTAGTCATCCCGGCGTGCTTTAGGCCGGGATCCAGGAGTCGGCGCAATGGATACCGGCCAGGTACACGCCGGTATGACGATCAATTGTCCCGGCGTGAATGATTCATTAGTCATCCCGACGTGAATGATTCGTTAGTCATCCCGGCGTGCTTTAGGCCGGGATCCAGGAGCAATATCTTCATACAGGTCACTCCAGCCAGGATTTACCGATTGGATTAATCGAATCTTCCATTTACGATGCCATTCTTTTATTTGTTTTTCTCGCCGAATGGCGGAA
>JBAVFZ010000458.1:0-11945 GCA_049684495.1 Anaerolineales bacterium | reverse complement strand
CTGGATGCCGGCTACGAACACCCTCGCGGCACATTCATCCCGGCTCATAAACCAGATGCGAGCCGGGATGTTCTGCGAGGGCGGGCGCCGGCATAACGATCACTCTCCTACTCGATCAATCCTTTTTCCCGCCCCTCCGCCACCGCCTGCGTGCGGCTGTTGACGCCGAGCTTGCCGTAGATGTTCTGGATGTGGCGTTTGACGGTCGCCAGGGCGATCACCAGACGCTGCGCGATTTGCGCATTCGACAGCCCTTTGGCGAGCAGCCGGAGGATCTCGATCTCCCGCCCGCTGAGCGGCTCGGGAAGGGATCCTTTTTTTTGCGTCTGGGCTGCCCTCGTGACCGCCGTTCGAATGGCAATCCCGGCGTCCCGGAAAGCCAGCACCCGGTCGACGAACGCGGGCGCCGCGTCGCGGACTCCCGGTAAAAGATCCAGCACGCCCGCTTCCTCGTCGAGGAACACGCGGATATATTCCTCCGGCGCCGACAGCCGGAGCGCTTGCTCCAACTGCGCGCGGACCGCGGCCGGGTCGCCCGTCCGCTCGGCCAGCAGCGCCGAAAGGATGCGGACCGTGATCAACGGCCGGCGGATCCCGTTCCGTTCGAGGAATTCCTGCAGGCGTGCCAGCCATTGTCCGGCTTCGGCATAGGCTCTCCGGGCCATCAGCCAGCGGGCGTAGACCAGGTGGGTGTCGAGCCGGATGTATTGCGGTTCCTCTTCAACCGAACAACCCGCTTCCTCCACCCAGCGCGCGACCGCCTCGAAATTGCCGAGCCCGAGCTGGATCCCGGCCCGCGCCGCGAGCAGGCTTCCCAGATCCGACAGCCCGCTTTGGCGGGCGAAAACCGCCGCCTGTTCCAGCGCCGCAAGCGCGGCCTCCGCGCCTTCCGTCGCCAGGAGCAGCGGCGCGCTGATCCCGCGCGCGAAGGTCGAGAAAGGTTCCTGGTGGTGGCGCTCGCCATGGGCGACGGCCTCATCATAAAGTTCGCGGGCGCGCGCGAGCTCGTTGGATTCGTAATAGAGCAGCGCCCGGCGGGCGAGCATCATGCAGCTGGTCGGCGAGGCCTGTTCGTCCGGCGTGCCGCGCCGGCGGATCGTTTCCTCGCAAACCGCCAGCGCTTCGCGGCGCCGGCCGGCCAGGTTGAGGTCGTACACCAGCATCATGTCCACCAGGTCGCTGAACAGGTGCGAGAGTCCCGCCGGAAGCACTTTCCGGGATTCCGCAAGCGTGAGGATCGCCTGCCCGATATTCCCCATCCGCTCGTGCGGTTCGGCCAGCAGCCAGTAAGCCATCGGCAGCCATTGATCCTGCCTGCCGCGCAGGTCCTCGATCGCAAGCGCTGCCAGGCGGATCGTTTCCGGGTAATCCATCCTTCCCATCAGGGCCAGGAACGCCTGCAGAAGATGCGCCTTCCCGCGCACGGATTCATTTCCGGAGCGGCCGGCAACCTCCCGTTCCGCATAGGCCGCCAGTTCGGCGGCCTCCGCGAATCCCCCGGTCAGGGTCAGCGCCCAGCCTTTGTACAACACGAGTTCCGGATCCGAAAACAGCAGGTCCTTCGGCAGCGAGCCGAGCCAGCCGAGCAGCGTTTGGGCCTGGCCGTCGCGAATGCCTTCCTCCGCCGTCAGGCGGATCAGGCGCCCGGCATTTTGATAGTTTCCCGAAAGCGCGCCCGCCGCGAGCGCATGCCGGACGGCCAGGAACGGCAGGCGGTTTTTTTCGTACCAGGCCGCCGCCCGTTCCTGCAGCAGGATTTCCTCCTGCGGCGCGAGCCGGGCTTTGAGGAATTCGGCGAACAACCGGTGGTAGCGGTACCACTCCCGGCGCGCATCGAGCGGGAAGAGGAAGATGTTGGAACTCTCCAGCTGCTCCAGCACCGCCTGGCTGCCCTGACCTGCGGTCACCGCGTCGCATAAGGGGGTGCAAAGCCGGTCGAGGATCGACGTGCGCCGCAGAAAATCGCGGGTCTCCTGCGGGAGGCGTTCCAGGACTTCGACGACGAGATAATCCATCACATAGCGGTGGTCTCCGCTGAAGGCCGCCAGAAATTTTTCCCCCCGGGCGCGTTCCTTCTGCAGCGCGAACGCCGCGAGCTGCAATCCCGCCACCCAGCCTTCGGTCCGGTCTGCGAGCGTTTCCACCGCCTGAGCCGGAAGGTCGAGATCCATCGAGCGGGAGAGGAACTCCGCCGTTTCCGTCCGCGAGAACCGCAAATCGGCTTCGCGCAGTTCAGTGATCTTGGCGCGGGCGCGGAGGCGCGCGAGCGGCAGGGGCGGATCCTCGCGCGTCCCCAGGGCGAGGTGCATGGAGGGGGGAATGTGCTCGATCAGGAAGCCGACGATTTCATGCACCGGAGCGGCGGTGACGAGCTGGTAATCGTCGAGGATCAGCACGAACGGCGGAAGGCGCGTCAATTCATTTAATAAGGGGGGAAGCAGGCTGTGGGGTGGGACGGGCTGCGGGGATTGCATCGGCTGCGAGAGGACCGGGCTGAACGACGCCGCCGATTTGCGGATGGATTCCACCAGATAGCGGACGAACAGCGCCGGATCGTTTTCGGATTCTTCAAGCGCCAGCCAGGATACGGAGCGCGCGGTGCGGCCGGCCCATTCCGCAAGCAGAGTGGTCTTTCCAAATCCGGCCGGCGCGGAGATCAGAGTCAACTCGCGCCCGGCGGCCAGTCCGTTTTCCAACTCGTCCAGCAGCCGCGGGCGGGAAACCCGGTTGGGCCGCAATCCGGGCGGGGTGGTCTTGCTGTCGAGCAGAATGTCACGGTTCACGGCGCGGCTTCCGGATGCGCGGTCGGGGTGGGCCGGCGCGTGGCCGAGGAGCGGTATCCATCCCAGACCGCCAGCGCCGGCTTCGGGGTGCCGTCGCGTTCCCGCAATCCGAGAGTCGAAAAGAAGCGCAGGGTCTCGACATCCTTCCCGTTTCCCCGGCTTTCAAAATACGCCTGGTAGGAATCCATGTTGAAGTCGTCCAGGATCAGGTAGATCCAGAATGCCAGCCGGTCTCCGAGCTGGTCGTGGACGGCGTTCAAATATTCCACCTGGTCCGCCGGCGTGCCGTGGAAGGGCGGGATATCCGAAGAGCCGAAGCCGCCCTCGGCAACCGCAATCGGTTTTTCCGTCCGGGTTCGGAGCGGCGTGTAATAGCCGGCCGGGATCTGCGCGGCGGTTTCGAAAGCCGCGAACGGGTAGGATGAGATCACCCACAGGTCCAGTTCCGGTTCGAAGGCCTCGATCAAATCCCACTTGACGCCGGGTTCCGCCCCTTCGGCGAAATCGTCCAAATTGTTCAGATCTTCCCATTGGAAAGTGACGAAAACCTGCGTGCCGGGCGATTCCATTTTTATTTTTTGATACGTGTCGCGGTAAAGGCTCAGGTAGTTCGGGAAATCCTCCGGGAACGCATCGGCATAGGTGTTGATTTCCGAGGCCAATCCCAGATAGCGCGGGTGATAGTCGCGGGCGATGCGCAGGGCCTGGTTCTGGAAGGCGGCGCGCACGTCCGGGTGGCCGAAGCCGGCGCCGGCCAGTTCGGGCGGCAGTCCGGCGAACTCGCGGCGGTTCAGGCCGTTGAGCGGATCCACGACGAAGATCGGTTCCAGCCCGTTCTGCCAGGCCAGGCGCACCTGGTTGCGGATGTCCTCGATCCGCGCGTTATCGCCTTCCAGCCCGTCGCGGAAATCTTCCCACGCCACCGGCTGCTGTAGAAGCACCACGTCTCCGTGCGCGGCGATGGAGCGGTAATTATTCCAGACGCTGAGGATGCTGACTTCCGGCGCCGTCGGGAAGAATCCAAAAACCGTGCGGCCGGAATCGAAAACCGAAGGGGAAGGCGGAGTGGGATTGAGCGTGGAGCAGGCCAACAGGACCAGGAGCACGGCGCACAGGGCGGCGGCTTTTTGTTTTGGATTCGGGATCGTTGCCGCCGAGGGGATCATGGGAATAATTCCGGCGCCCGGGAAGCGGCGGAACACCGGAGCCCGGATCTGTGGAAGGTTATTTCCACACCACCGGAGCGTTCGCCAGCCCCCGCGCCATAAAGCGCAGGTCGGTGCCGTCCGGATGGACGATGATCAGCGTCCCGGGATGCTGGGGCGAGGGTTTTTCGAGGATCGCGATCCATAGCCCGTCGGGCGACCATGCGATCTGAGCCGGAGCCGTCTCAAGCCCGGCTACCGGGTGCAGCATTTTTCCTTCCTCCGAAACCGCGACCAGCTTGTGCGACGGAGTATGGTAGAGGAGGAATGCGGACCGGTCGGGGAACCAGCGCGCGCCGAAGGCCGGGTCGTAACCCTTGTCCGCCAGAGGGATGTAGTGCTTGGTTTCGTCCAGGCCGGAGATGATGATGTAGTTCTGGTCTTCGGGGGAATCCTTCGGAAGCACGGCCGTGGAGGGTTTCTCCGGATACAGCGAGGCCAGGAACAGGCTGTCGGGCGACCAATCATAATGACCGAGGTATGGGTCTTCCTGGGCCAACCACACCGTGCGCGAATCCGAAGCGCGGAATGCGAACGGGTAGGAGGCTTCTTCCAACGGATTGCCCCGGTCGTAGGAAAACACCCATTCCCCGTCCGGCGACCAGGTTATCCGATCCGCCAAGCCGGGTTCGACTCCCAGCGCTTTCTGCTGCTTGGCATAACCGGTGGCCACCGGCGCGGTATACAGAAAACCATAATCGTCGTTAATTTGCGGATTGCCCTGCGGATCCTTGGCAAAGCCGGAAGCCACAAAGGCCATCTGCTTCCCGTCCGGAGAATAGACAAAGGTCCAGATCGTCCGCCCGGCTCCCGTACTCGCCGTCAGTGAGGTGAAAATCTTGCGCCGCGACCCGTCCAAGCCGGTCATCAGAATCTGGTTGCCGGGCGGATTTGCGATAAAGGCCAATTTCTGTCCGTTGGGTGCAATCCGCGGCCGGACGCAATCGACGGCGATTTCCTTGGTGAGGGTTTCCGGGATCCCGCCGGAGATCGGCAGCCGCATTACGCTGCAGCCTTCACTGCCGAGGAACAGAAGCGCCGGTTCATCCGCGACGGGGGTCCCCACAAACAAGGTGGGGACAAGGGTGAGGGTTGGCGTAAGCGTCAGGGATGGAGTGAACGTCTTTGTCCGCGAGCGGGTTACGGTGGGTGTGTTGGTGAACGCTGTGGTGAAGGTCGCGGTCTCCGTGAGTGCGGCGGTCCGGGTGGGCGTGGGGGTATTCCCCGCCGGGAGTGCAAGCATCGCCAGGGGGTTTTCCGGAAGCCCGAAGTATCCCCTCCATTGCGGATAAAACACGACCGCGGCGACGACCAGGGAAATTCCCGCGATAAGCAGCGCCAGGGCGAGGAGGGTTTTCCACCGGCAACCGGAACGCCTCATCGGGCCGGTACCTTTCTTCGGCCGGTAATAGGTGGGAGGTTTTCCCGGCGGCCTGTTTCCGGTCAGGGGGCCGGTCCGAAAACCCGCCAGGCCTTTGCGGGCGTATTCGCTCTGGGGATTATGGCGCAGGCACTCTTCCAGGATTTGGATCCGCTGCTGGTGATCGGGTTCGGTCTGGACCAGCCACAGCCAGGCCAATTCCTGCTTGGGATCTTCGCCGGTGATTTTATGGAGCAGCGCGTGGGCGTCCTCGACCTTGCCGGATTGGGCGAGGGCGATGGCGCGCTGCAGGAGTGGATGATGAACGGGTTCTTCCATATTATTCCGTGGGGGGTTCCCGCACTGATTATATCCCAAGGGGGAAAAGCCGCTTGTCCGGCACAGAATTACTGCCACACGCAAGGCGAACGATCGTCATGCCCGCGCCTGCCCTGGCGAGGAGATGGAATGATCGTCATTCCCGCGTGTTCTTAGCGGGAATCCACAGGGAGCCATCACAACCATCCTCTCCTTGAAAGAATAATCCGTCTGAATGGCCGTTGCGATTCTGCGGGCATGATGAGTGTTGAAACCCCTGGATGCCCGCCTAAAACACGCGGGCATGACGATCACTTACCCGCGAGGGCAGGCGCGGGAATGACGATCTCTTCTCCGCTCAAATCCTCTTCTGGAATATGCCGTCGATCACCGATTGCGGCAGCCGGCTGACGAAATTCAGGAGCCCGGCCTGGTGGCCGACGAGGTATTTGCGTTTGGGCTTTTCGGCCATGAGCGCGGCGTACACAACCCGCGCCACCGTTTCCGGTTCCGTACGCCGATCATCGAACGGCTCCAGCTGATCCTGCAGCTTCTGAAGCGATTTGGCATACAGATCGGATGTTTCCCTCGGCCAGTCGCGCAGGGATGCTTCGAGTTCCGCCTTCGTGCGGCCCGGAGCGGCGGTCCGGATCCCGCCGCAGCCGATGAGGATGTTGGGAATCCTCCAGGGCGAAAGCTCCAGCTGCAGGCTTTGCGCGACGCAGTTCATCGCGAATTCGCCGGCGTGGATGGAGGCGGCGTAGGGGATCGCCACCATGGCGGGCGTGGCGATCCAAAGAATGCGCCCGCCGCGGGCGCGGCGCACCAAAGGCAGGAGGGATTGCAGGAGCGCCACCGGCCCGAAGACGCGGGTTTCCATTTCCGCGCGGAAACGGCCGAGATCCATGAGCTCGACCGGCGCGATAAATCCCCCGCCCGCGTTGTTGATCACCGCGTAGAGCCGGTCCCGCCCTTTGCGGGCCAGGCTCTCCTTGATCGCAGCCGATGCGGCGGCGATCTGCGCCGGGTCGGTCAGATCCAGCGGGCAGATGGGCTCCAGGCCCGGGAGGTGGAATCCGCGCAGGCGCCCGGCATCCGGTTCCCGGCGGACCGCGGCCAGGACGTGGAACCCGTGCGCCGCCAAGTGCAGCGCCGTCGCCAGGCCGATCCCTGACGAGCAGCCCGTGATCAGAACCGATTCGCCCGCGGGATGCGGGGCGGGCGGAGGATCCGCGGCAGGCACCGCCGGCTCTCCCGGATTGGTCCGGCGCGCGTCAGCGCGGTTTTGTTTCGGTTCGGGGACGATGTTCACGGAACGCAGCGGAAGGGCGAGGTCGCGCAGCCGGTGCAGGACTCCAAACAGCGCCGCCTGATCCGGCAAGGGGCCGCGCAGAAGCGATTCGCCGTCCTTCCCGCGGCGCAAGGAGAAACCGGGGAACCATTTGGCGGCCGGTCCATCCTCCAGCCAGGCGCGAACCCGGATTTCCACCGTCAGCGGCGGTGAACCGGTCCCGGGGCGGGTGGGCTCATTCATAAATGACCTCCCCGATCACCGTGCGCAATCCGGCACCGGAGCGCTGAACGGATTTTTGGGCATCCAGCCTTCGCCGGCTTTCATTTTCCAGACTGGTGATCCGGTCCATGATCTCTTCCGAGATCAACTCCACCAGATCCCGGTCTTCCACATCGCCGCGGAAGATCATCGGGAGGCCGACGGTGATGGCGTACGGGCCGTGGAAATACCAGGTGCCGAGGGCAGGTTCGTCCTTCACTTTCGTTTCGATCAGGCGCAGGCGGGAGCGGTCCAGCGCGACGCCGATCGGCACGACGGGCACTCCGGCATTGAGGGCCAGGCGCGCGGCGCCGGTGCGCGGCGGGTGGGTTCCCCCGTCGAGCGGACTGATCGCGCCCTCCGGGTATAACGCGATCGATTTTCTTTGGCGGAGGATGCGGAGAGCGGACTGGTAGGCATCCCCGCCCCTTTCCGGCACGACCGGGATATGGCCGGCCAGGTGCAGGTAAGTTCCGAAGATGGGCACCTGGAAAAGCCGCTGGTCGATGAGGATGTGCACCGGTTCCGGGGCAATCTCCAGGATCAGAAACGGGTCGGTGGTGCTGGGATGGTTGGAGACGAGGATTTTCGGACCGACCGGCAGCGGTTTGTACCGGCGGATATCGATATCGAACATCAGGTTTTCATAAAGGTCGATCACGGGTAATCCGAGTCGAAAAAACATGGAATGCATGGCGGAAACCTTTCTCTGAAAAAAATGAGATGCTATTGCAGGCGATACGTTCCAGAGAAAAAATTTTGAACGCGGATTGCGCGGAAAAACCGGATTGGACGGATTTTTCTTTAACAGGGTGATGAAAAAGGAATAAACAGGTGTCATTGCGAGCGACTCCTTCGCTGCGCTCAGGGCAGGCTCTGGGAGCGAAGCAATCTTCCTCTTCGGAAAAATAAGGGGATGCTTCGTCGATTCGCTCCTCGCAACTACCTTCTCGGCCTTTTTCAACACCCTGCTAATAGAAACCTTTGAAAAAGTCACCCTGAACGAAGCGAAGAGTCTCAAATGATCGTCATGCCCGCGTGTATCAAGCGGGCATCCAGAAAGACCCTGGGCGCGCCGCGGGGCGGGCGCGGAAATGACGACTGCATTCTGCGGGCGCGGATCGTGTGTAACTCTTATTTGTCCCCGCCCGCTGGGAACGATCTCCACACCGCGTCCAAAGCCTGAAGCGTCAGCAAATTCCTGACCGTCATCCCGTATTTCAGATACGGCGGCTCGAAGACCGCCGGTTCGAGCCAGGAAAGATGCACGCCGTCCGGCGTAAGCCCCTTCCCGGGGAGTGATGCGAGCGCGGAGGATAAATCGATCAGCGGCAGATCCCAGTCCGCCGCCAGGCCGCGAATCACGGCATTATACGGGCCGACGTCCCTCCCGAGCAGATCGGGCAGGGTGGTGAGGATCGGTATGATCCCGCGGTTCAGCGAGAGGACGACGATCCGGCGCATGCTTTCTTCATAGGATCCGGTCGGGGACATGGCGTCGTTCGTTCCGAGCAGGATCACGGCGGCGGCGGGTCGGACGATGCGGTATTCGCACAGCAAAGGCGTCTCTCCCGCTTCACATGGTGCGCGGACTCTGGCGGGATCCAGCACATGTTCCGCGCGCCAGCTGGTCCTGGCCGCAAACGAATCGTGTACGAACGAATTTCCCTCCTGCGCGTTTTCCCGGAGATAATACTCGATGACATCTTGAAGATAGCCGTACTCCCCCAGATCGTAGTCCGCCGTTCCAAAGGGGACCATAAAATAAATGTTGGATGTGATGCTGTCGCCCACTTTGGAAAACACACCCGCGCGCATTCCCTGCCGTGTGCCTTCACGGAAGATCTCCCGCAGCCGCTCGACATCGGGCAGAATGATGTTGGGATACCCCGGCAGGGTGATCATAGGCGAGGCCGTGGCCGAGGCGGTTAAGGTGGCGGTCGGTTCGGGCGCGCGGCCGGGTGTAGTGACCGGCGAAAAGGCAGGGGGTGAATACGGCGGGGTGGTCCGAGCGCACCCGGCGCTCGAGATAATCAGAAGCAGGCACCAAACGGATACGGCCTTTGGATGATTTGTACCGGTCATACGAGTCGTCTCTTTGGTTTGCTGACGATTATCCGCCTGAATCGATATATCCACAAGAATAGATCGAAGACAAAGGCAGAGGAGTATTTAGCCACAAAGAGCACAAAGAGTGTAAAGTAATTAAAAATTATTGTGACCTTCGCGCTCTTTGTGGCGAACAGATCTTCTTGTCTATCCGGTTAATGAAGACAGGAATTTTCAAATGATGGTAAAAATAGGTGACCGGTTCCCATCGATAAATAAGTGAGGCATTCCATGAGCGTGCAAACCTATCCGATCCGCCTTTCCACGAACGGTCAAACCGAAGTCCGCGACATCACCGGCGCGGTCCAGGATGTGATCGCCCGCAGCGGGCTGGCGGCCGGCACGGTGACCGTCTTCTGCCCTTCCTCGACCAGCGGGCTGACGACCATCGAATACGAACCGGGTTGTGTGGCCGACCTGCGGAGTCTGTTCGAGGAGATGATCCCCTCCGCGCGAGAGTACGCGCACAACGCCACGTGGGACGACGGCAACGGGCATTCGCACCTGCGCGCCGCGCTGCTCGGCCCGTCCCTGACGGTTCCCTTCACCGGCGGCCGGATGACGCTCGGGACATGGCAACAGATCGTCTACGTCGATTTCGACATCCGCCCGCGCAAGCGGGAGCTGGTGGTCCAGGTGATGGGAGAATAATAAAAATCGCCCGGAAGGTTCCGGGCGATTTTTTATCCGTCGGGACAACTCCGCCTACGGGATCGGGGTCATATAGATGAAGTAGTTCCCCGCCCAGCAATTGATATCCGCGCCCTGAAAATCCGGTTTCCTTTCGGTCAGGACGATTTCAACCAGCGAGTTGCTGCATTTCAACTGGTCGGAAGATGTCGCGACGACGTCGACATTGGCCGAGGTATACGCGCCGGGCGCGCCGTCCGGGTAGTACCATGCGAATACGGTGTACGTACCCATCGGCAGTCCGGAAATCGTGTACGTCATCGAATCGACGGGGATCTCGATGAAAAACACCAGGGCGGTGGATTTCTGGCGCGCGTACATGCGGAGAACGGTGGCCGGTTGGTCGACCGGCGGCGGTTTGATGGTTCCGGAGATCGAGCCCAGCGGGCCGGAAGGAGTGTCCGTGGGAGCCGCGATTTCGGGCGTGGCGGTGGATGCGGTTTGCGTATCCGATTGGACGGAAACCGCCGGTGTAACCGAAGTGGATTGCCCGCTGCAGGAAGCGGTTGCCAGCGCGAGCAGGGCAAGCAATGGGAATGCGGCAGACCTCATGGAGTTCTCCTTCAGAATATTCCATCAGATGGGATCGGCTGCCTGCGATCGCACCGGGCAACCGGTGCATATTTTATCATTCCCCGGATCGGCGCCTGCAAGGAAGGCCGGATCCCCGGTCGGTATGGATGCAAATCATGCGGAAATTCCATGAAAGAAGCGAATGCCGGAAACGCATATCTCCGAATGGCAAACGCGAGGCGGACGCATACATATGCCGGAATGGGGGGGCGGACGTCAAACGATATAAATCGGATTGGAAAAAATCCAGCCGCGCATCCGGCCGCGGAAGCGCCGGCGGGCTTCCAGCCGGTAGGCGCCCGGCCCGCGCGGAGTGAAATTCGCCTTCATCCCGGCGCCGCTTGCGACAATTCCTTCGCCGGCGCGGATGATCCGCCACTCGGCGGGATGCGGAAGCCCGGCCTTCAGCGTGAGGCCGGATGCAAACGGGAGCTCTCCGCCCGGACCGGTGATCGTGCCGTCCGCCTCCGCCCGGTACCGGAATCCCTTGGTGGGCTTGGGGAGGTCGTAGGCCACCCACCCGCTGCCCGATTTCAGGGCTTCGGCAATCGAGCGGCCGTCGGTTTTCGCGTCTCCGGTGACCTTTTCAATGAGAACATGCAGGGTCACGGCGCGGAACAGGTATTCATACGAGAAGACGATTTTGTGCAGCGGTCCGAGCGAGTAGGAATGGCCGTGCGCGTCGGGCCCGCCGACGGCGGACACCCGCCGCCCCTCCGCGAGGTATCGGTCCCACAAGGCAAGGGTTTGCGCGTCCGGCCCGAGGATTCCCGCCGAGGGAAAAAATCCGTACCAGATCATCTCAAACCGGTTGTGGAAGAGCGATTTGAACTCGCTCATATAATTCCAAATTTCCAACCCGGAAAAACCCTGCATGTCCAGGGTGTCCCACCCCAGCGCTTCCTCGTGCACCATGGGCGAGGCGGGATCGTAGGGATGCGCCAGAAACGCCGCGCCGCCGGCATCCCGCACGGCGTCGATCAGCTTCTGCGGTTCGGGGGCGAACCGGCTGAGGTCGGCATGAGCTCCGACGGCGAGCAGATGGTTCTTCTGGGGGATCCGGTCCTGATGGTGAATCTCCTCTCCGGCCAGAACGAGCACGCGCCGGCCGCCGGGGAAATCCATCCAGCGGTCCACGCCCTCCACATAGACGTTATGATCGGTGGTGATGAGGAAATCCAGACCGGCCTTCGCCGCGGCGGCGGCCAGGTCCGCGTGATACAATTCCCCGTCGGAATAACCCGTATGGTTGTGAAGGCTTCCGGCAAGTTCGATCATCGGCTTCATCCCGGTGGAAGGATAGCACAGCCTCCGGCGCCGCGCAATTCAAATCGCTAATGGACACCATCCCGACC
>JBAVFZ010000457.1:0-4577 GCA_049684495.1 Anaerolineales bacterium | reverse complement strand
TCTTCGTCGGGCTGAAGCCCTGCCTTATGTCATGTAAGCCCAACGGGCTTTCATATTATCAGCGAGGGGTTTTAACCCCGAGGAAACCCCGGGGAACCACGATGCGAACCATCCCCCTTCCGTCGGGCTGAAGCTCATCTTCGTCGGGCTGAAGCCCTGCCTTATACCATGTAAGCCCGGAAGGGCTTCCATGCCATCAGCGAGGGGTTTCAACTCGAGGAACCTCTAGATATGGAAACTTCCTTTTAAGAATCCCACAGCTCATCAATTTAATTATTTACATATATTCAACCCCATGATATGCAGATTAGCTTTTCGATATTTGTCTCGTACCGCAAAACAATATGGATTTATTTTACTTCCCGCAGCATTGATGTGGAAATTCGGATGGGTATATAGCTTTTTCCGTCGGCCAAGTATGCATAAAAAAACAGTTGTATCCCTTCTCGAACTCTCTACTCCCATACTTCTTCCTGTCCCGCCGTGAACCAACGTCCTACGCGTTCACCCACCCCCAACCAGACCGCCCTCGAGAACAAGAGCAGGTGTCCTGCTTCTCCCGCTCCGCAACCGGGCCGCCCTCAATAGCAGGGGCATTGCGTCCTGCTTTGCGAGGGCAACCTTCGTGGATTCCGGTGATCTACCGTATACTCCCCTTGGCACGCAATTTGCACCCTCTTCCCGGGAAGGGATCGGCCATAATTCAGGCCATATTAGGATGCGATGACCATTCGACGCCTGCCCGCCATCCTCCTCCTCTGCCTCTCGGCGCTGTTTTTATCAGCTGCCGCCAGCTCATCCGAGCCTGCCCTGAGCCAGGGGCGAAGGGCGGCTTCGCCGCCCACTCCCGGCGACCGGGCCCGGATCATCGCGCTGGTCGGCGAGGCGGTCGCCGCGCATAGCGAGGTGGCGGCCTTCAATATATATGAGGTGAAGGTGGAGGAGGTGCTGTTCTCCGCCGACGGCAACTGGGCCCTGGCGACTCTCGCCTACCTGCAGGCCGATTCCCCCGAGCAGATCCCGACCGAGCCGGGGCTGGCGCTCGGGCGCCGGCTGGGCGAGGATTGGACGGTGACGCTCCAAGCGGATAAGGACTGGAACGCGGTCCTCTCCCAGGCGCCGGAGGATCTCGTCTCGGCCGATACCAAGAAGACGTTCACCACGCCCTCCGCGGCCGACCAGAAGGCGATGGCCAAGGCGATCGGCGGCTACCACCTGCCCTGGCCGGCCGGCGTGACGCAGCTCTTAACCCAGTCGGTCAACCACTCCTCCTCGATGGCCTACGCCTACGATTTCTATAATTCGGCCACTCCGATGTGGCCGATCGTCGCCGCCCGCACCGGCACGGTCAAGTACGCGGTCTGGACCTACCCCAACGGCTTTTACGACGGCAACAGCAACCACGCCAACTACCTGGTGCTCGAGGATACCTCGACCGTCCCAACCACCTACCAGGTCTACCTGCACCTGGCGCAGGATAGCATCCCGGTTGCGTTCCGCACGCCCGGCGCGCGGGTCTACCGCGGCCAGTTTCTCGGCATCGCCGACGACACCGGCTACTCGACCGGCCACCACCTGCACTTCCAGGTCCACTCCAACGCCGCTTCCTGGTGGGGCAATTCGATCGATATCACCTTCGACGACGTGAGCATCAACGGCGGACGCCCGCGCCGGGTGGATGAAGCCGCCTGGTTCGGCGGATCGGGCGCGAATTATTACACCTCGGCCAACCAGTCCGGGACGGATTTCGTCCCGCCCGCGGCCGGCATCACCGCCCCCGCCGATCAGGCGCAGGTCGCCGTCTCGACCGTCCGGCTCGATGGCTACGCCACCGATTCGGGGAGCGGGTTCAGCCACGGCTACTTCATCGCCAATAAGGGCAACGGCTGGGAGCAGGTCGGCCCGATCATGACGAGCTCGCCGTTTTCCTACGATTGGAACCTGTGCAGCTCGGGCGTCGCGGCCGGCGCGGTCAGCATTTCTCTGCGCGCCTGGGATCGGGACGGCAATCCGGTCGAGGGCTACCCCGGCCTGCGTTCGATCGTCCACACCGCCTCCTGCCCGGCCCCGCCGCCGGCCTGCAACCCGACCGCCGATCAGGTCGCGCTGTTTGCGGAGATTAATTTCGGCGGCGCCTGCACGATTAAAGATGTCGGGGATTACGCGAGCGGCGCGGTCCTGGCCCCGGTCGGCGGCGATGCCGCCGCGTCGATCCGGGTCGGAGCGAATGTGATCGCCACGCTCTATTCCGAAAACGATTATTACGGCCGGACGGAGGCGTTCGAAGCCGACGACCGGTCGCTTGCGGATAACCCGGTCGGGTCGGAATCCGTCTCCTCGCTGCGGGTGCTCTACCGCAACGCCACGCCCGGCCCGGCATCGATGATCTGGCCCGTTACCGGAGCGACCTTCCAGCGCGGGGACGCATTGGTGTTCTTCTGGCGCCCCGGCGTATCCGCGCTCTACTCCGGCTTCGAAGCGGATACGGTCGGCCCGCTGGGCGAAGGCCGCCTGCCCTACCGCGTATTGGATGGCAACGTCACCGGAACTTTGGGCGCCCAGAAGTGGTACATCGTCCAGCGTTCCTGCGCGGGCAACCCCGTCTGCATCAGCGACTGGCGCGACCGCGCCTTCAACGTCGTCGCCGCGCCCGCCTGGCCCGCGGCGCTGACCGCGCCCTTCAGCGACGGGATCGAAGGCGCCGTCGCCAACTGGACCGCCACCGGCTTCTGGCGCGTATCGAACTCGCCCGTTGCATCCGGCACGCATGCTTGGGTCTACAACCGCGCGGAAACTTCGACCTACAACGACGGCGCGCCGAACTTCGGCTTCCTCACCGCGCCGCCGGTTTACATCCCGGCCGCCGGTTACTCCCTGCGCTTTAAATATTGGGCCGACAGCGAGACCTCCAACCCGCACTGGGATCAGCGGCGGATCCAGATCGCCGTCGACGGCGGGAATTACGTCAACCTCTACCAGCTCACCGACGACAAGCAGCGCGCCTGGCAATCCGGCCCGTTCATCGACCTCTCGGCCTACGCCGGGCACAACGTGCGCGTGCGTTTCGCGTTCTTCTCGGGCGATGAATACGGCAACGCCAACGGCGGCTGGGCAATCGACGACTTCCAGATCGCCGCCCAAGCCGCGCCCGCCTGCGCCGATCCGGGCGAATCCAACAACACCGCCGCGACCGCCACCCCGCTCGGCGGCTCGACGCTCGGCGGGCAGATCTGCCCGGCCGGCGATATGGACTATTACCGCATCACCACCTCCGCCGGAAGCCGGGTCGTCGCCCGGGTCGAAGGCACGACCGCGCTCAAGCCCTACATGGAGCTGATCGACCCCGACGGCACAAGCGTCCTGGCCGCCTCCGACGGCGGATCGGTCGGCTTCCAGATCCCCGTCTCCGGCACTTACTATGTCAAAGTCCGTTCTCAAAATCATCCTTCGGAAGGCGGGACCGATCACGGCTACACCATCCGCCTGACGGCCGATTCGGATATCCCAACCGTTGCGTGGGTCACGCCATCGCAATCCGGCCAGTTCCTTTCCGCGCTGCCGGCGAATCTGGTCGTGAACGCGAGCGACGGCGGCGGCGTGGCTAAGGTCGAGATCTTCAGCCACTCCTCGGACTGGGCCGGATCGAACTGGACCCTCGTCTGCGCCGATACCAATTCCGCCGACGGCTGGTCCTGCCCGCTCAATCCGGCCACGCTGCCGGAAGGCACATCGCTGGCGTTCCAGGCGCGCGTCACGGATTGGGCCGGGAACCAGGCCGTTGCGATCGTGTGGGGAATTTCCAACGACCGAACCGCGCCGGCCCTGGCCGTCACGCCGCTGCCCTCCCTGCAGAATTCGACGGTCGTGAACCTGGCCTGGAGCGCGAGCGATTCGTTCTCCGGCCTGGCCGGCTTCGGCGTCCAGACCCGGATCGACGGCGGTACGTGGGTGGATTGGCTCACCGGCCTGGCGCCGGACGTGCGCTCGACCGTCTACGCCGCCCAGCCCGGGCACGCGTATTCGTTCCGGATCACAGCCTTCGACCGCGCCGGCAACACCGCCCAGGCCGAGGTCAGCACGACGATCAAGGCCTGCACGCCGGATAGTTTCGAGGCCGATAACACCGCGCTCACCTCGCGCGAGATTTTCATGGGCGTCCCGCAGCGCCACACCTCCTGCCCTTCGGGCGATGAAGACTGGGTCTTCTTCCAGGTCACCGCCGGCACAACGTACTTGATACGCGCGTTGGCCCAGGGGCCCACCTCGTGGGCGGTGCTTGAGTTGGTCGCCTCCAACGGGACGACCGTCCTCCTGCGCGCACTGCCGCCCGACACGAGCCTGATCGGCCAGGGCGCGGCGATCTGCTGGATCGCGCCGCGCAGCGGGGTCTACTTCGTGCGCGTCCATTCGCAGGATCCGCTGGCCGCCGGGGACGAGACCGCCTACGACCTGATCGTCTCGACCGGCTACTGCGGCTTCCTGCCGGGAATCCTTCGTTGAGTTGCGGTAGTATCATTTATGAACCCCTCCCTCCACCTTACCGGTGGTCGAGTAGCCTGCGTGAACTCCGCGGGCGT
>JBAVFZ010000456.1:0-9437 GCA_049684495.1 Anaerolineales bacterium | reverse complement strand
CTCCGGCATCCTCCCCCAGCAGCGCCCGGCGTACATTCCCCTCTTCCGCGCCGGAAAACACCAGCGCTTCGAGATCCCCCTGCCCGCCGACGAGCGTCAGCATGGAGTGCACCTTCGAGCACATCCCGCCGGTGACGTCGGTATGCTCCGATCCCTCAAGATTGCGGCGGAGAGTCTCCCACTCCGCGGTTCGGATGCGGCGCAGCAATGTTTGCCGCGCGGGGTAATCCGCGAACACGCCGCGCTCGATCCCGGCCAGCAGGATTCGCCGCGGATGCAACGCGGGCGCCAGCGCGGAAAAAACCATTTCCGTGGAGACGATCCCTCCTCCGCGGGTTCGGTCGAATACCGCGTCGCCGTAGACGACCGGCACCAGCCCCGCATCCAGCGCCAGCCGGACGGGTTCCGGCGGCATTTCTTTCAACTGTCCGTTTTCCAGCACGGCGCCCGAGGAAGGCGCGATCCGGACGGCGGGCACACCGGCGCCGGCCAGGGCATCCATCACCAGACGGTTCAAGGCGTCGGCGGCGGCCCACACGGCGGCGAAGCCGGCCCAATCCCCGGCGGTCTTTACCCCTCCGGCCGTCCCGTATTTCTTCGCCTCGATATGGCCGAAGGATCCGGATCCATGACCGAGGACAAGCCGCAGGCCGGGCGCATTCGAGCGGGCCGCGGCGATTTCTTCCGCCAGGCGTTGGATCACCTCCGGACGCGCTGTCCGCGGGCGGCTCTTATCGGTGATGAGCGATCCGCCCAATTTGAGAAACACCCGATATCGGTTCATGCGTCGGCCGCCGATTCCACGACCATGCTATTCATTCGCCGCCTTGGTTCCGCCGACCGGACGGCGGACATCTATTCTCCACCCGCTTTCGGGTAATAGACGACATAATATCCGAATACCCTGGTGGAAAACAGGGATTCGTCCAGGGGAAGCGATTGGTCATTTTTCAGGATGTAGATGGTTTTCGAATCCAACCGACAATTCTGAATGCCAAAGGAGTAGCGGCCCATATGCTCGACAACCCGGAATTTTGCGTCCGGATCCGCGTACTGGATCGTCGCCAGCCACTCGCGGGGATCCTTGAAATCCGCCAATTCCACATAGATGTAGGGCATGCTCATTTCATTGGTGATGCAAACCGGCGCGTCCGGATATTCCGCGGCCGATTGGACGGCGGGAATCAAGCCGTAGCTGAAACTCCAGCCTATCTCTTTGCGGTACTCGTCGCCGGTATATTGCCTCCAGAACAGCAACCCATAAACCGCCAAGCCAAGCGCCAGCGGAACGGCCAGAAACTTCTTCCCGCTCAGGAGCCAATCCAATGCGGCCGCGACACATAATATCAGGGGGATGAACAAGATATTAATCCGATGGATGGTCGGCGGCTGGATGATCCCCAGCAGAAATGCGAGCGCCAGCCAGGCGCCGAAAGCGGCCAGACCGAACGCCTTCTCCTTGATGAGTTTTTCCGCAAAGAGGAACGCGCCCGCCAGGGCGAGCACAATCGCCCCCGGAAAGAGAAACCCGAACGGCGGCAGGGAGTTGTATATGAGCTCGTCGGTGTGAAGAAATAGAATTTTTGCCGTGGTCAGGAAATCGGATACGTACCCGCCCAAATTCAGACCGTTCAGAAAGCCGGTCATTTCGATAATCCGCGGATTCCCGACGACCCGCGGGATCGTGACAAGCCCCAGATGGATCTCGTCCCATCGAAAAACATTGACCAGCACGAAAAGCAGAATCGGAAATCCAATTATGGCAAACACGGCGATCCCCAGGAGGAGCATTCTCCCGGAGACGATGCGGCTTCTCCAGAAATAGATCGCGGCCGACAAGGCAAAAACCGGAACGAGGAAATACGCCGTTCCATAGGCATAGAGGCTTACCCCCAGCAATCCCATGGAAACGGGAAAAGCCGCCGGGCGGCGATCGGCATACAGGAGGCAAAGAAACGCCAGCGAAAAAACGAACGGGAAGAGATTCGATTCAAGCGCCCAGCGGGAGAGCATGATATGCCAGGGGCTGATCGCCATCAAAAATACCGCCAGGACCGCGGCTTGCGGGGAAAATAATTTCCTGGCGATTTCAAATACCACGATCAACGTCAGCATACCGGCGATCAGCATCGGAAGCCGGATGATGAAAGAAGACAATCCAAAGGAAATCAGCGGCGCGAGGATGTAGGCATAGAGCACGTTCTGCCCGCTCCCCCAGGCGATGAAATGGACCGGAAAAGTTTCTCCGTTGCGATCCAAGCCGAAATGGTTCAGGGAGGCGGCTTCGACGGCGATGGAAGCCTCATCCGCATGCAGGCCGGGAGGATAATCGTCGATATCCGCCGCCCGCAGGACAAAACCGACTGCGCAGGCGATCAGCACCATCCAGGGCACCGGATGGGAAAGGAACTTCAGCAACTTCCTTCCCATCCGCCGTACACCGTTCTCGGTTGCATTCGTGCCGGTCATGTACCCTCCGCCCGCAAAGGATCGACTGCCAGCATGCCCGCATTGTAGCATGGGGAATTGCCGTTTGCGGCAAGGATTCCATTTTGGGGAATACCGGAAGAAAAGGAATTTGGCCGGGACGAATCAAATTATCCGCCAGCTATCCTCTCCGTCCTGCCCCCCAACCCGCATTACTTACATTTATGGTATAGCCTGATCCGGCCGGATTGGGGTGGGAGGTTATGATAGGAATAGGATTGGGGGCGTGCCGGGATGAAGTGCGGCTTGCGGGAATAACCGAGAGGAAAGAATTTTGGGATACCAGCCGGGTGCTCCCCCGCTTCCCTGCAAGAGGCGCAGGGCAGGCGCAATCTTCCCGGCATACGAACCAGGGGGCGAGCCGGGGTGCTTCCCCCACTCGCGAATGCTTCGCATCGGAAAACCGCCGATATTCATCGCTCGGGGGGACAGGCGCCGGCGTGACGATCGTGTTCGATCACCCGGGGGCGGCGGTTTGTGCAGGTAGGGAAAGGATGATCTCGCTCCCCTTCCCCAGCTCGCTTTCCATGGTGATGGTTCCCCCCTGTCCCTCGGTCAGGGATTTGGCGATTGCCAAGCCCAGCCCGAATCCGGTTCCGGAGGCGCTGTCCGCCGCGCGGTAGAAGCGGTCGAAGATGTGCTCCAGTTGCTCGGGAGGGATGCCTTCGCCGGAATCCCGGACGCGGATCTCCACCCTGCCGCGGGTTGACCGCGCGATCACGGCCACGTCGCCCGTCGAATGCTTTATCGCATTATCCAGAACGATCAGGAGCGTCTGCTTCAACGCGTCCCGGTTGGTCTGGAAAGTGATCTCCCCCGCATCCAGCGTGATGCTGCGCCGGGGGTCGAGGAAACGCGCCAGGCGGCAGGTTTCCTCGAGCAGCGGCCGGAGCGGAACGGATTCCTGCGAAAGGTTGCGGCGGACATCCGCGCGCGCCAGGAGCAGCAGTTCGTTGACCAGCCGGACCAGCCGGTCGCTCTCATCGGTCATGTCGGCGAGGATATCCGTCCGGTCGCCGGCCGGGATCGGCGGGTCGCGCCGCAGGAGATCGAGGTTCCCGCGCAGAGTCGTCAGCGGGGTGCGCAGTTCGTGCGAGACGTCGACCACGAAGTGGCGCTGCTGCTCGAGGGCAACCGCCATGCGCTGGTAGGCGTCCTCCAGGCGGGCCAGCATTTCGTTGAAGGTCGTCGCGAGCCGCCCGACTTCGTCCTGCGGCCCGAAATAGGTCACGCGGCGCGTGAAATCACGTTCCTCGCCGATGGCTTTCGCCGTTTCCGTCAGGCGGCGGATGGACTGGAAGGCGATCCCAGAGAACAGCCAGCCGATCCCGTACGCCAGGACGAGCGTGATCAGGCTGACGACGATCAATGTCTCGGAGAGGGTACTCAGCGACCGGTCGCGTTCGGTCAGCGGCCGGCCGACCTGAAGGATCGATACCACCTCCCCTTCCGAAATGACCGGACGGCAATACAGCAGAACACGCTGGTCCTTCACCGAGATGGTCTCCCACCACTCCCGTTTTTCCTTGAGCGCCCGCAAGCCCTCCGCGCTGATGGGGAGGGCGTCTTCGATCCGGCCGTACGGGCTGGCCAAGAGGTGGCCTTCGGCATTCAGAATCCGGATCAGTTCCCATTCCGGAAGCTGGGTGTAGATAATGTCGGTCGAGAAGAACATGAAGGATTTCGGCCACGAGGTGCCTACCGCCCCCATCCCGTACGGATATGGGGAAATCATGACCATGTGGACGAATTCTTCCAATCCCTCGCCGGTCCGGATCTGATCCCGCTTGATCGCTTCCCAGGTATTCTGGCTTTGGATGTAATACAAAGATACGCCGAACGCGGTTAGGGTGAGGGCCAGGATGGCGCTGTACAGCAGGGTGAATTTTAAGCGGATCGACATCATTCCTCGCGCAGCACGTACCCCACCCCGCGCACGGTATGGATCAATCGCGGGCGGGCATCGGTCTCGAGCTTTTTGCGCAGGTAGCCGACGTATATTTCCAGGACATTATCGTCGCCGCCGAAATCGTACCCCCAAACCTCGTCGAGAATGCGGGCGCGCTCGAGGACCTGGCGCGGATGGCGCAGGAACAGGTGCAGCAGGTTGAATTCGGTGACGGTCAGGGTGAGGAGGCGGCCGCTCCGGGCGGCCTCGCGCGATGAAGGATCCAGCGTGACATCCGAGAATGCCACGCACTGGTTCTCCGGCACGGCATCCAGCCGGCGCAGAAGCGCGTGCACGCGCGCGACCAGTTCCGAAGGGGCGAAGGGTTTGACCAGGTAATCATCCGCGCCGCTCTCCAGGCCTTCCACGCGGTTCTCGACCGCGTCCCGGGCGGTGAGCATCAGGACCATGGTCTTCTTCGCCTCCGCCCGCAGGTTGCGGATCAGCTGGAGGCCGTCCATCTTCGGCATCATCCAATCCACGATTAAGAGCGCCGGGGAACGGGATTCGATGAGCGGCAGAGCCTCTTCGCCGTTGCCGGCGGTCAACACGCAGAATCCTTCATACGCCAGCGTGCGCTGCAGCATTTTAAGGAGTTTTTGATCGTCGTCGACTACCAGGACAGTTGGCATGGGTCGGGTCACTTAAAAGGAATGCTTGAGACAAGTATATTCGTTCTTGCTGTGAAATGGCTTAGAAACGGAAACCTCCGCGCTAATTTTAGACCCTTTTCCCACGGAAACAACCCTTTATGTCCAGACCGACGCGTGTCGTCATACCTGCGCCTGCACTCGCCAAGCGGGTGTGCGCTTAGCAGGTACCGCGCCGGTCGCAAAGGCGGTCGAGCAGCCATGCGTGGTTTTCCGTACCGGGCGTATCCGTGGCCCGGCCGCCGGGCGGCAACCGAGATCGACGCGGTCCCCGCCAGGAACACGCGGGGATGACGGACCGCGTCGGTCTGCCTAACCGCGTCGGTCCTCACCCGAGCGTCGCATCTGTGATTTAATGGAGTCCATGCCCCCCACCATCACCTGCTACGGCGCGGCCGGAAAAATCGGCGGCAACAAGATCCTGCTCGAGGACGGCGGCGCGCGGATCTTCTTCGATTTCGGAATCGATTTCGACCGTTCCGGGACGTTCTATAACGAGCTCCTTCGTCCGCGGCCGGGGCGCGGCCTGCTCGACCCGCTCGCGCTCGGGTTGATCCCGCCGCTGGAAGGCCTCTACCGCAAGGACCTCGAACTGCCGGCGGTGTGGGCGCGGATGCGCGGCAAGCCCGGATATCGCAACCTGGCGCGCGCCGGCGGCGCGCCGGCGGTGGATGCGGTCCTGATTTCACACCCGCACCTCGACCATAACGGCGACGTTTCGTATCTGGAGGAAACAATCCCGATCGTATGCACCCGGGCCGGCGCGGCGATCGCGCGCGCGATGCAGGTGACCGGGCAGCCGACGCTCGAACGCGAGATGGTCTACGCCAGCCCGCGGGAAGAAAAGGGCGGGATCTTCGGATCGGCCCGCGCCGAATCCTATCAACTGCGTCCGCACCTTTTCTTGGAGGGGGCGCTCGGCGTGGAAGCGCGCAAGTTCTGGGAAGGCGCAGGGAGCGCCAAGAAGGGAATGCAGCCCGCCGCGGCCGAACCGTTTCCGGGAACGGCAGCCGGGCTCAACGTGCGCCATTGGCCGGTCGATCACTCGATCCCGGGCGCGGTCGGCTACGCGGTCCAGACCTCCGCCGGCTGGGTGGGCTATTCCGGCGACATCCGCTATCACGGCCGGCGCGGCGGGCAGACGCGCGCCTTCGCCGAAGCGCTGGCCGCGCTCCATCCGCGCGCGCTGCTGTGCGAAGGGACTCATCTGGAAAGCGCCGCCGGCCGGATCGGCGAGGAGGAGATCCTCGCGCGCGTGGTGCCGATCCTCGAGCGTAATGCCGGCAAGCTCGCGATCGCCGATTTCGGCCCGCGCAACGTTGAGCGCCTGCAGGTCTTCCTCGACGCCGCGCGCCGGACCCGCCGCATGCTGCTGCTCCAGCCGAAGGACGCTTACCTTCTTAACGCATTGCATTTGGTCGAGCCGGAGCTCTACCCTGCCCCGGATTCCGGAACGAACGTCGGCCTGTTCGACGATCCGAAGTCCGCGCCGCGTCCGTGGGAGCGCGAGACGCGCGAGGCGTGGCAGGCGCCGATCGTCGACGCCGCGAACGTCTCAAAAAAGCCCGGAGAGTTCATCCTCGCCGACAGCCTTTGGGATTTAAACGATCTGCCGGACCTGGAGGGGATTACCGGCGGGGTGTATCTCTTTTCCAACAGCCGCGCCTACGACGACGAGCAGAATGCCGATCTCGACCGCTTGCGGGCCTGGGTGCAATGGCTCGGGCTCGATCTGATCGGCGATCCGGACGACGCGAACTCGCCTTGCCTGCACGCCTCCGGCCACGCGTCCGGCGACGAGCTCGCGGAATTCGTGCGGACCGTCAAACCTGAAATCCTGATCCCGATTCACACCGAGCATCCGGAGTGGTGGGAGGAGAAGTTAAAAGGGAGCGGGATTGAGATCAGGAAACCGGAGATTGGAAAAAGCATAGCGATATAGATAATACTTTGCGGGAGTCTTTACCCTCGCTCCCGCCCCCGTGAAGCATCACCACTCGATTCTGTATTTTGAGTGGTGATGCTAACGCCTGACCTGCGCTTTTTGCAGGGAAGCGGGGGGAAGCAAGTTGCCCTTCGTGTTATGAAGTGCGGCTATTCATCGAAAGGGGGCAATTCGTCGTGACGCGCTTGTTGGACGCACAGAGAATCTCGGGCTAGATTGAGTATGCAAGAAAAGAAATGAGAAAAGCGGCCGTGCATTATTTTCTGCTGCGCGGCCGCTTTCGGAGCCAGGACCTCAACTAAATAATTATCGGATGCAATTCTTTACATAAGTACACCATGGGAAAACGGCCCCTCTTTATGGGGTCGCGATTTGCGACAATCGATTGGATGCATTGAAATACATCCTCGCCCCCGTGGCACTGCTATGTCCGCCGCAGAAGGATCCGGATCCGTTGGTCCCAATCCGAACCATTATCTTTACGGAGAGGACGTCCGTTTCCCCATTGAATAAAGTAGCAGAGAATGCATTGATTGGAATTAAGACTTCCTGGGCTTGGTCGGAGTTCCGAACAACTCCCGTGATGCAATAGTATTCTCCGTAGCCAAACATTGCTTCATTCCGATACACTTCAGCCCGTAAATCAAAACGCGTGCCAATGTCATCGGAATTCTTCAGTCCCAGCCATATATGGATGTCGTCCAATTCCGCTAAGAGTCCGATAGTGGCATTAGAGCCGGCGTCCCAGATACCCATTTCCTTCCAGAGGTTGCCTCCCGAAAACTTGACGCCGGCCGAATCCCGGTAGGCAGGAGTATCCCCGTTTGGAATAGAGGGGTCCAGGAATAGATCGCTCGGGTTCGCCGTTCCGCCATTGCTCCGAAGAAACAAATCTATATCCATGGACTCCGGCGTGGGTACTTCGGTATTGGTCGGAGTTATTGTTGCCGTTTCGGCAACGGTTGGCGTAATGGTAAGCGTGTCCGTTTGAACAAGGGTCTCTGTGGATGTGCTGGTCGGCGTACCCGTCGGAGAAGGGGCATTGTACATCTTGGATACGTAGATATCATAATTTCCATTTTGCAGCCCTTGGTAAGAGGTGTAGAGTTGTCCCTCTCCATCAATGGCCAAGGTCGACCAGTAATGCCCGGTTCCGGATCCTGTGAAGTCGTTTACTTTAATACCGGTACTCCAGCTGTCTCCGCCATCCGTGGACATAACAAAGTACAAGTCCCAGACGCTCCCGCTATTGGCTTCACTGCCTGCATACGTGACATAGATATTCTCATCGGCGTCCACAGCCAATCCCATTTTATAAACAACATGATAGGGAATGTTGCTGGCGTTGACGCTCGGGCTCCAGTGCGCTCCCCCATCACTGGATTTGGAGAAACAAACATAATTTTCCTCCCACCCCCCACTCGGCTCGCTGCAATGCCATGCCGCATAAAGATGGTTGCCGTTATCCGCCGCCAAGACGGCCGGGCTGCTGTTGCTCATCGAACCGGGAACGTTATTGACCCTTATACTGTCGCTCCAGGTCGTTCCGCCATCCGTGGATTTGGATAATAAGTAATCGCCATAATCGTTGCCATTGCTGCTGCGCCAGGCGGCATATAAATTTCCATTATGATCCACAATGAGGGTTACATAGATTAAGCCGTTTATACTCCTATCGCTGACCTGGATACCCGGGCTCCATGTCGATCCGCCGTCGATGGATTTTGATATATAGACGTTATAGGATCCGGCGCGGTTATCATGCCAGGCAATGTATAGAATGCCGCTATCATCGATAGCCAACGACGGAGCGCTTGCATTCGCGCCGGCCATATCGTTTATTCTGATATTCGCGCTCCACGTGTTTCCGTGATCGGTCGATTTGGAAAAGAAGATTGCCCGCGGTCCATTGCGGTTGTCCCACCAAGTGACGTATAGCGTGCCGCTGCCATCCACAGCCAAAGATGGTACACCGGCACTCGAGCTAATGCCGTCGTTGACCTTGGTGTTGGCGCTCCAGTTTTCTCCTCCGTCGGAGGAATTGGAATAATATATATCATTCCCGCCGTTTCGATAGTCGACCCAAGCCGCATGAAGATCGCCGCTATTGTCCGCGACCAGAATGGGATCCCCTTGGATCAACATTCCCGAGTCATCGTTGACTTTGACGTTCGGACTCCAAGTGACGCCCCCTTCGGCAAATACACTGGCTGGATTCCCCAGTAAGGCCAGGGAAGTCAATCCCAGCAAAATAATAAATATAAATATTATTTTGCCGCTTCGTAGCATTGCCCGTGTCATTTCTTATCTCCTTTTTGAAAATTTGATGGATTCTTGGCGATCTTGATGGCGCATATGGGAGTCTAGCTTTTCCAACCCCTCTTAATCCGCAATCCGTGTATGGGGT
>JBAVFZ010000455.1:0-9106 GCA_049684495.1 Anaerolineales bacterium | reverse complement strand
CTTTGTGATTCTGGAGGATGGATTGACGGCAGAGCTGGCGGGAAATATTGGACTGGGGTTCCTCCTGGTTTGGTTTGGTCTGGAGACCGTCTGGGACATTAAAAAATCGGTGATCCTTCCGATCTGGCTTGTTCTCCCGCCCGTGCTGGCGGGAGTGGCCTATCAAGCGGTATTCGGGCTGTGGTACATCGCCGTCGCGATGGGCGCGGCCTTGCTGCTCCACCTCTCCGACAAACTCCTGATCCGGGGAGCGGGGACGGCCCTGTTGCTTGGGGCGTCGATCCTGGCGGGCAATTGGGCGCTGGCCGCCGGCTTGGTATTGTATTGGGCGCTCTGGGAAGTGAATATCGCCGGTGGAGCGGATGCGCTCGCGGCGTACGCCGCGCTGATGATCGTCCCGCGCTGGGAGATGTTCGGGTTTCTGCTCCTGGGGATATTCCTTTGGGCGGTGGCCATCATGGTCGTGGTTTACCGCGGGCAGCTGGTGGAGCGATGGAAGCGGATGGCCTACCGTCTGATGCTTCGCCATCTGCCCACCGAGGGGGAATTGAATACCGAGGGGCAGCCGACGATCGGCGGGATCTGGATCGGGGTCCTGTTGTTTGCGGTGTGGAGCGCGGTCACGTGACGGATACAGCCGAAGAGGAAGCGCGCAGAGAGGCGGCGATATGCTGAATTTTTTCCGGCGCAAGCCGAGCCAGAGCGACAAACTGATCGTCCTCCTGGCGGCACAGAATCCGGATCCGAAACTGGTCGACCTCCTGGCCAAGCGGCAGGAGATCGTCATGCGCGAGACGTTCACAACCCGCGGCGTGATCCGCGGGCTGCCGGATGCGGATCTGGTCGTGCTGGGCGATGTCATCCCGCTGTGGGATGTCGATATTTCCCTGATGCAGAACACGCTGGAATGCACCCGCATACCGGTCACCACGCCGGAACAGATGCTGGCCCAGCCGGAAGAATTGATCTCAACCGCCCGGCTGGCCAACCGCAAAAAACTGCAGTATCTGCCGGCGCGCTTCGTGCTGGTGGGCGGCTGGGCGGGCGGGGTGGGCAAATCCACGCTCGCGCTCGCGGTCGCCAAACGGTTCCGCGAGCGGAACCTGCCCACCGCGATCCTCGAGGCCAGCGAAGGCGGCTCCTATCTGGTCTCGCGCCTCGGGCCGCAGTTGCACTCGCTGTATGACGTGCTGACCGGCGAGGATACGGCCTCCGAGTGGGAGGGGATCAAACTGTATCCGATCGATCACCGCGCGTCGCAGGTCCTGGCGGAGGATCCGCGCCTGCCGGATTTCCTGTCCGGCCTCAAGCGGGGATACACGATGGTCGTGGTCGACGCCTCGCCCAGCCATCCCTTCTGGCCGCGCCTGCTGGATCTGGCGACGAACATCCTGGTGATCACCGCCCCGCGAGATGAATCGCTGTTCCAGGCGGAAACGCTGATGAAGGAGCTCGAACCGGTGCGCGCCGCGCGGCCGGATCTCAAAGTCCACTTAATCATGAACATGGTGCGTTCCCTGGGCGAGCGGATCGGCATGTCGGGCATGATTGCCGCGTCGATCCCCTATAACGAGCGCTGGGGCACCCAACTCGATCCGCGGATCGCGGATCCGATCCTCAAAATTTTGTATCCAGGCAGGACCTCGGGCCCCAGCCCCAAGGCATTAAGGAAGCGAATCTTGGCGGAAAGATCAGGCATGAAATCCTCCGATAAAGCCGGGAAAAAGTAACAGCCGGCCCGGGCGAAAGGACGAAATATGGGACGCAGAATATTCGAAGCCGTCGCAGGGATCATCCTTCTGGTCGTCGCGTTTGTGGCGGCCTATTTCTTCCAACAGGCGTATAAAAGCGGCGTGGAGTACCGGGCCCTTCCGGTGCCGGTCGAGGATATCCCGCCCTACACCGTGCTGACGGAGAAGATGTTCGAACTGAAGGATTTTCCCAGCGCGCTCATCGGCGGATACGCCAACACGCTCTCCCAGCTGACCGGACGGATGACCAACTCGCGGATTCCCGCCGGGCTGCCGATTCCGCTGGTTCTGATCAGCGCTCCGGAGGAATACCGCCTGGCCGATCCGTCGCTGGAAGTCCTCTCCATTCCCGTCTCGCCGCCCTCGACGATCGGCGGTCAGGTGCGGACGGGGGATAATATAAACATTTACAGGCTGATCACTCCGGGCAGCCTGTTTATCCCGCTTGGAGAAAAAGACCCGGTTTTGGACCCGGTGACGTTGATCGCCGAGAGCATTCCGGTGGTCATGGTCATAGGCGACACCGCCCGGGCGTCCGCTTCGTCCACCGGCGGGCAGATCACCTCGGCAAAAATTCTGATCCTGGCGGTCACGGCCCCGCAGCGCGACGCGATCCTGAACCTGATGGCCGAGATCAACGCCGGAGCAATCATGTGGATCACCCTCGCGCCTGTCAAAGCCTGACGCGCGGGAAACGATCCGAGGGAGCCCATGACAAAGGATGAGCCTTTCGGCCTGAGGGAAATAGACCGGAACGTGCTGCCGCAAGTGCAGGAACACCTGGCGCTGCGGAAAATCCGTCCGCCGGATTGGCGTGACGAGACGCCGGAATCGCGGCAGAAGTTTTTCGACGCGGTGCGCGGGATCCTGATCTCGACCGTCTCCCAGGCCGAGCTGAACGAGGTCGCGACCCGCCTGTGCGATGCGCTGACCGGTGTGGGAATCCTCCAGCCGTTCCTGCGCCTGCAGGGCGTCGAGGAGATTTACGTCCGCGGCGGCCGGGTGGCGATGGAGCGCAGCGGCCGCCTGGAGCATCTGGGCGAGCTGGCGCCGGCTTCCTATTTCGAACAGATGATCCGCCGGGTGGCCGACGCGACCGGCAAACCCCTCAGCCCGCTCAACCTAACCCTGCTGGTGGACCTTCCGGGCGGGGAGCGCTTCACCGCGCTGCTGCCGCCGCTCTCGGACACGCCGGTGATCAACATCCGCTGTTTCGGCCGGAATATGCGCGGTCTGGAGGACCTGGAACGGGTCGGCACCTTCAAGCGCCACATCCCGCTGGTCAGCGGTTCGATGGAGGATATCCGCGACCCGGATCTGCGGCGCAAAGTCCGCGAACAATCCTCTCCGGTGGCGCGCTACCTCGCCTGGGTGATGGCGACTCTGGCCGGAAGCGTGGTGTTCGCCGGGCCGTTCAGTTCCGGCAAGACCACACTTTTCAACGCGCTCAGCGAATACTTTCCGGTGGGGGATCCGGTGGCCATCCTGGAGACCTTCCGTGAGATCCAGATGCGGCCGGAAGCGTTCATGATGCGGGCGATCGCGCCCGCGGAAATTCTGCCGGGGGACACGCGGCGGATCACGATGGACGAGGTGTTGAACATCGTCTACACGCGCGCCAATCCGCGGGCGATCATCCTCGGCGAGGTGGTCTCACCCGGCGAGGCGTTGCAGTTCCTGCGCGCGTCGAACCTCGGGCGCAGGGCGTTCACCACGATCCACGGGGGTTCGGTGGGCGCGGCGCTGCGCCGGCTGGAGGACCTGGCGCTTTCCGCCCAGGAAGGGTTGACCATGCGCGCGGTGCGGGAAATGGTCGTCAGCGGGATCGATCTGGTGGTGCTGATGTCGCAGGCCGCCAATCCGAAAGATCCGCGGGCGATCGACCGCTTCGTGGCGGAAATCGCGCACATCGCGGACATCAACGATAAGGGCGACTACGTTATTGAGACGCTCTACCGCGGCGTGGAAGGCGCCGACGCAAGCGTGTATGCGAAGGCCTGGAAGGAAGTCACGGGCGGGGATCCGGAGGGCGGAAAATGAGGCTTGGCCCGTATCAGCTGCTCACTATCGCCGCCGTCGCCTTTGGGATCGGATTGTTCCTCTCCAGCCACAGCCTGATCCTCCTGCTCGAGGATTTGCTGTTCGGCGTGTGGGACTGGCTGCTGCGCAAATTGCGGCCGGGTGCCCACCGTCTGCGCGACCTGGCGCAGGAAGCCCGCTCGCCGAAACTTGCCCAATCCATATACGGGAAGGATTTCGTCTCCCGGACGTCGCTGGCGATCATGCGTTTTCCGTGGCCCGTTCTGGCCGGCGCCGCCCTGGCTATATGGATCCGGGATTGGATGCTTTCCCCGATCATGATCCTCGTCGGCGCGGTGATCGCCTCGGCGCTTTTCACCCGGTTGAGCCGCAGGTTTTACAACCAGCTGACCGACGAATTGGAAATGCTGATCCTGCAATTTGTTTCCCGGTACCCTCTGCGCAACTCGGTCGCCACCGCGCTGTCCGAGGCGGCGGAGCAGCTCCCCAAGGGCATGCTGCGGGAAGCGGCGGCCGGCACGGCCACCCGCCTGAAACTCCAGGCCGGCGGCAATCCCTTCCGCGACTTAATCGCCATTCCCCATCCCGTGGCGCGGCGCTTCGCGGGCGTGCTGATGCGGGCGGGGTTTGCGTCACCGGAGGTTTTCCTCGACCTGCTCGGCCAACTGCGCAAAGACACCGAAAGCCGCCGCGAACTGCAGCAACGGGTCCGGCGGGATCTGACGCTTGAATCCGCGACCATTTCCATCCTCCAGGTCGTCCTAATCGCCAGCCTGGCTGCGGTCGTCATCATTCCCTCGTGGAGAGAATATTACGTGGGATCGATCGGCAACCGGGTGGTGTATGTACTCCTGGTGGGATTGGGAATCCTCGGGACGGTGATCGGGGAAAATGAAGTGCGCTATCTGGAGGAAGCCTGATGTCTATCCGGGTGTTCACCTGGCTCCTGTTCATTTTTTCCGGGGTGGGGATTGCGCTTATCCTGTTCAGCGTATACGGGTTCGTGATGGATATGGTCCGCTGGATGCGGAAGCCGCAGGGCGTCCTCAGCCGGGCGACCGCGTTGGCGGTGCGGGCGGAGATCGCCCGGCGGCCGGGATTCTGGATGGATGTCGAATTCCCATGGTTGACGGCCTACCTCATCACCGCGCCGTTCCTGGTGCTGTTGTGGTTCGCGCTGGAAGGGACCGCCTTCCAGTGGTATTCACTCGGAGTGCTGCTGTTCCCGGTGCTGGTGCGGCGCTGGATCCTCCGCCAGAAAAGGCGCGAAGCCGGAAATGAAATCCGGCAATTTCTCGTCGAACTCCGCCTGCAAATTTCTTCGGGGGGAACGCTTCGCCCGGCGCTCCAGGCGGTGGCCCAATTCGGACCGCCCAATCTCGGACGCCTGCTCCGGCGCCGGCTTTCCAGCCAGGAAAACGGAGTCCAGGTGCTGCGGCATGTGGCCGACGACACCGGCAGCCGGTGGATCGCGGACGTGGCCGGCCGGGCGGAGGCGGCCCGCGACGGGATGCTGAACCTCGATGAGGCGGTTGCCCAATCCATATCGCGCGTCACCGAGGAGATGGACACCGAGGTGCGCGAGGAACTGCAGCGCATCCCGACCCGCCTGGTGGTCGTCGTCTCGCCGCTCATCCTCGGGCCGGCGCTGGGCGCCTGGGTCCTTCCGGTTGTCGCCCGGATGATCGCCAATCTGGAGGGAATTAGCTTTTTTGGGAAGTTTTAATGCCTATTATTGCGGATTCGGCCTGTTTATTACGGATGTTTTATTACCCCGTAAGGGATCACTGCTATCATGGGGTGTAATCGGAACCATTCAGCATTTTTTATCTGCCGGGAATATCCCGGTCAAAGAAAGGAAGAAAAGCCATGTTCGCGAGAAAACCGAGAGGTGCAAGTCTGGTGGAATGGATCGTTGTGGTGGTGGTCGTCGTCGCGGTACTCGGTGCGGCTGCCATGGGCATCGCCAGCATCACCAGCACCAAAGCGGGCGATGTGGAAGACTGGGTCGGCACCCTTCCCACCCCCGAGCCCGTTTAGCAATTGTAAAGGCAGAGCTCTTCCTGCCCGCCGAGATCCATCATTGACGGCGGAGTTCGGATAGTGGAACCCATCATCGGATGGATGGCCTCTCGGGATTGCATGGCCATCCATCCGATTGGGGATTCCGGGACGGGAAAGGACTAACATGCTTGCAGACCGCAGAGGGGCCGATTTGGTGGAGTGGATCGTCGGAGTCGTCATCGTTATCGGCGTGATCGGCGCGTCGGTGTACTCGCTGTTGGAAACCCTGGGCGGAAAATTCTGGGATCTCAACAGCGCGATCAATTGACGGAAGCGGAAAGGAATAACGCTATGATTCGCAGGAGCCGGGGGGCCAGCATGGTGGAATATGTGGTCCTGGTCGTCCTGATCGCCGGATTGGTCGGCGGGGCGCTGCTTGCGGTTTACAGTTCCATCACCGCAAACATTCGGAATACTTACAATCAGTTGGGTTCATAGGAAGAGGACGGGATGCCGAGCCGGACGGTTGGCATAATTCGGAGGTCGCGAGGGCTCCGCTTTCGGGAAGCCGGTTTTTCGTTCCCGGGGTTTCCCGCGCGCGGTTTCCGGAAGATCCAATCCGGACAGGCTTCGCTGGAAGTATTGATCGTCCTCATGATCCTGATCCCCCTCATTTTCGGGGCGATCGAACTTTCCCGGGGCGTTGCCGTCAAATCCTCGCTCGATTCCGGCGTGGGGCTTGCCGTTCGGGCGCTATCGGTCGACCCATCCAATTGGAGCTGGGCGGCGGTTGCGGTCTCCAATACCGTGGCGCAGAATGTCTTCGGCAGTGCCGGCCTGGATAACTTTACTTTCTATGCGTATGATTCCTCCGGAACACAGTTGGACCAGACGCAATTCGCAGCCCTGACTTACGGCGCGGGATTCTACATCGAAGCCTCGGTGAGATACTCACCGGATATCCCGTTGCTTTCTTTATCGCCCATCACCATCCGGGCCCGGCATTACGGCATCATCGAAAGGATCGAATAAGATGCGCGCCGCGGAAGTATTCCGCCGGGCGGCCGCCGGTTTGTCCTTTAAGAACCGGAAAGCCCCCCGCGGCCAGATCCTTGTCCTGGCCGTGATCTTCATCTTTATGTTTTTCCTGGTCGCGATCGCGCTGATCGATATTTACCACGTCCAGGAGGCGCGCGCGTGGGGCTACCGGGTGGCGCAGCAGGCGGCGCTGGCCGGCGCCTCGGAAACGTCCGACGGCTGGATCGTATACCAGCCGACGATCGACCCGCTGGCGGACACGCCGACTCCGCGCCCCGACCCCTGTATGGAACCGGTCAAGGTTCAATTGAATCCAGCTGACGCTGAAGCCGCGGCGGTGGCCATGCTCTCGGATGAAATGCAGGCCCGCGGATTTGCCTATCCGGCGGATTATAGTTACGATATCCGGATTTATCCGGATTTCGACGGTGGAACGCCGGAGCCTGGCTGGCCGCCGGGAGCCGCGCGGCTGGGGGGCGGCGGGGATTGGAGCGCGGAAAATCCGGCCGTGGGTGTCTACCTCAGCTTTGATGTCTACACCTTCTTGAGCGGGTTTGTCGGGCGGTCATATGTCACCGTCCACGTCTTTGCCGCGGCCGAGGTAGCCCAGCCGCTGGTCTGTCCGTAAGCCTCACCAGGACCGGATGCCGATGAATATGCAACCGAACGCCCAACCCTCGCAGGAAAAGCACCGCCGCAGCGGTTTGTTGTGGGCGGCGGTTATCGTGTTTGTCATCCTTGTGTGCGGCGCGCTGGCCGCTCCGGGCGGCGCCCGGTCGGTTTGGGCGCAGGGAATTTCACCCACGCTTACCCCGCCCACGCCGTACCAGTGCATGTACATCGTCTACTCCTTTGCCACGGAGACGAGCATTGTGGTGGGCGTCCGCAACAATACCGGTTCCACCACGCGGCTGAGTTCAGCGACGATGAATTGGCCATCCGGATTATCCGGCGATTATGTGGATTATTTCACTTTCTATACGGGGACCTTTTATACCGGCAATGACAGCACGCCTCCAACTAATGCCAACACTCCCGCCACCGGCACCGCCTATGACATCGCCAACAACGTGACGCGGGAGTTTGTCGCGGCGTTCGGGCCGCTGCCGCTGCCGACTCCGCTGGCCGGGACCTTCACCGTGACGCTGGTATTCAGCAATGGCTGCTCGGTCAGCGCGACCGTCACCCTGCCGGCAATACCGACGCCCACGCCGCAGGGGACCTACACGCCGGTGGCCGGTCAGTGCAATATCGCTTATGCCTACGTTACCGAATTAGCCGTTGTCGTCGGTGTCCGTAACAACACTGCGGCGACCAGGCGGCTATCCACGACGACGCTGGATTGGCCGGCCGGGATCGGAGGAACCGGCGGGGACTACGTGGATTATTTCCAATTCAATGGCAACCAATTCTATGCCGGAAACGATACCGCGCCCACGACGGCCGCCACTCCCGCCAACAGCGCCTTGTACGATATCGCACCCGGCCAGACCCGCGTCTTCGTCGCCGCCTTCGGATTGGCGCCGCTTTTCCGGCCGCTGTACGGCACCTTCACCGCAACCTTCACATTCCGTTCGGGATGCTCTCCCGTTACGATCAGTGTCTCCCGCACGCCGCCGCCCTCGACCTGTCCGACGATCACCAACGCCTACATCAGCGCCGCCGACCTCTATTTCGTCGTGTATAACAACCTCGCCGGAAATACCAATTTCACCGGCGCGACGCTCAACTGGACGGACATCCCCAGCCCGAACCGCTACGTCAATTATTTCGCCTGGGGGACGGATCAGTTTTACCCCGGCAACGACAACGACCCGCCCACCTCGGCCAATGACGCCTCGCCGGATTTGTTCGCCGCGGGAACGACTTCCTTCTTCCGCGTCAACTTCGGGAATCCCGGCGTTCTGAGCGGAACCTTTACCGTTACGTTGAATTTCAGCGTTCCGTGCTCCACCACTTATGCGCTGTGGTGGGGCGTCTCACCCACCGTTACTCGGACCCCCACTAGGACTCTCACCCCGACCGCCACCGCCACCACAATCCCCCTGGCGGGATCGTCCTCCGTGCGTTATGCCGCGATCCTGCTCAATGCGCCGGATTTCGGACTCCCCGCCCAAACCATCACTGGCCGGGTCGTGGGAGGCGGCGGCCCGCCGTATACGGTTTCTATCTCGGTCGAGGATCCCGACGGGAACATCGCCACGTATGGCCAAAACGTGGAGTTGGATGGCACGTTCGAACTGCTTCCCGCCGAAACGGGTGATGTTTATTTC
>JBAVFZ010000454.1:0-13703 GCA_049684495.1 Anaerolineales bacterium | reverse complement strand
AGGTCATTCCGAGCCCCATTCTATGGGGCGAGGAATCGGCGAATTAAGTGAAATCGAAACCGATTCCTCGTCGCCCTTCGGGCTCCTCGGAATGACCCCCAATGGCGTGGATTCTTATTCGCATCGGCAACGCGTGTTTTAAAAAAAAGTGAGCGGGCACAGCACGTATCGGTTGTCGTTTCCATGGAAGGAAAAGCGGGATTTTATAAATCCCGACGCGACGCCGCATAACCAAGCCCTCGATTTGGGCTGTTGGGTAGGTGCTAACTGCCCGCTCAATGCTTTCATTATAACGAGGTTGTCAAGCGTTTGGCCGTAAAAACCGCAATACATTCATTTGATTATTAATGATGCCATCGGCCGGCGGGGAGAAGCGCGCATTTCGAGCCAATAATGGAATACCCCCAATGTCCTGCAGCGAATACATTATTTGGCGTTCAGCGGGTGAAAGCTGAAAAACTCCCACATCACCGCCGTGGCGTCGATATCCTGCGTGGTTTGGCCGGCGATCCATTCCGGCAGGGGTCGGCCTCCCGGCCAGGCATGCCCGCCGCCGTGCACGGTATAGAGAATTACCTCGGCGTTTCCGCGGCAGTTCCCATACCGGATCCCCGTCACCTCGCCGGCAGTCGGCAAGGCTTTGGCCGGATCCTCACAACCATTCCTCCTGGCCCAATCCGCCGCCCAATCCTCCACGGGCGGGAAGGGGTAATGGAACGAAGCCGACTCGCCGCCGGCATAGGGCACGATCGGGTCCGCCGTGCCGTGGAAAGCGATCACCGGCACCGGACGCTGCGGATGGCATTGATCCCGCGGATACAAATACGCGCCCGATACGCCGCCGATCGCGGCAATCCGGTCCGATAATCGGCACGCCAGCAGATCCGCCATTCCGCCTCCGTTCGAAAGACCGTTGGCGTACACCCGCGCCGGATCGATGGCGTACTCCGCCATCAGCGTGTCGATCAGATCCGAGAAGTATTGCACTTCGATCATCGGCAGGTCCGGGTCGCCTTTCTCGCCGCGCGTCCGCCAGCGCAGCGGGAATCCGGTCCCGGCCGGGTAGGCCACGAGGAACCCGTGCCGGTCCGCCATCTCGTTCCAGCGGCTGATCTCCATCTGGTGCGCGGGCCATTCTGCGTAGCCGTGGATGCTGATCACCAGCGGCGCGGGGGAGGAGGGATCGTAGGATTTGGGGACGTGCAGGACGTAATGCCGTTCCTCTCCTCCGGAAACGATCCGGCCGCTGATTTCGCCGGCCGGCGTGGTGTATACGGCCTGTGCATACATTGCCAGGAGGAGAAGGACAAGTACCGCGGCGGCGGCGATGACGGCCGCCAGGAGCAATCCGATCCGGAAGAAAATCCGGCGGTTCATGCCTCGCGGTTCAGGGACCGGTAAATGAACCAGTCCACAATGATGAGGATGACGACTGCGGATGCGATACTCCCCACGACGAACTCACGGATGGGATCCGGGATGTCCGGCACACCGCCGATTTCCAGCAGCGGGAGAGAAAACAAGGCCGATCCCAGGAAGAAAATGGAATTGACCAGAAGCTTGTGCCATTTCCAATTCCGGCGAAGAGAGCCGGTGATGCGTTCGAGAAAAATATCCCTGCCGATCCGAGCCCGGATCGCTTCCAGGAATTCGATGGGACCGGGTTCCCGGAGCTCCAGAGGGGTGATCCGGAAGGGCGCGGGTTTCTTATATTGGTAGATGGACAGGGTGGACCACCATCTGTCCTTTTCCACTGCTGAAATTTCCGCCAACAGGCACTGCTCGGAACGCAGGAAGGGATTGGGGAAGACCTCCGTGGCAATCCGGTCCGAGGAAATCTGGATCTTGTATGTGAATACGATGATGGAGAGATATGTAAAAAAGACCGGTATCGAGAGAAATACAACCATCGGCCCGAGGGCTTCCCCGGGGATGGCTTGCAGTACCAAGGGGATGAAAACGAAAAGCGTGACGGCGGTTATCAGCAGCACCGATAGCTTGACCGGAATGGAGAATCGGATGACCGCATCCTTCGATGGATCTCTATTCATGACTTTTATTTTATCACCGGCTCTACAGACCATCGACCATCGAAAACCAATAATCCTCCCCCGTCAGGCGGTTTTCTTGATGGGGGAGGGCAGGGAGGGGGCGATTGCAGATAGTTGAGCGATGGTCGATCGTCGATGGTCGATTGTCGATGGTCCATCGTCCATGGTCTACCGTCCACCGTCCGTGATCTACTCCCCGGCATCCTTCACCGCATGGAAAAGGGACAACACCGCCGGAACATACCCGCGCCGGCCGCGCACCGGAACGAGGAATCCCTCGGGTACGTTGACGCTTCCCCAGCCGGTATAGAACAGGTGGCGTATGCCGTCCACGATCACCACCTCGGCGCCGGTCAGCAGCCCGTATTCCTCCTCCGGCGAATCCGGCCTCCAAAAGACGTCCCGCGCCGCGCCGTAATCCGCCGTCCAGGTGATCCCGTCCGTGGATGTGGCCATCCAAAAACCCAATGCCGGATTAAATGTGGATGGGATGCCTTCCTTCTCATTATCCGAATCCGATGTAAACCACATCTCGAACCGTTCGCGGACGGAATTCCATGCGACCGACGGCTGCTGCCCGCCCGCGTTTTCGGAGTTGCACAGGCCGGGGATGGGATTTCCCGGTGAGGGGATCCAGTGGATGCCGTCTTCCGACACGGCATGCGAGATACCGAACGCGAGGATATTGTTTTTAGAATCGTGGGCGAAGGATGAAAACCACAGGTGGTATACGCCGCCGATGAGATGGACTTCCGGATCGGCGACCACGCCGCCGGCGATCCCGGGAACGTCCGCCAGCGCGTCTTCAACCCGCACAACAAGCCCGGCCCGGCCGTAGGGGGATTCGGATTCCGGCAGCCGCGTAAAGGTCCGGCCATCGGCGGAGACGGCCAGCCCGATCTGATAATCCGGAAATCCCAGGTCGAGCATCCGCGAGGCGCCGGAATAATACATCTTGTAGCGCCGGTCGGCGGGCGCGGCGGGATCGTACACGACGCTAGGTGTCTCGCTGTGGGTCGCATCCCAAGCCGAAGGATCCTCCGGCAGTTCGAGCGCCGGCTGCGGATCAATGTTCCAGCCCGCGCCGGGATCGGTACTGTGCGCGTGGCGGATGACCATCACGTTCTCATCCGAGACATATTTTTCCCCCCGGGCGGTCTGATACCACACGTGCCAGATCCCCTCCGCCGGATCGTACAATACATCCGGATCGGCGATCGAATGATCCTGCAAGCCGTCCTCCCCCCACGCGCCGGCGGTCAGAATCGGCGCCGCGTCGCGGACCCATCCGTCGGTGGGAGGCTCGGGTGGTGTGGGGAGCGCCGGGCGGGCATTGCAGGCGGTGAGGAGAAGGGCGGGGAGGAAGGCGAGGAGTAAGGCGGATAAGTATTTGGATGGGGATGAGGACATTGAAGCTAGCTTTTCCTTTCGTCTTCGCGCCATACGATGCAGATCCGCCATCGATCGCTAATTCTGTTTTATATCCTGCTGCTTTAGGAAGCCCCTGATCAGGGATATATATTCATCCTTCCGCGTTATCACCGGCACGTGTCCGGCGTTCTTAAAGGTGTAGGTTTGCGCGCGGGGGTACATCGCCTTGAGCAGTATCAAATTCTCGGCGCCGACCGTCCGGTCGGTGTCGGAATCAATGACTAAAATTCTTCCGGCCCAATCCGAGAGGTCCGCGGGGAGGAACGAATAGTTTTCGCAATAATCGATGCTGATTTCCCTGGATTTCAGGATCCATTCCCGGTTGTACTCGGTGGTCAGCCATTCGTCGATGAAGGCCCTCCAGAATGCGCGTTCGCTTTCACTGGGTATCTCGGATGTGATCACGCCGTTCATCCGGTTCCGGACCCATGGGATCAGAGGCCGCAAGGGCACAAACCGAAGCCACCGGCTTTGTTGGCGATCTTTTTCGGCCAGCGCCGGGCTGGGAATAAAGGTATCCCCGGCGATCATGGTCTTCACCCGCTCCGGATACTTGCGCACGAAGCATTGGACCACCATTCCTCCCAGGGAGGTTCCCCAGATATGGGCATTTGGAACACCCTCGGCATCCAGGATGGCTCGGATCCCCTCGACCAATTGATCCATCCGGTCGGCATAAGGGTAGGTGGGCGCGATGACCCGGTATTCCCCTTCGAGCGCCGATATCAATTGGTAGGCCGGATCGCTGCTGCGCGCCCCGCCGACGCAAACGAGAAGCGTCTCCGGGCCTTTCCCGCCGGCGATGTAATCCCATTCCAAACCCGCAATGGTGAGATGCTTGTGGGGATGGGTATCCCGGAAGCGAATCAGTCGCTCCGTTTGTTCCCGGGGCGCATTCCGGTAGATTTTATGGAATGCCTTGGTCGTCATCTCGCGCCTCCTGTGAATTACCCAGGCGATGGTTTGTCAACTCGCGCCGCGCTTTTCGGCGCGGCTCCCGGGTTTCTCTTTGACGGCGATGCCCTCAGTAAAAATCGCGCTTATCACCGCGGCCAGTTGGGCGTCTTTTTCCGTCTGCAGAATGGGATCGCCGAGGAGCCGCAACAGTTGCAATCCCATGAACATGCCGAACAGGACACGCACCGCCAGGGGCACGTCGATCGGCCGGATCTTTCCCGATTCGATCACCTTGCGCAGGTATTTCTCGAACGACGCGATCAACGGCTCCAGCCGTTGCTTGTGGAAGCGCTTGCGCAAACCCGGGTCGATCAGGACCTCCGACAGGATGGCGGAAGAGAAACCGTCGTTTGCCCGGCCCCGGACCAGGCGCTCGCGAAAGATTTTCGTAATGGAATCGCGGAAATCACCCTGCAGCACGCCGGCGAATTGCTCCTCCCAGCGGTCTTTTTCGGTGAGGAAGTTCAGCATGTTAATCAGCAGATCGGCTTTGTTGGCGAAGTAGTTATAGATGGTTCCTTCGGATATGCCCGCGGCATCCGCGATCTCCTTCGTGGTCGCCCGGTGATAGCCCTTTTCGGCAAACACCCTGGCGGAAGCCTCGAGTATCTGGGAGCGCCGCGCCTGGATGACCTGCCGGCGGACGGGATCCCCGGTTTTCGGTTTTTGCCTGGCCATGTGACCCTTCCCGTGGAAGATATTGAGCGATTGTTCAATAAAATGAGCTATTACTCAATTCAATTATATATCCATGATCCGTTATGTCAACGGGCAATAAACCAGTAAACGTACCTTCTTCGGAAATTAAGGAACAGGCTCGCGGCTGAAAATATCGGCGTGTATTTGAGCACAAACCAAGATACTAGAGCCTTACATTCTATTGTGAGTAGGATCATTTCTATATCCGGTTATTGAAAAAGCACAGCGCAGATCGCCGGACCCGCCTCGGTTCCGGGATACATTCACAACTCCGGAATTGAAACGGCGCCATTCGCACGAGGGTAACCAGGTTGCTATCCAACGTGAACGGATTATCCCGCCGGTGCAATGTAGATCAGCATCAGCGCAAAATGGCTATAGGCGCCCAGGATTACGAAGATGTGCCAGATTTCGTGAAAGCCGAAAACGCCGGGGAAGGGATCGGGCTTCTTGAGCGCGTACACGATAGCCCCGCCGGTGAAGAACAGACCGCCCGCCAGAAGCCAGGCGATTGCGCCCGCGGGCATTTGCGCGAGGATTTCTCCGACTCCCGCAATGGCGAGCCAGCCCATGAGTAGGTAAACGGCTGTCGTAACCCAGCGGGGTGCGTTGATGACAAAGAGCTTTACCGTTATACCGATGATGCCGAGAGCCCAGATGATCGCAAGGAATCCGATCCGCCAAAAGCCGGTGAAGTAATACAGACAGATCGGGGTATACGTCCCTGCGATGAGCAGATAGATCGCGGAATGGTCGAGTTTTCTTAGAAAAAGGGCCGCTCTGGGGCCTGTCTGGGCCAGATGGTAGATCGCGCTGGAGGAGAACATCAATACAAGCGTAAGGCCGTAGAGGCAAAGCGAAGCAAGCTTTATCGCATCGTCCCTGGCGAGGAAGGCAATCACAATTACCCCGACAATCGCGACCGCGGCGGCGATCAGATGGGTCAGGCTGTTCACCGGCTCGCGGAAAATTCGCAACAACTCTGCCTCCGATCCATGGGCCGCGATGGATTATACATGCGCCCGCCGTATCTGCTCAGGCCGGGAAAAGCGTACACGGATTACACGGAGAAGAGCCGATTACACGGATTCTTAAAAAATAAATAATTCGGTGTTTTCGGCTCTTTTCGGTGTTTCGGTGTACAAGATGGAGAAATCAGGCTGAGTAAATACCGCCCGCCTCATTATGTTTCAAACCTGACCTTTCCAGGATGATTTCCCAAGGCCTGTTATTACTCGAATCGGCGGGCATTTACACTACGGTAAATTAAAGGTTCGGTTCCAATAGCTATTAAAAAAAAACCTTGTTACAACTTAGTAACCTCCCGGTAACAGTGATTGAGGTTGCTTTTGATATGATGGAAAACAGAATTCCCGGCGTGATCCATTTCATTGCAAATGTTGGGAGGGTGGGCGGATGACTCGACAAATAAAAGGTTTTGTCAGGAATTCCCTGGTGATGCTTCTGGCGGCATTTGCTTTTTCGGCTTGCGCGCCGGATGAGGCGAGCCCGACGGTTCCGCTATCCTTGACGGATACGGCGCCGGCGTCGGCGAAGACGAAAACGGTGATCCCGGCCAAAATGCAGGCTTCCACGAGCACCTCCACCCCGAAGCCCATGTTGAACGTTGTGAGCATCGTCGCGGGGGAGGGGCATTCCTGCGCGCTTCTCAGCGACGGGATGGTAAAGTGCTGGGGGAAAAATGAGTTCGGCCAGCTCGGCGATGGGACAACCAAAAACCGGGACGTGCCGGCGCCGGTGCGCGGTTTGAACAATGTGCGGGCGCTGACGGCGGGCTGGGGACACACCTGCGCGCTGACGGGCAATGGGGCGGTGAAGTGCTGGGGGTATAACAAAAACGGCGAGTTGGGGAATACTCACCATACCGACAGCAGCCGCCCGGTGGACGTGAACGGGCTCTCGACCGGTGTGACCACGATCGCGGCGGGGGACGACCACACCTGCGCGGCGATGGATGCGGGCGAGGTAAGGTGCTGGGGTTTCAACGAGACCGGCCAATTGGGCGATGGGACAAACGAGAACCGGGATATCCCGGTTGCGGTGAAGGGATGGACGGGAGAAGCGGTTTCCCTGGCGGCGGGCTGGGGGCACACCTGCGCGCTTGCGGCGGAAGGCGGTGTGAAATGCTGGGGGGATGATGGTATAGGTCAGTTGGGAAACAACATCAACTCGATATCCAGCAATTCGCCGGTGGACGTGTTCGGATTGATGCGGGGAGTGACGGCCATTACGGCGAAAGGCGGCCATGCCTGTGCGCTTCTGGTTGACGGGTCGGTGCAGTGCTGGGGCGACAACACCTACGGGCAATTGGGGGACGGCACGGCGGTCAACCGGATGACGCCTGTTACGGTGGCCGGATTGGACGGCGGCGTCCAGGCGGTGGCCGCCGGATGGAATCACACGTGCGCGATCATCGCGGAATAAAAAATGAAGTGTTGGGGGTGGAACTACTTCGGCCAGCTGGGGGATCGGTCGATGACGACCCAGGTGAAACCGGTGTCGGTGGCGGAGCTGCCGGGTCCGGCGGCGGCGATGGGGTTGGGATGGCGGCAAACCTGCGCGGTGATCGATCCGGGCCTGGTGATCTGCTGGAGCGCGAACGAGTACGGCCAGGGATGGGACGGCTGGCTGGTGGAGCCGGACGGTCCGGCGGCGACTCCCACGGTAATTCCCGGCGACGAAAAATCGTCGACGCCGGCCGATACTCCTGCCGGTCCGCCCTCCTCGGACGTCCAATACCAGCCGATGGATTCAGGCGGGTATCACAACTGCGCGGTGACAAAACAAGGCGGGGTGAAATGCTGGGGCGCTAACGATGGAGGCCAGATGGGTATCGGAGATGCCGGGGCTCAATCCGTCCCGGTGGATGTGATCGGTTTGACGGGTGAGGCGGTCGGCGTTGCGGTTGGAGGGAACCATTCCTGCGCCCTGATGCGGAGCGGGGACGTGATGTGCTGGGGGGCGAATTACTCCGGTGAAATCGGCGATGGCACCCAAATCGACAGGAAGCATCCGGCTCTGGTCCTCGGCTTCCGGGCGGCGCGACGGCCGTTGCGGCGGGCGGCGGGCATACCTGCGCGGTGGTGCCGGACGGGGTTATGTGCTGGGGGGCGAACAACAACCACCAATTGGGCACGCCGTTGTTCGGCCCCTATCTCGGGATATCGGCCGTTTATGTCAAAGGGCTGTCTTCCGGCGTACGCGAGCTCTCGTCGATATCCGATCGCACCTGCGCCCTCATCCGCGCAGGGGGAGTCGTGTGTTGGGGATTGAATGAAGACGGCCAGTTGGGGGATGGAACCAAACAATACCGGCCGGAAGCGGTGCCGGTTTCAGGTTTGGAATCCGGCGTGATATCTGTCGCCGCGGGGCGTTCCCATTCCTGCGCGGCGACTCTCGACGGCAAGGTTAAATGCTGGGGAGCTAATGCGTACGGGACGTTGGGCGACGGTGCCTGGTATTCCAGCTTCCTGCCGGTTGACGTTCTGCAGGGGGACGATAAAGCTGTCCGTGTGGTGGCCGGCTTCTATCATGCTTGTTACCTGACGGACACCGGAAAGGTAAAGTGCTGGGGGTTGGGCACCCAGGGGCAGCTGGGCGACGGCTCATTTTCACAAAAAGAAATCCCCGTGGAGGTGAGGCTGTCGGAGAAGGTTTTATTCCTGGAAGCCGGGGATTTGCATACCTGCGCGATAACGGCCGGCGGCTCGATTGTGTGTTGGGGAGCCAATTTTATGGGGCAACTCGGCAACGGAGGAACGACTTCCAGCAATGTGCCGGTGTATGTAAATTTAAAGGGATAGGATTCCCGGTGCCTGACGGTTCCCGTGCAACAATCCGGCGGATCGGAGATTAAAACGACCAGGCGGGCGCGAGGGCAAAAAACACAAGGCTTGTTATCAGCGTGCCGGCAATCGCTCCGGCCGCCAGTTGAGCAGGCGTGTGTTTGCGGCGGTGCAGGCGCGCCCAAGCCACCAGCGGCAGGCTTAAAAAAGCCAACAACGCGGGCAGTCCAAAGACGAACAGCAGCGCGGTGGAAAAGCCGCCCACGCCGGCCATGTGCAGGCTTATCTTCCAGAAACTGGAAATGGTCAGCATGGTGACCGCGAGACACAAGTAGGTCAGGACGATGATGGTTAAAAGTTGCGGTCCCTGCGCGGCCCAAAGCAAGAGGAGGGCGAGCGCGTCGCTGCCAAGGCTGACTAAAATAAAACGCGGACGTTCGGAACGCCGGGTCATCTCCATATCGCTTACCCAGCCGCGCTTGCGGCCTATCCACAGATAAGCCAGCGGGATGCCCGTCACGATGAGAAGTGTCAGGGTAGCCCGCCCCATGCCGGGAATCCCGCCCCCGATCCAGCCGAAGGCCAAAAAGACGGGTATGGAAAGCAGGGAACTATCAAACAGGACGGATATCCACCGCGCCAGAGCGTCCGCCATGAAATGTCTCCTTTATGCACCAAAGATCATTCGTAAAAGAACCTTTTTTTATTATGGCCGGACACCCGGCAGTGGTTGCATTTCCGGCCCGGCCATCCGGCAACATCCCCATCAACGTTCCCAATGATTCCTCATAGGATAACCGCTCCCTTCCTACGATAATCTCCGTACTTTCCATCCCCGGCGCCGCCAGCAACTCATCCGGCGCGAAGGCAAATGCATCCGGGGTGCTTCACGCTCTATTTTGACGTTCGCATCCTCCGTGAGCCCCATTGCGATATGACGATTCCGCCCGCAATCCCGCAAAGGATTACCGCGGTCGCCTGGGTCAGGATGGAATGCGTTCGCATCCATCCCATAATCTTGTCCATAATAATCACGTCCACGAAAAAGCCGCCAAAGAATCCGAAGTACAACGCGCCCGTCAGACCGGAAAGGAGAGCGGGATTCGCCTGACGGTTCAAATACAGCCCGATGGCCCCGCCGAGTACGGTTTCTCCGGCCATCAGAAGAGCTCCCCAGCCCCCGGGAATATCTCCAAATAGGAAAGTCCGCGCAACCCAGCTCAGATACAGTCCGATGGTTATGCTGAGCAGCATGGTGTCGTAACGTCCCTTTGAGGCAACTATTCCGAACACAAGGCCGACAATCGCGCCGACGCCAGCGGCCAAAGCCCAGATATCGCTGTTGGGATCGAACAATGACCAGCCCCAGATCCAGCCCCACATATATCCGATTAGCGCACCGCTGAACATCCGAAACAGACGGCGGATTATTCCATTCGTCACGGTGTCAATCCTCTTCGTGGAAACCTCAGGCAGAGGCCGTGGGCGTCAATATCACGATCGGTATCTTGCGCGCCAGGCCCGCCTGATACTTCACGTATTGATCATTCTGACGCGTCACCAAAATCCATAAACGGTTGTACTCCTCCCCTTCCGCCGCCCGGGCTTCCACCGGGATTGTGGTGGACCCTACTTGGATCGTTGTCCGAGGCTGTTGCAGGAGGTTAAAAAACCAGGCCGAATGGGCTTCCTTGCCCCAGTTGGATGCAACCACCAGGTAGGCGTTCCCGTCCCGGTAATAGGATAACGGGGTGGTATAGGGCTTGCCCGACTTTCGGCCGATGGTGTGGAGCAGCAAAACCGATTGCCCGCCCATCCGGTTCCCCAGCCGGCCGCCGGTTATTCGAAACAGAAACGCGTTCGCCGATGTGAAGAATTTTATCCAGTTGGCCATGATCGATCCTCTTCGTGAGCCGTGTGGAGGTTTTCGGGATTTCAGCCGATGGTCGATTGTCGATGGTCTATCGTCCATCGTCCCCCCGATAGAAACACTCGGGGGCAGGCGTCGTCTATCTTCCATCGTCCGTTTCCCGAAGCACCAAACCCTCCCGCTTCACATCCGCCGTCACATTCTCCACCCCCAGCGCCGCCAGCACCTCGTCCGGCCGGCCGGTCGCCTCCGCCGTGAGGCTAAGCCGCATGCGCAGAATATTTCCATCCAGCGCGAGGGAGAGGATCCGCGGGCGCAAGTCGTACGTTTTCCCGCGCCGCTCGCGCGGGAGGGCCGCGCTGCCCATCAATTGTTCGATCCGCTGCGGCAGATCCTCCGGCCAGGCACCTTCCACCGGCTCGGCCGAGTAATCCCCCGCCACGATGAGCTTCTCCAGTCCGGGCGATCCTTCCGCGAGCGCCTCCACCCGCACGATCCGCATTCCCGGCGGCGTGCGATCATTCAAGGCGCGCGCGGTTTCCTCCGGGTCGCACGCCTGGCGGATTTCAATATCCACCAGCTCGTTCCCGCCGACCGCTCCAAGCGGCAGCGCCGCGCCGATTTGGATCCGCGGATGCGGGTGGAAGCCGGATGAATACGCGATTGGGATGCCCGCCCGGCGCAGCAGCCGCTCCCAGGCGCGCTGCAGGTCCAGGTGGCCGGTGTAGCGCATCGCCTCGGTCTTGGCGAAGAGGATCCGCTGGAAGTATCGGCTCATGTCGGGCGCGCCGTCGGGCAGAATTGCGCCTCCGCCGGAAGCGCGTCGCGCAGCTCGCGGAAGGTGGTAAGAATCCCGCACCCGAAACATTCCTCGCGGCAGTCGCCGCGCGTGCGGCCCGACAGGCTCGCCTCGTATTCGCGGCGCAGATAATCCTTGCGCACGCCCACGGAGATGTGATCCCAAGGGAAGATCTCGTCGGCCGGGCGTTCGCGGTGGGTGTAGAAATCCGGGTCGAGCCGGGCTTCCTCGAAGGCGGCGTTCCACGCGCCGGGCTGGAAGCGTTCGTTCCAGGCGTCGAACCGCGCGCCGCCGCGCCAGGCGCTTTCGATTACATCTCCCAGCCGCCGGTCGCCGCGCGCCAGACGCGCTTCGAACAGGGTCGCCTCGGGCGGGGTCAGGTCGAGCTTAAGGCCCGGACCGCGCAGCTCGCGCCGCAGAAGGTCCTGCTTGGCCTGGATCTGCACGCGGCTGTCCATCGCCATCCACTGGAAGGGCGTGTGCGCCTTGGGGATGAGCGTGCTCACTCCGGCGTGGACCTCCGCCCGCCGGCCCAAGGAACGCCGCCCTTCGGCCAGCACCGCGCGCGCCAGCTCGGCGATCGCGCGCACGTCGTCGGCCGTCTCGCGCGGGTGGCCGATCATGAAATACAGCTTGACCGTCGTCCACTTGCGGCTGTAGATCTCGCGCACGGTCTCGATCAGCTGCTGCGCGGCGATCGGCTTGTTGAGGATCGTGCGCATGCTTTCGGTCGCGGCTTCCGGCGCGAGGGTGAAGTTTCCGCCGCGGCTGCCGCGCAGCGCCTCGACCAGGTCGATCGAAACCGTTTCGATCCGCAGCGAGGGCAGCGAGATGCGCAGGTGCGCGCCGTCGAACGTCTCGCCGAGCGCGCGCACCAGTTCGGTAATGTGCGAGTAATCCGACGAGGAAAGCGAAAGCAGCGCCACTTCCTCGTAGCCGGTGTTGCCGAGCGCGGTGCCGATCGATGCGACGATGTCCGCGACGCTCCGTTCGCGGATCGGGCGGGTGACGTGCCCGGCCTGGCAGAAGCGGCAGCCGCGCGTGCAGCCGCGCATGATTTCGATCGCATAACGGTTGTGGACCGTTTCGAGGTACGGGACGACCGGCCGCAGCGGGGGCGGCGGCAGGCGCGGGACGATTCGCTTGACGATCGGAAACCGGGGCCGCTTGTTCATCTCCCCGGGTCCGGTCGGCGGAACGATCCGGGCCAGCGTCCCGTCGGCGTGATACTCCGGCCGGCAAATCTGCGGCACGTACATCCCCCACACCCCCGCCATCCGGTGCAGGGCGGAGTAGCGCGATGCGCCGCTGCGCTTGCGCCAGCGCAGGATATCCACCAGGTCGAGGATCAGCTCCTCGCCCTCGCCGACCGCAAAGGCGTCGAAGAAATCCGCGACCGGCTCGGGGTTGAATGCGGCATGCCCGCCGCCCACGACCAGCGGATGGTTTTCGCCGCGGTCCGAAGCCCGCAGCGGTATGCCCGCCAGATCCAATGCCTGAAGCGCGTTGGTGTAAAGCGATTCATAAGGAAGCGTGATCCCCACCAGGTCGAAGGCCGCAACCGGCCGGCGGCTTTCGAGCGAGAAAAGCGGGATTCCTTCCTGCCGCATGGCGGCTTCCATATCGCCCCACGGCAGATAGACCCGTTCGGCGAGCGCGTCCGGCCGCGCATTGATGATCTCGTACAGGACGGCAAGCCCGAGGTTCGACATCCCGATGTCGTAGATGTCCGGGAAGAGCAGTGCGACCCGGACCGGCGTGGAATCCCAGTCCTTGACCGACTGGTTCAGCTCGCCGCCGGTATAGCGGCCGGGCTTCTCCACGTGCGGCAGGATGCGCGGCAAAATGCGGGAGATCTCAGAAGGGTTCACGAGAATTGTGGAATGGGCTCCTTCGCCCAATTCTACCGCGTGATCCTTTCCCTTCGTCCCAGTCCTATTCCTCTTGCCCCGCCTTCGCTTCGGAAAATCACCTAGGCTCTGGCACCCTCCCCTCGCTTCTCTCGGGACTGGCGTTTAGGGACCGGCTCGTAGGGGGAAGGAGGAGGGGGGAAGGGGTGAGGGGGTTAGGACTGTATGTAGGGGAAAGGG
>JBAVFZ010000453.1:0-2446 GCA_049684495.1 Anaerolineales bacterium | reverse complement strand
AAGTAAACATAACAAAATGAGTAGAAAACTTGACATTTTTTGCTTTTTCTGCTATCCTGCATATGAGGATCCAGCCATGGCCAAACTCCATCTCGCAAACCGGATAAAAGTTGCGCGCGCGGAAAAGGATCTTTCCCAGGATGCGCTGGCCAAGCTGGTGGGGGTGACCCGCCAGACGATCGGGTCGATCGAAAGCGGGGAATATTGTCCGTCGGCGCTTCTGGCGTTTCTGCTTGCCCAAAGGCTGGAGAAGCGGGTGGAAGACCTTTTCTTCCTTGAAGGAGACGAACGATGAAGAATCAAATGATAATTCAGGATGAAAGAACGAAGAGCATTGAGAACGCAAGCTACAAGCCGGGTTTCATCATTCTGTGTTTCGGCGTGATGATCGATATATTCATCCGGAGCGCTTTTTTCAACGAAGCTCCCTGGGATCTCTTCGCGCTGGTGATCATCGGGAGCTGGGTGTCGACGATCTACCAGTGGCGGCATAAAACACTCCCTCCCAATTTCTGGCGTGCCGCACTCGTCCTTGGATTGATAAGTGGACTGGTTTCCATCTTCATTGTGTTGGTCCTTGTTAAATTCCGCTGACCGGGCGGATTCCGCCGGCGCAAATGCTGATGGATGACAAACGGAGGACCTTACAGGGTCCCCCGTTATTTTTTGGGAGGCACCCGCTTCGGCGTTTTTGAGATGCAGCCACGGACCGGCATCCGCCATTATCCCGCTTTCGCGGGATGAATAGCTCCCCACAGCTTTCGCGAGGATTCTTGGGGGTTGTGCTTTGCAGGACCATACGGCTTGCCGCGCGGTCGTTCATTTTTTCGGCAGAGAAAAGTAGAAAACCGCCCCCTTATCCACCTCGCCTTCGGCCCAGACCCGGCCGCCATGGCGGTGGATCGCGCGTTGCACGATGGCCAGCCCCAAGCCGGTCCCTTCGAACTCCGAGGCGTTGTGCAGGCGTTGGAAAACACTGAACAGCCGATCCGCCAATTGCATATCGAATCCGGCGCCGTTGTCGCGGATCGAGAAAATATCCTCTTCCGGCGTACTCCGGCATTCCACTCGGATGCGCGCCCGATCCCGGTTATGGCTGTATTTTTCCGCGTTGGAAATCAGGTTGATCCAAACCTGCCGCAGGAGGATCGGGTCGCACATCACGGAGGGGAGGCCGCCGGTTTGGAAATCGATCCGCGCGCGGCTTTCCGGCGGGATAATTTCCTGGAAGACGGAATGGACCATCGCCTCCATGTCCGTGGGCATGTATTCCATCTCCGCGCGGCTCAGGCGGGAAAGCGCCAGCAGGTCGTCGATCAATCCGTTCATGTTGCGGGTATTTCGGCGGATGACCGCGCACAGGCGCCGTCCTTCCTCATCGAGGGTTTTCCCGTAGTCCTCCTCCAGCACCCGGGTGAATCCGTCGATGGCGCGCAGCGGCGCGCGCAGGTCGTGGGAAACCGAAAAGCTGAAGGCCTCCAGCTCCTTGTTGGCGGCCTCCAGCTGTTCGGTGCGCTGCGCCACCCGGTGTTCGAGTTCCGCGTTCAGGGCGCGGATTTCCTCACCGGCCTGCTTGCGGTCGGTGATATCTTCGTATGTTCCCAGCACGCCGCGGATATTCCCATCCGGGTCGTGGAGCGGCACCTTGCTGGTGCGCAGCCAGATGCGCCTGCCGTCGGCCTGGGTTTGCGGTTCCTCATAACCGATTTTCTCCCGGCCGGTGTCGAGGACCGCGCGATCATCGGACCGGTATAAATCCGCCTGTTCCACCCAGCCCATCTGATAGTCGTCCCGTCCGATGATTTCCGCCGGCGAGGAAAAACCGGCGTCGCGGGCGAAGGGCCGGTTGCATCCCAGAAAAATGGAATTGCGGTCCTTCCAGAACACCCGAACGGGTATCGTGTCGAGAACCGTCTCCAGCATCCGGCGGGATTCCCGCAGGGCGTCCTCGGCCTTTTTGTGGTCGGTGATGTCGCGGGCGGTCGCAAAGATCCGTTCTCCCCGCAAAATGTATTTCCACTCCAGCCACCGGTAAGCGCCGTCCTTGGAACGGACCCGGTTGGTAAGCGTTTGCACGCTTTTCTTCCGTTCGATTTCCCGGAAGGCCTCCAAAGCGGCGGATCGATCATCGGGGTGAATGAATTCGATTAAGTGCCTGCCTTCCATCTCGTTGGTTGAATACCCCAGGGACGCTTCCCATTGCGGATTGAGTTTTTGGAAAATCGCATTGCGGTCGCCGATGCACAGCAGATCGAGAGGCGAATCGAAGAAGGGGCTTAAATCCTCCGCCGGGAGGTCTTTTCCCGTGCGGGGCGGTCGTGGGCGGGCGGGAACCTTTTGGGGGGGAGGGGCGGTCCGTTTCCGGGAGAGCGGTTCGCGATCTTTCATGAGGGCCTCTGCCGACGGCGTTAAAAATGCCGATGAGCTTAAAGGATCGGTCCGGAAT
>JBAVFZ010000452.1:0-7605 GCA_049684495.1 Anaerolineales bacterium | reverse complement strand
GCTAAAAGGATGGAGGAGACAGAAAAAGGTTGATCTCATCGAATCTCTGAATCCCGATTGGGAGGATCTCTCCATTGGGTGGGGATTCGAAGGGCCGAGCTAATCCATAACCACATTGCCAATTCCTTCCCTCGCAGCGCTCGGGCCAGGCTGCCTCCGGTCCGGAATGACACCCAGCATAAGTCATTCCGAGGGGTATTCAGACCCCGAGGAATCGGCAACGCATATAAAACAATCGCGCTTTGTAGAAGAAGTCACCGATTCCTCGTCGCCAAAGTACGGCTCCTCGGAATGACGGTACAGAGGGGGTAAAATCCCCCGCATGGCAAACGACATGCATTTCCGCTGGCTGGGAACCGCCGGGATGGAATTGGAATCCGGCGGTGAACGGATTCTAATCGACCCTTTTCTTTCCCGATTCCCGATCCGGTATACCCTCTTCGGCAGGCCGGCCCCGAAACCGGCTTTGGTCGCGCGGTATCTCTCTCCCGCGCGCGCGGTTTTGGTTTCCCACGCGCATTACGATCATTTGGCGGATGTGCCGAACGTGTGCCGGGAATTTGGAGCGGTGGCCTATGGTTCTGAAAATACAAGCGCGATTCTCCGGGCCCATGAATTGCCGGCGGCACAGATAAAAACCATAAACGCGGGTGATGCGATTTCCATTGGGCCGTTCGAAGTCGGGGTTTTTGCCGGCCAACACGGGCGCATGGCGGGATTGCTTCCCTTCACGGGAAAACTCCCGGCGCGCCTGCATCCGCCCCTGCGCCTTTCGGACTACCGAATGGATTCCATGTTCTCCTTCCGGGTGCAGGCGGCCGGGGCATCCTGCCTGATTTGGAACGGGCCGGACAAGCGCGGCATTCCGACTGCGGACATTTTATTTTTCTGCCCGCTGTGGGGGGCGCGGATCTGCGCCGCGGTCGCCGTGGCGGCTCAGGTCCGAATCATCGTCCCAGTCCACTGGGATGATTTCTTCTCGCCGCTGGACCGGCCCTTTCATCCGCTGGTCGCTCCGCCGGGATGGAGTTCACCATGGTTCCGGCGGATGGATCCGCGTGCCTTTGCCCGTTCTTTGAACAGGCTTCTTCCGGAGGTCCGAGTGCTCATCCCGGAACTCCTAAAGCACAACCCAATTTAAAAATTTTCATTGACGACCTTGCTGCGCGGCATCGCGCAGGCATAGGGAATTACCTTCGCCGCGGTTTTTCGCATCGGATGGATAATAAAATATGCCACCTTTAATTCGTGCTTAACCGGGGATTAACCGAAACCTACCCGATCCCTTCGCATGGCATACGTTACTCCTCTGACCCGTCCACTCCTCTTGAAATTCCATTTTGATGCATCTATGATGTGGGCAATACTGCGCGGGAATATCTGAAAGGAGATTCCCGCCCGGAGAGGAGGCGATGCGGGGGCACCCTGCCAGGGTGAAAAAATCGGGGCGGTCGCACCTGGACCGCCCCGTCCACCTTAATCCTTCGTTCCAATCCTTCCGGTTCGATCGGCCCCAAGCACAATTCCCTGTTCCTTGTCCAAGGAGGCGTCCCTTGATCGATCGATTGATGAATTGGTTTATCGTGGAACCGGCATTATCGCTTCTTATGGTTATCGCGGCGCTGGTGCTGTTCGCGTCGTCGCTGGCCGGCAAGAAATTGGAAGGCAGCGGATTCTGGCCCTGGTTGCGGAGGATCCTGGAGGCGTCGGTCAACGCGGTTTTATTCCTGGGGCTGCTTTGGGCGTTCCGCATGGTGTTGAACAATAATTCGGAGACCTTTTTCAACACGCATGGGAGCCGAAACGAAGCAAGCCTCGAGAGCGCATACAGCATCTGGGGCCGTCCGCATATCCAGGCGGAGCTGGCGGTTACCCATTCGATCGAGGTGGATATCCAGGAGGAGATTCCGCGCGAGGACCCTTCCCTCCCGCCGCTCTACCGGACGGTGAAACAGGTACAAAGCGTTCCGCAGAACAGCATCCGTTCGTTTCGCGGGAACGCGGTGATGACCCTCAGCGAGCGGGAGAAAGGATACGCCTATTACAGCGGTTTCATCCTTCAGGCGGACTATCAATATGTAGTGCTTAATGATTCGACATTCCGGACGAATGCCGATTTTTCCTTCCCGCTTTCCCCCGGGCAAACCTTGTTTCAGGATTTCAATGTGAAAATCGACGGGACGGACATCGAACCGGACCTCCGCTTCGAAACCGACCGGGTTTTCTGGACGAAGCCCATGGCCGCGCACCAGCAGATTCAGGTGGACATCTCCTATACTTCGCGCGGGATGGATTATTTCTACTATCAGATTCCCATCCAGCGGGACATCCGCGATTTCATTTTCACGCTCCGGGTGGACCGGTTGCCCATCTCGCTTCTGAATTATCCGTCGGGCGTGCTGACCCCCACGGAAATCCAGCCGACGGAAGATGGACTGGGATCCATCCTGACCTGGAAGTTCGACCGGGCGATCACCACGACCGGAATGGGGGTGGCGCTCATCCAACCGGAACAGCCCGGGGAGAAAGTCCTGCGGGTGCTGGCCAGCAGCCCTTATGCGCTCACGATGTTGGGCGCGATGCTGGCGCTTACCCTGCTGATCCTTGGAATGGGGGTGAACTTCCTCGAGCTGGCGCTTCTGGCCGGTGCCTATTGTGTGCAATTCATGCTGATGGCCGGCTTGAGTGATTACTTTTTCGGCTTCTGGGGCTCCCTGATCTTGGGCGCGGGATTGACCCTATTGTTGGCCTTCCTGTTGTTCCGCAAGCATTCCTCCCGCCTGCTGAAGATCCTTTTGCTTGGACTGGTCGCCTTCTTTACCCTGGTCTACCCGCTCTCGGGATTGCTGACGGATTTGCTGGTGTGGAACTCGTTCGACAGCCTGTTCCAGGCGGGCATGATCGTGTATTTATTCATCCTCGCCGTTTTTGTCCGTTCCAGGGTGGGGCAATCGCCCGCCGCGTCCCAGCCGCTCCCCCAAGCGAGAGGCAATCCCGGATAAAGGCGGCGAATCGTGTCGATCTCATCTTTGGCGGAACGGTTGTGGGGATGGCTCCTGGAAAATCCGATGGCCGGCCTGCTTTTCCTGCTGGCCATCCTCGTCTGGACTGTCTACCGGGGGCAACAGGAGAAGGATGCCGGAAGCGGATTTTGGGATTGGATCCGCCGCCTGATCGGTTCGTCGGCGTTCTTCCTTGCCGTTCTCCTGGTGGCGGGGTTTATCCATTTGGTTCTGACGACCGCATCCAGGGAAAGCCGGGCCTTCTTCGAATCCGGCGTTCAGCAGCGGCTGGACCGCGAAGCATCCGCCTGGGGAAAAGGATTCATGCAGGACGAACTGCGTGTCACGCAGTTTGAGACGGTTGAGGATCGGGAAATCATTGAATCCCCGGATCCATCCGCACCGCCCCGAACCGTCACCCGCCAAATCCGCCGCGAGGTCCTCCAGAATGGAATTCTCGAAACGAAGGGCGAAGTAAAAATCACCCGGAGCCATCCTGAAAGGCGCGCCCGCGGGGAAAATCTTTTTAATAGTTTTTTCGTATCCGCCCGGTTTGAATACACGGTTGTTAATAACCATACATCCGCCACGGAGGCGGAATTCCTCTTTCCGCTCTCTCCGGACGCCGAGATTTACGACTCGCTTCGTGTATTCATGGATGGGAAGGATCTGGATTCGGAATTGCAGATCCGTCCAAAAGACGGTATCGCATGGAAGGCGGCGCTTGCACCGGGACAGGAGGTTCGGGTAGTCGTGGAATATGCTTCACGCGGATTGGACTGGTACTTCTATCGTGTTCCCCAGCCGAGGGAATTGGGCGTTTTTCTGCTGACGATCACCGCCGATACAACGGATGCGGATTTTCGAACGTCGATGGACTCGTCGGCCATTAATATTCATGTAAACAAAGACGCCGATACGGGTACGTGGACGGCGACCTGGAGCAAATCCCGCGGGGATAAAGCCATTATGGCCCCTCAGTATGGGTTATGGTTCAAAACGCAGGAACAACCCTATCAACCTTATTGGAGGTTTCCCCCGGTCCTGGACAGGGCGGTGGAAGGTGCCATATGGTTCCTGGGGATCGGCACCCTTACCCTGTTCTTGTCGGGATGCGCGATGTCCTCCCGGCTTGCCTTGATGTGGGCCGCGGTAATTGTCACACAGTCTGTGACGCTGATCGGACTGGGAAGCGCTTCTGTTCCTTTTTATGCGGCTTATGGGATCAGCTCGATCCTCGCCGCCGGATTGCTGATCTTGACCCTTGCATACGTTCCAAAACGAATCACCCGGGTGCTGATTCTTCTGCTTTGGGGATTATTCCTTGCGGGATTCCCGTTAGTGGAGCTCACGATAGAGCCGCGGATTCGCGGCACCCTATACGAGGGATTTTATATCGGCGCAATCCTATATCTATTTTTCTTTTCGTTGATTTCAATCATCCGGAGATGGCATACCCGCAACCGCGAAAAGGCTTCCGCTGCGGGGTGAAGGAAAAGCTCAGGCCGGTTTGGATGCTCCGTATCGACACCGGGGCGCTTCCTTAAAAACCCGCCGCTGCTTCCCGGCAGACGCATATCGCGGTCTTACAAGTCCATCTGGCATCTATCCATTCCAATCGCTTGCGGAAAAAATCTACGGCTTTTGCCTTTTCCGATGGATAATCACAATAAGGATTGGGGCGCAAAAAACAGCCTTCGGAGTAAATCCGAAGGCTGTGTGGTTAATCGGGGTTTTTAATCTACGCCGGGCCGGCTTTGTCCGCGGAGAATTGGCCTGCCGGCGATCCGCTAAGGGATGGCGTCGGTCACAATACTGGCCAGTTTGATCGGGCGGATTTCGCTGATTTTTCCGGTCACCTCGGTATCCACTGCCGCCATGGTGGGGACGCCGATCAGTTCGCCTTTCGCATTGATCGCCATGCCTCCGGAATTACCACGGTTCACTTCCGCGTCCGTTTTTATCCACCCGCGATCCTGGTCGATGTCATTATCCGCAAGGAAGCCGGAAACCGTACCGCGGGTGAACGTCGGCGTATTGCCGCCCAATCCGGGATACCCGAGGATGGCGATCGGATCGCCGATTCGCAGCAGGTCGGAATCGCCGATAGGAATCGTTGGGAAAACGAGGTCGGAAGGCAAAGGGTCTCCGTTGGAAAGCGATACGGCCTTCAACAATGCGAGATCGTAGTCTTCGTCGAATTCCACGATTTCGCAATTGTAGAAAGTATCCGGTTCCAGCGCGGGATTATCCCAGTTCACACCGATTCGGATCCGCTCGTCGTTTTCATAGAGTTTTCCGGTTTTTACATCCCCCAGGACGTGGAAATTGGTCAGGATATATCCGCGGGAATCCAGCAGGCTACCGGATCCGCCGTACGTCCCATCACTGACCTTGACGACGACCGCGACCAACGCCCGCAGTGCGATCTCTTCCCCCAGCGCCTGCTGAGTGGCGGCCAAGCCGGGATTAACGGTCGGTTCCTCGGTGGCCGTGGGCTCGCGCGTGGCGGTCATGGTTGCGGTGGGCGTCGGCATCGCAAAAAGCTGCGGCAGCAGGGAAGCGCCCCCCAGGAAAATGGCCAGGAACATTCCGACGGCAAGGATCGAACCGCAGCCGATCAGCCAACAGCCGCGGCTCCGGGAAGGGGGTTGGGAGGCCGGGAGCGGCTTTTCTCCCTCCCGCAGCCGGAACACGGTATCCCCGATCCGGAATTTATCTCCATGCGTCAGATACACCGGAGTGGTGATGCGGACCCCGTTCACCCAGGTGCCGTTGCTGCTCCCCAGATCCGTCAGGACGACCTGCCCCTTGAGCAGCTCGAGCTTGGCATGCGCCTGCGACGCGCTGGTGTCTTTCGGCAGGGAGACATCGTTGCTTTCATCCCGGCCGATTTTTATGCTGCGGCCGACCCCGATCTCCGACCCGGTATCACTCCGGACGATGGAATACAGCTGGAGTGATTGATAGCTCACCGTTTTCGGACCTTCGTCGGCCGGACCGCTTTCGAAAATGGCGGTTGGATTTACGCCCCCCGGATCCGCCGTCTTGACGGTGAAGGGGACATCATGGAACCGGATCCGATCCCCGGCTTTTATCTCCGTGGCCGTTTCAATGCGCACGTCATTGACAAAGGTCCCGTTCTGGCTTCCCAGGTCCTTCAGCATCATCCTGCCCTCGACGAGTTCCACCTGGGCATGGTGCCGGGAGATGCCGGCCTCGTCGATCACAACGTTGCATTCGGGAGCGCGGCCGATCAACTGGGTGCATGTCACGGGGAATTCCTTGCCATCCCGGCCGATCAATCGAAACGAGTTAGAAGGTGCGTTCATAGTCCGGTCCTTTTCTTAATTTGGCGTTTTTTCAAAAGAAGGATGACGCGTCCGCTGGCGGAGTGCCCCGTGTCATTATCCTTCACAATGAGATTGTACTTAGGAGACGAAGAATACGCAATTACCGGCCGGGAGACCGTGATCACCAAGGTACGGGGTACCTTTGAACACCCTAAGGGTGCCGGGTACCTTTGAACACCCTAAGGGTGGGATGTACCCTAAGGGTGCCGGGCACCTTTGAACACCCTAAGGGTGGGGTGTACCCTAAGGGTGCCGGGTACCTTTGAACACCCTAAGGGTGGAGTGTACCCTAAGGGTGCCGGGTACCTTGCAACACCCTTAGGGTGGTGCGGAAACCGGTCGGCCCACCCGCTTCCACTTGACCCTCCCCGGCCTCCCCGATACAATCGCGGAAATCAGCCTGATTATCCGCCGTCCCGTAAGGATCGCGGGCGGCGGTTTTGTGAGCCGACATGCTGGATGCCCTTGCCGACCGGCTGCAAAAAATCTTCAAAAACCTCTCGCGCCATGGAGTCCTCACCGAAGCGGATGTCGATTCAGCGCTGCGCGAGGTGCGCCTGGCACTGCTCGAGGCGGACGTCCATTTCACGGTCGTGAAGGATTTCCTCGCCCGGGTGCGCGAACGCGCGGTCGGCAGCGAGGTCTCGCGCGCGCTCAACCCCGCCCAACAGGTCACGAAAATCGTCCATGAGGAACTGGCCGCCACGCTCGGGCCGGCCGCGCCGTGGAATCCCACCGGCCCGAAACCGCGCGTGGTCATGCTCCTGGGATTGCAGGGATCCGGCAAGACGACGACGGCCGGGAAACTGGCGAAGCGCTTCCGCAACGGGGGCGAGCGCGTTCTGCTGGTCGCCGCCGACGTCCGGCGTCCGGCGGCCGTCCGCCAGTTGCAAATTCTCGGAGAGCAGGCCGGCGTGTCGGTCTACGCCGCCGGCGGCGGGCTTGCGCCGCAGATCTGCGCCGCCGCCCTCGAACAGGCGCGGCGTGAATCGGATACGCTGGTGATCCTGGATACCGCCGGCCGCCAGCAGATCGACGATGCGCTGATGGCGGAGCTGGTTTCCATGAAGAAGGAGTCCGCTCCGGCCGAGTGCCTTCTGGTGGCGGACGCCATGACCGGCCAGGAAGCGGTCCACATCGCAGACGGTTTCCACAAGGCGGTCGGGCTGACGGGGCTGATCCTGACCAAGCTGGACGGCGACTCGCGCGGCGGGGCGGCGATCTCGATCCGGGCGGTGACCGGCGTGGGG
>JBAVFZ010000451.1:0-10251 GCA_049684495.1 Anaerolineales bacterium | reverse complement strand
GAGGGGATGGGGGAGTGGGGGTTAGGACAGCGAATAATATAAAATCCTATGCGCCTTGGCCGCGGCCGGAAACAGCCCGGCCAGGCCGAACATCAGGCGCACGCCAAAATGCAATTTGCGGATATCCTCCGACTGGAAAAAGGTCCATTCTTCCTTTAGCCGGATGCCCGGCGCCCAGGTTTCGATCTGTTTCGGATCGTCGATTCCCCAATGGACCGTGGCGCCGGTTGTCTTCAATACGTCCGCGCGATGGATGTTCCGCGCGGTCAGCGTGCTGAATGCGTCGAAAGCGATCTCGCAGCCCGGGAAGGCTTCCCGCAGGCGCAACAGCAGTTCCTTCACTTTATCCTCGGAGAGGTACATCAACAATCCTTCGGCGACGATGAAAACGGGGCGGGTGCGCGGAATTTGCTCCAGCCAGCGCAAGTCGGTGACGGAGGAGGCGATCATACGATAGCGTGCGGAATCGGCGAAAAATTTCCGGCGCAGTTCGATCACATCCGGAAGGTCGAGGTCGAACCAGGAGACTTTGCCGTTGTCGACCCGGAAGAAACGCGTATCCAATCCGCAGCCGAGGTGCAGGACGATCCCGTCCGGATGGCGCGCGAGAAAACCGCGGACGTAATCATCCAGCCGCTTGGCGCGGATGAAGATGGTCAGGCGCGTCCCGGGTTTGACCTTCAAGCGCGAGAAATCGTAATCAACCTTCTCGACAAGTTTCCAGCCCTCGTCGTCTTGGAACACGCCCTTCGGCGCGGCGAGGGTCCGGCAATAGAGCGTGATCATCAGGGTTTCCTGCTCGGCGGTGAGGGTGATTTTTTGCTTCGGATCGGGCATGGTGTGCTCCTTTGCTGGTCGAGTAGGCCGCTGTTCTTCGCGGCCGTATCGAGACCTTTTGAAAGGGATAACAAAAATGATTCGCCGGTCTCGATACGCCCGAAAAGCGCGGGCTACTCGACCGACTTACCCGCTTCCCAAAAAATCGTCATCCCGGCGCCGAATTTTTCGTTCGGGCGACGGGTGAAGCCGTAGCGCTCGTAAAACTCCTCTTTGCCCCTGGCGGCCATCAGTCCGACGATCGTGTGTTCGACGGCGTGGCGGCGGACGTATTCCATCACGCAGTCCATCAGCCGCTTGCCGATCCCTTCGCCCTGGCGGGACGGCTCGACGATCACGTCCTGAATGTAATACACCATCCCGCCGTCGCCGATGATCCGCGCCATGCCGACGATCTGCCCCTGCGCGCGGGCGCAGACGCAGTAATGCGAGTTCCGCAGCGACGGCGCGATCGCGGCCGGATCGGGGATGCTCCACCCGACCCGTTTGCGCAGCGCGACGTATTCCTCGGGAGTGGGATATTCTTCGGCAAGGATGATTTCTTCCATGCGAATCCTCGAGTGCGCTCCGGGCTACGGCTTGCTCAGGCCGGTGATGTTGCCGCTGGAATCGGCGAGGAACGTTCCTTTGCTCAGGTCCAGGAGGACGAGTTTGTTTCCCCACGGATCGCGGACCACGGCGCAGCGGCCGACGGGGATGTCGAACGGCGGTTCGACAACCGACCCTCCGGCGCCGACGAAAAAGCCGGTTGCTGCGTCGGCGGATTCCACCTTCCAATCCACCTCCTCCTCCGGGCCCTTTGTGAACAAAATCAGCTCGCAATCCGAATCGGGAAGGCGCAAGGCGGCCGCGTCGGCGGTGCGCCAGATGAGCTCGTGCCCAAGACGGTCGCGGTAGAAGCCGAGCCCCGAATCGAGATCCGGGACGGGCAGGCGGATGCAATCCGGTTTTTGCAGAAGGGGTTTCATGGGCGGCTCCGTGAGCGATAATGGAATTTTACCCCCTCCTCTGCTCCACAAAGGGCACGAAGGAAAATCTGAAGAACACGAAGACTAGCAATCATTTATTCTTTATGCGCTTCAGATTCTCTTCGTGCTCTTCGTGGAATCGCAACCTTTGCCAACCCTTAGGGTTCCACCAGCCTGCCCTCTCTCCGCTTCCTGTGAAACGGGAAGGGGGGAGAGGATTCAGTACGAATCCACCAGAGACCGGAGGCGCAGCGCCTTCCGGGCGCGGGCCAGGGTCCAGCCCGTGGGGAGCGGGGCGGTGATGCGCGCGCTTGCGCCGGCGGGCAGATCGAAATAGTTGTCGCTGAAGACGGCGTCCGCGCCCTCGAGCGCCAACTCGATAAAGAGCGCCAGCTGCTTCGTGGAAACGTCGAATACCAACCCGCCTTTGCCGCGGCTGACTTTTACTTTCAACCCGGGGGCCGCAAGCGCAAGGTGCTTGATCGGCGCAAACGGCGAGACGCAGGCTGCGATTCGGTTCCGGTTTTGCCGGAGTTCGCACACCAGAACGGTATTCCGCCGGTTGGAATCATTCACGCGGCCGGAGAAATCCAGCGCGCAGACGCGCGAATCCGCCAGCGGCGCGGCGGTGATTTTCTCGCGGCCGTGGTCCAGGATTTTTCCGGCGGGCGTCTCCAGCCGCCAGCGGATTTCCCCCTGCCAGATCTCCGTTAAATCGCTGGTCACATGGATCTCACGCCGCTCGCCGGTATCCTCGACCGAAAGCAGGACCGGCGCGTAGAACCGTTTGGCGGCGTAATGCATCGCCTTCCAGCGGCCGTAATAATCCAGCGAAGCCCAGGAGATCGCCGGCCAGCAGTCGTTGAGCTGCCAGATGATCGTCCCGCCGACGCGGGCGCGGTTGCGGCGCCAGTGCTCGACCCCGACCCGCATGCCCTCGGCTTGGAGGATCATGCTCAGGTAAACCAGCGCCGGGAAGTCCTTCGGCATGCGGAAGGTATCCAGCATCTGGGAAAGGATCACCCGGTTGCCCGGCCCGGAACGCTGGCGGTGTTCCATGACGTAGGAGGTCAGGTTGCGGTCCGCGGGGGCGGTGAAGGCCTTGATGGTTTTAAACGGCGGAAGGGATTGGAAGCCGAACTCGCTGGCGAAGCGCGGCAATTGTTCGCGGTAGGCGGTGAACGGTTTTCGTTCGTGCCAGACGCCCCAGTAATGCATATCGCCGCGCTGCTGCCCGTTCGGGTCCACAAACGGCTCGCCGGACGAGGCCGAGGACGGCCAGTAGGGCCGGTCGGGATCCTCCCCGGCGACGACCGCGGGAATCAGATGGTGGAACATGCGGTCGTACCCGGCCTTCAGGCGCCGGTTGTCGGGATCGTCGGGCTTGTTCCATTTCCAATCCGACCAGCCCTGTTCCATCTCGTTGTTCCCGCACCACACGGCGAGGCTGGCGCGGTGGCGCAGGCGGCGGACGTTCTCCACCGCTTCCCGGCGGACGTTTTCGGCGAAGGCCTCGTCGTCGGGGTAGATCCCGCAGGCGAATATGAAATCCTGCCAGACGAGAATGCCGAGCCGGTCGCACAGGTCGTAGAAGCGTTCCTCGCCGTAGGTTCCGCCGCCCCACACCCGCAGCATGTTCATGTTCGCATCGACCGTGGATTGCAGCAGCGCGCGCATGTGGGCGTCGCTGACGCGCGGGGTGAAGGAATCGGCCGGGATCCAATCCGCGCCCTTGGCAAAGAGCGGCACGCCGTTGACGACGAAGCGGAAGGATTCGCCCCAGGCATCCGGCTCCCGCTTCAGTTCGACCGTCCGCAGGCCGAGCGGATAGGAGCGCCGGTCGAGCAGCGCGCCGCCGGCTTCGAGCGTCACCTCGAGTTGATAAAGGTCCTGCGGACCCATCCCGCTCGGCCACCACAAACGTGGAGTCCCCACATCGATCGAGAGCTCCACCGCGCCGCGCTCCACCGCGGCATCCGCCGACGAGCGCGAACCGTCCGGCGCGGTCAGGATCGCCCGCGCCCGCACCGCCTGTTCCGAGAAGGCCTGGACCGCCGCGCGCACGCCGATCCGCACCTTTCCGCCGGCGTGATGCTGGCGGATGTGCACGTCGTCCAGGCGCGCGGCGGAAAAACCTTCAAGGCGAATCCCCCGCCAGATTCCGATCGCCGGAAGCTTGGGACCCCAATCCCAGCCCCAGTGGAAGGGTGATTTGCGCAGGTACGGTCCGCCGGGGATGTCGCCGCCGCCGGTGAGTGGCCGTTCCTCCTGGCGCGCGCGGATGAACGCCAGCGGCGATCGGAAGAGGACCGCCAGTTCGTTTTGCCCCCCTTTCAGATTTCCGGTTACCTCCCAGCGATACGAGCGGAATTGATTATCCGTTTTCCCGAGCACCACTCCGTTGAGGCTCACCTCGGCCAGCGTATCCAACCCGTCGCAGACGAGGAAGGTTTTATTCTCCGCCAGGACCTGCGGATCGGCGCGAAAAAGCTTGCGGTATTCCCAGTCGCTTTCGGCCACCCCTTGCACCTTAAGTTCGTTATCGCCAATGAACGGATCCGGGATGCGGCCGAGCGCCAACAGATCGGTGTGCACGCCGCCGGGGACGTTGGCCGCGAGCCACGGAGTCGTTCCCGCCTGCCGGAATTGCCAAATGCCTTCGAGATTTTGTTCGCGCATGGGGTAAGCCTTCCTGGGAAGGGGATGTGCATCAGGCGGATATGATAGCCCAAGCGGGAGTTTTTGTCTGCGGAAACGATAGACCTGTCAGGTCTTCGATCGAATATGAATCAGGTTTGAATTGTGGACAAGACCTGACGGGTCCGCGAAATTAAGATTGCACGACTGGGTTCTTGAGCAAAGACCTGTCAGGTCTTTTCGGTTAATCCAGGGCGGTCAGGCCACGCGGTAAGGCGCCAGCGTATCGATATCCCCGACAAATTGCGGCAGGTTGGTGTGGCCGAGCGCCTGGCGGATGGCGAGGTTCTCCCCGTTGTGATACCAGTAATGATAGATGACGCGCTGCATCAGCGACCCGAGCGTGTACTTGCCGAAATCTTGCCCGCGGTCGACGATGCGAAGCATGTTCGGAGTGGCCAGGGTTTCGAGCCACGGGTCGACCGCGGCGGTGATGGCGCGCCAGGCCGTGAGCACCTGATGGAGGCCGGGAGCGCAGGCGGGTGCGCCGTAGGCATAGTCGATGTTCAGGTCCGGAAGCAGGATCTTCTGCTGCCCGCCGTATAAAAAGCACAACTGCTCCTGCCAGGCCAGGTGCCCGACGTTCCAGCTGATGCAATTCAGGGGAGGCAGGCGGCGCGTGGCATCCGCTTCGGACAGCCCCTCCAAGCCCCGCATAAACTCGCTCCGGGTAAACCGCAGTTGATCGACCAAGGGATGTGTCATTTCTTGATTCTCCGTTGATCCGGATGATGCCTATGTATCGGGAGACATTCCTCCCCCTGAAACACATCGCATCCCATCGGTCAAGTATAGCGGAAAACGATTTTTAGGCGAGACGTCAAGGTCGTCCGCAAGACCGGACACATCTGCGAGGCGGATATACCCGCGCCGGTTTTGGGACGGGACCGGATAAGTCTTCATTCAATCTTTACGGCCGATAGGACTAATTACTCTCCCCATTCGTACTACGCCGGGGGATTAAACGCGCAACAACAAGACGAACGTAATGAAAAGAGGGTATCTTCGTCATTCCCTTTCGAATTATGATAATCCTACTTAATGGAAGGGCGAAACCACTTTTCGGATTTGATGATGAGACGCGCGGCCGGTTTGCATAAGCTTTTCGTTTTGATACCCGCATTGCTGGCGCTGGGGTGTTCGCTGGTGACCGGCTCGATCCCGGACGCCTACAAGGCGGAAGCCGACCGGGACCTGAAAGCGTTCGGCCCGCCCTCGAACACGCCGTTCCTGCCCGTTAATCCGAGCGCGACGCTGCCCGCGACCGCCTCGCCGACCACGCTCCCGCCGACGGACACGCCGACGTTGACGCTGACGATCCTCTTCACGCTGACCGGAACCGATACGCCGACGCCGACCCTGACAATCGTCATTTATCCATCCGTCACGCCGACACTGAAGATCACGCCGTATCTTTCACCGACGATTCTGAAAAACAAGCCGCCGGTCATCTATCCCACCGCCACCCCCAAAGTGGAGGTCCACATCACCGCCTCGCCGACTCCCCTGCCGACCGCGACGCCGCAGCCCACCGCCACGCCGACAGAGGATCCGCGCAGCCCGACACCGACCGAGACGCTTTCCGGCAGCGAAACCGCCACGCCGACCCGGACCGAAACCCCGACCCCGACCATCACTCCGACGCAGACCTCCACGCCGACGGTGACCCAAACCCCGCCGCCGTCGGCGACGCCCACCACCGGGCCGGCTCCGACCGGGTGCGCGACCTTCAACTTCGACTGGGAGGCGCAAGTCGCCGTGATGCTCAACGAGGAACGCGCCAAATACGGGAAGTACCCGCTGGTCATGAACAGCATGCTGACCAACTCCGCCCGCGCCCACAGCGTCGATATGGTGGTGAACAAATTCATGTCGCATACGGGTTCGGACGGCTCCACGCCGCAGCAAAGGGAGCAACGGGCGGGCTACTACGGCCGGAATTGGGGGGAGATCATCGGGGGCGGCACGCCATCGATTGCGGTGACTTGGTGGATGAACGAACCGGGCCACCGGGATATGGTCCTCGGGACCAACTGGCCGTATGTGGATTACGGCGTGGGGTATGCCTACTGCCCGGGGCAGGGCTGGTTCACCGTGGATTTCGGCGCTCGGTAGTAAGTAATAATTCAACCATAAAGGACATTTAGATCTCTGCCAAGCGGCGGAGGTTTTCTTTTTTCCTGGGCGGAAGAAATCACCCTTAGGGTCATCCGGGGGACCCTAAGGGTCCTGAAAAAAATGATGCAGGACTTTCGGTTATCGCCGCCATCTGCGTGTCATCCGGTACCAATGGTTTGACCCATTCGTCCCGTCCGCCTTCCATGTCATGCGGAAACAAGACTACCGTAAGGGAAATAGATAACCTTCATCCTTCCTTTTGGAATTAAGATAATCATACTTAAGGGTTGAACGGCGGGGATTCCCGGTTGGAAGGCAGGCACCTCCCCCGCTCGCGAATTCTTCGCATCGGAACCCTCGCTGCGCATTCATCACCGCTCAAGATATAAAGTCGAGCGGCGATGCTCCCCTCGCTTCGTGAGCGCGCAGGTTCAAAGACCAAACCGTTCCCGCGCACTTCTCGAGGGAAGGCGCGAGGGCAGGTACACCGATGCTCATCGCACGGGAGACGGGCGCTCAGGGTGACATCTCCAGAAGTTTCGCCAAGGTGGAAAGGCATGGTATCGAAGGTGAAAGGCGTAATTCACCGCAGACGCATTCGGACTCTTTTTTGGATTCTGCCCGCGACGCTGGCGCTCAGTTGTTCCATGATCGCCGGATCGATTCCGGGCGGCGATCCGAAGGTGTCGATCAAAGACCTCAACGCGTTCCTCCCGCCTTCGAGCACGCCCTTCCTCCCGGTCTTCAACACGAAAACGCCGCTGCTCCTCCCGTCCGCGGCCGACCTCCCAACCGTGGAAATCACCCGGACTCCGACCTTCACGATCGTCGAGATCCTGACCGCAACGAATTCCCCCACCGCAACATTCACGGTCATCATCCTGCCGTCGGTGACGCCGACGGGCAAACCGCCCGCGGGCAATCCACCCGCCAAAACCGGCATTCCCAAGGTATACCCGACCGCCACGAAAAAAATCTATCCGACCGCCAAACCCTCCGACACGGCGGCCGCTGCGGCCGTGGATCCATCACCGACGGCGCTCCCAACCGATACCCCAACGGTGACGCTTACCCCGACGGTGACTCCGACGCTTTCCGGAAGCGAGACGGCCACCCCGACCTTTACCGAAACCCCCATTCCCACGGATACGCCGATACCGACCCAAACCGCCACGCCGACGACGACGCCGACCCAAACCCAAACCTCGCCGGCCACGGCGGAACCGGACAATCCGTTCCCGGGCTGCACATACTCTCTGAATGTGGATTTCGAGAACCAGATTTTCGAACGGATCAACCAGGCCCGCACCGAAGCGGGATTGTGGACGCTATCCTGGTACGGGCCGCTGGCGGAAGGCGCCCGCTACCACAGCATCGACATGGGCTGCAACAAATATTTCGCGCATACCGGCGGCGTGTATGAAAACATCCTGGCCGGCTACAACACCGTCGAACAGGCGTGGAACTGGTGGTGGAACAGCCCGGCGCACCACGACAACATCCTCGGAAGATATTATTACAAGACCGGGGTGGGGTATGCCTGGGTGGTCGGCTCGCCCTACCGATATTATTGGACGATCCAGTTCAGCCGTTAAAGATGAACCCGCCGAAAGGCGGTTTCCTACGGATCATTTTTCCTTCGCGAGCGAGCCTGTTTCGCCGCCGACCTCCAGGCCGGCGTTGCGGCCGCAACCGGAAAATATTTCCTCTCCGGTGCGCCGCTCCAGCAGCCGCACCGAAACCTCCGCCGTCAGGCTTTCCACCAGGCGCTGAACCATCGCCTCGCGGAACGGCGCGTGCAGAAGCCCTCCCTTGCTTCGCTTGGCCTCCAGCTCCAGCCGGTAGCGGCGGTCCTGGAGGGTTACCCGCACGTTGGTATCGGTGATGGCGAGGCGGGTCAGCGCGGCGCCGGTGTAGGTGGCGAACCGGTACAGCCGCCCGCGATGCCATAGCCCGGCGATGAATCCGGGGAAGGCCGTCCCGAGCCAGGGAATGCGCGCGACCGAGGCGGTCAGGCAGGTTCCCGCCTCCGCAAAATGATTGGTCTGCATCCACACCCAGCCGCGCGGAAACGCGCTGCCCCAATCCTTCTCGATGTACCCGCGTCCGCCGGAAAAATCCGTTTCCCGCTTCCCGATGCGGAGCCGGCCGCTAACTTCATGGTCCAGGCTCAGCACTCCGTGATAGCACTCCATGAAGGGCACGTAGGCAAACCACTCCATGATGCCGGGGGAGACGGGCGTGACCGGCCAGGGAGAGATTCCATGGAAGGCAAGCTCGCCGGCCACACTCTGTTCCGGCCGCTCGATCTCCAAGTGCAGGGAATCGACCCGAAACCGGTTGGGCCCGATGCGCAAGTCGAATTCCATCGCCGAAGCCTGGAAATCGCTTACGGGGTAGCGGTGGTAATGGCTCTCGCCCGAACGGCCGTTTAGGGTCTGCACGAAGGCGTGTGATTCCTCGCCCGGGACCTTCGAGGAGGCCAGGAACACGCCGGGGATCACCGCCCACACGTCCCGTTCCGCCGAGTCCGCGAATTTAAAATACCAGCCCTCGAAGAAATCACGCTTCCGGCCGTGGCCGTGATACATCGCCGGGCGCCACACGGCGCGCCACCGCGCAAGGAATATTTGAAAAGCTGAAGGAGTGCGCATAATCCCGTCCCGATCCCGCACGGAATTCCTTGAGGCAAAAAGTTTTAAGGCCTGCCCGTCCAGCTCACAATGTATTCCATCAACGGGCCCGTTTTTTCGATCGCCGGTTCATGGGCAACCCATTCTCCCTGCAATCCAACCTCCCGCGCCGCAAGCTCGAAATGGCACATTGCGATTCCGATGTCGATCCGCTGGATATCGGCCAGCCGCAGGATTCTCTGGAAGAATCCTGCGCGGTATCCCTTCGTCCGCTGCAGGTAAAAGTGCCAGTCGTGGCCCGCGCGGAGGATCCGCCAGGGCTGCTTGTTGGAGGCGGAGGGGCCCAACCGGACCATCTCCAGCGGTCCGGTGTACGGCCCGGCCGCTTCGCGGGCGAGCGGGGAGGCGAAGGAATCCTGAAAAAAAAAACATTCCACGGAAGCCGCCTGTCCGACCCGGCCAGCCGGCGGATACCATCGGTCCTGGCCTGCTCCGGATCCGCGATGCGGCCGATGGCAGCCACCGCCGGTATGACCTCCCGCTTCGTGCGGGAAATCTTCGCGGCAAAATTGCTCTGGGTGAAGGTTCCGCCCAGCCAGCAGGTTCCCAGACCCAGGCTGGTTGCCAGAAGGATGATCTGCTCCAGGCGATAGCCGTAATCCTCCAAAAAGAATTGCGATCGCGGGGCGGCGCCGATGATGAAACCGGTTGCGCCGTGGATGAACCCGTAGGTTCCCAATCCGCGCAAAGACTGGTTGTCCTCCGCCGTCGCGGCGATCAGGCGGAAGCGCAGCGGGCTGCCGAGCGGTCCGCTGCCGACCGCGGCCAGCGCTTCTTCCAGCTGCCGGCGCTCCTGTTCGCCGATCGGCTCGGGGGCATACGACCGGCACGAGAACCGCCGGCGGACGAGGTCGGGGACGGGTTGGGAAAAGATAATCGGGGAGGATCCGGTGCCGGGCATTCTTGAAGGATATCACACGCCGGGAAGGTGATGGGGA
>JBAVFZ010000450.1:0-4043 GCA_049684495.1 Anaerolineales bacterium | reverse complement strand
AAGCGACGGCATTTGATGAGTAGAAATTCCCTCTCTCCTAAAAGACATCCACAAATATTTCGGATCATCCTGATTGCGATTGCATCGATCAGCCTATGCGCAGGCAGCTTCGGTGTAAAAGCCCTTTTCGACCGCAGAGATATTATAGAGATTATTGATCGAACGGATTCCGATATTCTCCAACGCACGGAAGTCACCCGATATTATTACAAACTTGCATGGCACCATATGGACGAAATAGCCGATATATCCAATCAGATGTCTATCCCTGAGATACTGCAAACAATGACCGGATTCGACTCCTGGTTACCCAATTTTAGGGCATTGTTGGATGAAAAAGGCGATAAAGCGACCATCACTTCCGAACAGGTTAGATACCTCTCTGAACACCTTCAACTGCTTATAGATCGCGGGAGTCCTTCCTTGCGGAAAAACCTTAATAAGGAGTTGGAGCGGCTTCAATTATCGGAATTTGTCGGTATGACCATGACGGAAGCCTGGACTCACTTGCACAAGATCTGGTCCGATGACGATCCAACCGTGTTGCCCTTCAGCAATGATCCGGAGGATCTATTGCCGCTGCCCGCCGGCGAGTTGATGACGGAAGAACCGTATGGTCCATATTGGCGCGTCCATCGGGATAACGGCAGCGATTTCGCTTTTGCGTATCCTTCTGATTGGACAGTGTATGGGCAGATGATCTATCCCCATGAACGCCGTCGCATGAAAATATGCAATTATGATGAGCGGCATTTCGTGCCGGATACTTGGAAGAGTGATGTCTACTGCTATTTTTTAGAGGTTGTCCAAACCGTAAAAACCGATCTTCCTCTTGCCACCGTCGCATATGACACCTTCTGTACCAATCAAAGCGTTATGACTTGCGGGAAAATCTCCTTCTCGGAAGCGACAGCCAAACACCCCGAGCGGGTGGAATTCGAATTTCACCGCAACGACCTCCCGTATCGCGGTTTTTCCATGGTGGTATACCGAACGGAATCGGGTGCTCTATTAAAATTCTCCACCCGTACATCGAAAGAGAATTTCGAGTTCAACGCAATAATTGATTCCACCGTCTTGACTTCTGATAGCCGGGTGCAAACACCGGACACAATGGCTTGGGATGCTCAACCGCGGGGCCCCCTCCCTCGAGAGCCCAGGGATTTAAGAGCCGCGCCCAGCAATACACCGACGCCATGGCCCACACCCATCCCACGCTCTTTCTGGACCCCGCAATCAACCCTCGAAGGCGGAGAGTATGCTCATTACTGGGCGGAGTTTCGCGATATCGAGGACGGCTATGGTTTTGCTTATCCTGCGGATTGGTACCTTAGCAGCCAACCGGATGCCGAGGTTGTCGATAAGTATATGCAGGTATGCAACAACAATTTATTGTCTTACCGATGGGATGATATTTTACGAGTTTGCGTGGGGATTGAAGAACAAACCGGCATTGATCCATCCCTTCCACTTGATCAAGCCGCCAAAGCAGTGTTGTGCCAGTATCCCGCGAGTTCCGAGTGCGGAAAGACCATTCTTCTCCCGGAGACCGGGGGGAAACCTGCACGCGTGATTTTGCCGATTAAAATATTATATGAAGAACCTCAAAGAATGATCATTTTTATAGTGTTCCGAATCTCCAATGGAAAACTATTTATTTTTAGTTCTTCCGATCGCGAGATGTCTGCTCTCGAAATACAAGCCATCCTCGAATCATTCGTCCTGGGGAACGATACTCCCATCATTCCTCCGGAATTTACTCCATCGACGGCAATTATTTTCCCCGAAGAATAATTTTCTAGCTACCCCGCCCTCAGCCTCAACACCGTTCCCGTATCCGTCACCGCCCACAGCGTCCCGTCGGCCGTGCGCGAGAGCGAGATGATCACGCCATTGACCGGCGAGGGCACCATCCCCCATTCCGATCCGTTCCAGCGCAGCAACCCGTTCCCCGCCATCCAGCCGTCGTCGGGCGCGAGCATGTAGGTCGCGTCCATCCACGCCACGCCGTGCGGGAACGGGTAGGCCGTCCACGCGGCCCCGTCCCAGTGCAGGATCACGCCCGGGTTGATCGACGAAGCCACGTTATCGGCGATCCCGGCCGCCCACACATCGTCCGCGCTCACCCCGTGGACCGCCAACAGCCGGTACGAATCCGGCCAGGTCCGGTGGGTCCACTCCGAGCCGTCCCAATGCATGACCAGCATCTGATCGCCGCCGACCACCGCCCATCCGTCGTCGGCCGAGGAAAAATGCATCGCGTACAGCGAACAGCGGCAGGGTGGTTTTTATTTCAACTCAATTCTCCCCATCCTTTCTCTCTCCCTTCATCAGGATAATGGAAGGATAGGTTAATCAGCATATTTGCTTTCAACCCCATTAAAGTTACCACTCAGAAGGGGAAAGCCGTCACGCTGAGACATCCCATGCCATGGATTCCTCCACCTATCCTTTTCGGGGTTTGACTTGCGCCGAATCCTATGCAGCAAATCTACCCATCGAGAAAGGCGGAGTTCATCCATTACTAGGGGTAGACCCAACAGCATTTTTGAGGGCCGACGGCATAATCCAGACCGGCGAGCAGGGTATCCCAGTGAAATCCCGGGGATGTCGAGTTCATATGCCCCAACCATTCTGCGTGCAGTGAACTCAACGCCGGAACGCCTTGGACCGAGCTCTCCGGCGGCACCATAGCCCACGCCCTTATTATTTTCGGGTCGCTTGCGATGGCGTATATCACCTGGACGGCCGCCATCGGATACCTGGTAGTTTTCATGGCGCTGATCATATCGACCTGCAAAGCCGTCGTGACCTTGCCATTATCCGGGTCCGCCGGCACCGCGCCGAAATTCCAGTTTGACATCGTCCCGAGCAAGTCCTTGTACGAGGAATAGGCGTACGCCATAGCCGCGTCGCCGGAGGAGAAGGGCTCGCTTGTTGGATCGACGCCGGGGATGGAATATTCCTGAAGCGATTCCGCCTCGCCGCTGACTGTGGATTTTATGCACGTCTCATTCAACGGCATGGTGAAACCAAGTTGCTCGATGTCTTGCGGATTGAAATTCGGTTCATTCGCATTGTGTCCGCCGCCATCCACAGTCAGAAGCTTGGCGATCTCAGCCAGGGTATCCCAGTTCCAATCGGCCATGGAACCACTTGGCATCCCGTATTTTTCCCCATACTTTCCAGGAGGATAATAAAGACCGGCTTCATCGAATATTCTTGTATTGAAGTATAGAGCAGAAGGATATAAGGCAAGCGGGAGGCCGACCAGCCCATCTTCACCCATTTCAAGGATGTCGGCGGCTTCCGGCTCGAAGATGCTCAGATCATACCCTTCCAGGTACGGCCCAAGGTCGAGCCATTGCTTGTATATGGAATATGCGGCGCACACACCAAACGGCCCGACGATATCGGGCGCATTTCCAGAGGCAATTTCGGTCGACAGGACGTCATTGGCCGTGTCGGCGGGGACGATATCCAATGTAAGAACGATATTCGTCTGTTTTGCGTTGAAATCATCCGTAAAGGACCGCACAAGCCGAAGCAGATCCTCATTGAGGGTGCCGCCCACTCCGATAAACCAACGGATTTGGACCGGCGAAGGCAACGGCGAAGGCGAAGGTACGACAGTGATTGTTTTGCCGCAGGCTGCCAGAAGGACGATGGCTGCCCACAGACATAAGGTGGTCAGGATTTTATTTTTCATTTTTCTATCTCCCTTTGGGGGCCCAATGTTGCGATTGTGCATGTGTGTGATGAACGCAAAAACAGCCTCATTTCTTATCGTAGACACCCGTTCTGCTCATCGACGCGTCTTTATCGAATCGGTTTAAGGGTTCACCCTTCCTCGCTCCATAAACAGCCGGGGGCGTTCACGCCGCCCCCAAGAGCCGTTTTCCTGTCAGGCAGTCCACCATCTTATTTAAAATATGTTTCCTCCCTTTTCCACTGCCGACTGTTTTCAATGAGTATTCGTGCCTTACCATTTCGATTTTTTCGATGCGGAAACATTTCGAATGCTTGATCCTGCACATGAAGCA
>JBAVFZ010000449.1:0-29702 GCA_049684495.1 Anaerolineales bacterium | reverse complement strand
GGTATATCCACCGCGTGAGATCCCAGCTGAAAGAAAGCAGGTTGCTGTTATAGGTGCTGGTGGCTGGATAAAGGTAGAGAGAAACCGAGGTGCCGGCGGCTGCGAGCAGAACGACAACCATCCAGGCCACACTCAGCGCGTCCCCGGTTTTGTGCCTCCGCGGGAAAAGGAAGAACCAAACCACTCCGGTAATCGAGAGCATCTCCAGGGACCGGTCGATGTTAGCCAAGAGCGCCGACAACGAGAGATTGTTCCATGCCGAGCCGAGGAGATCGATCACCAGCCCGATGCCTTGCAGAAAAATAATTCCCAGCGTCAGAAAGAGTCCGCGGCCCCATTCCCGGCGCGGCTTCTTCAATACGAGGAGGAAGGCCGCCACCAATGCGATCAGCAGGATCGAGCCGTGAAAGAGCAGGACGCCTTGATTGCTGAGAAGAAAAGCTTCGAAATCGCGGATGGAAATTGCCATTGGAGGATCCCGCTCCCGGGGATCGCGCGGGCGGTTATTCCTTCGGTGCTTCCTCGTGCTTTGTCCGGAGGGCCCACAGGCCTTCGAACGCCAGGCTGCGCACGGAGCTCTCGTTATCGCTCAGCCCCATGCAGAGATCCTGGATGAAATCCCGGTCGCCCAGGTTCCCAAGGGTTTCGACGGCGGCCGCGCGCTGGCGCGGCTCCCCTTCGCGGATCACGCGTTGCAGCATCGCCAAAGCCGGAAGCCCGGGAGCCAATCCCGTTTTGCGCTCGCTGGCGAAGGCGATCAGCCAGGGCAGGTTGTGCAGCGGGGGTGGGATCGGCATGGGGTTCTCGGCTTCTCCGTGCAGCCGTTCCACTGCCTGCGCCGCGGCCGATTTCACCGCCCATTGGCCGTCTTCGACTTGCACCCGTTCCAGAATTTCCAGCGCCCAGGCCTGGCCGGTGCGCGCCAGCCCGAAGACCGCCGCGCGGCGGACCAGCAGTTCGGCGTCCTGGATCGCTTCGCGCAAGATGCCATGGCCTTCGATCGGATCCAGCGAGAGCGCTTCGGCGACGGCGCGCCGCAGGTCGTCTTCGCCCTGCAGCAGAACCTGCCCCAGCGTGTCGATCGCGGCGTGGGTGGCGATATGGCCGAGCGCCAAGGCGCCGGCCCAGCGCAGCTCGCGCGAATCGGTTTCCATTTGTTTGGAAAGCAGTTCGATCGCACTCTGGTCGCTCATGGCGCCGAGGCCGAGCGCCGCAAGAATCTGCGCCTCCAGGTCGGAATCCCCGGTGGTGAGAATCTGCCGGAACAGCTGGGTGGCCGAAGGATCGTGGCTGTTGAGAAACGCGCACAGCGCCCGGGCGCGCAGCGGGAAGGGCTGGCTGGGCGTTCGGACGAGCTTCATCAGGCGCCGGAATACTTCCACGCGCCAGCCGGCGGTGGACGGCGCATCCCGCAGCCAGGAGGCGACTTTAAGCAGCTTCCACCCGTCTTCGACGATCGGCGGCATTGGCGCGCCCCCGGCGGCTTCTTCGCCTTCGGGCTTGCGGGCGCCGGCTGTCAACACGGCGGAGACGAGTGTGGATACGTCGGTTTGCGCGGACATCGCCTGCGCGGTGAGGTCCGACAGCGGCGACCGCGCATTGGCGAAGAAGGCGTTGAGGTTGCTTTCCTTTGACGCGGCGCGCGCCGCCAGCCGCGCGGCGATGGTCAGATGGCCGAAGGAAACGCGCCCGCCCGGCCTGCGCCGCAGGACTCCGCATTCGATCATGTCGTCGAAGAAATCCTCGACCGGCGGGAGGGATTGTTCCGAATGCGGCCAGGCAAGCGCGAGGGCGGATTCCACCTGTTTGCGCGTCGGGGTGGAGTTGGCTTCCACGATCATCGTCCGTGTGACCTGGGCCATGGCTTCTTCGGCGGCCTCGGGCAGGTGCCGCGAGATGTAAGCCTGCTGATCCGAAGCCGAAGTTGTTCCCTGAAGGTCGCCGCTGAAAGCCGCCCAGGTCCGCAGGCAGATATCGAGCGGAGACAGGCCGAACGTCTGGCGCGAGATCCAGCCGATGAGCAGCGCCGGGTCCGGTTTCTCGGCCGACTTGCGGTCCGAGACGACGACATCCCGCCAGCGCGCGCCCCATTGTTCCATGAATTGGCGGTGATCCGCGGGGAGCCAGGGGGCCGGGGCGGCTACCGCAAATCCCATCGGGCGCCAATGCGCCGTTTCTTCCGGGGCGATCGTGACGATCAGCCGTGTTTTGGGGAATTGGGCGAGGAACTCCCGCGCCCATTCCCGGACGGCGCCCTGTTCGTCGAAGGTGAGTTCATCCACCGCATCCAGCAGCACAACCGAGCCTTCGGCCCGCAGGCTTCCTTTTATATAGGAAGGGATCTGCGATGCGGACAGCGAGGCGGCGTGGTACTGCACGGCCGAGGCCAGGGGCGGGACGGCGTCTTTGGGCGGGGCCGGCAGCGTCAGATCGTGGGCGTTGGCATAGAAGAGCGCGCGCGGGATGTCGGCCGCAGGAGCGCCCGTTTGCGCCGATTTGCGCAGCCATTCGAGGGTCAAGGCGGCCAGGACGGTCGTCTTTCCGGCGCCCGGAAGCCCGACCAGAAGCGTGTTCGATTTCAGCGAGAGAAGTTGCGGCGCGGGGATATTTGCCGCGCCGTAGGCGATCGCCAACTGGGGCCAATCCGGTGTAAAGGGAAATAATGCCGGGGCATCGTATTCCGGGGTCTGTTCCGGATCCACCGGCGCCGGGTGGATCATAATTCGCGGCGGGAGCAGGATCTCCTCCAGCGCGAATAAATGCGAAGCGATATGCGCCGATTGCGCCCATTGCATCAGATCGTTCCGGTAGCCCTGGGCGGAGGAGGTGGTCAGCGCCTCCACGGCGGTCCGGTACGATTCCCCCATCGCCTCGCGGAAATTGGTGATCCGGGTGCGCAGCCGGTACAGCACGTACCCCAGGAACGCGGCCAGGAGAAAGCCGGTCCAGAAGGAGATGCCGTCGAATTGCCAGCTGCTGAGGAAGGCCATACCTATCCCAGATAAAGGATCCGGCCGCAGTTGCCGCACTGCACGATGTCCTGGCCGGAGCGGGCGGAATCCACGCGCGAGGTGGAGGGAGCGACGCCGCAAGCGGCGCACGAACCGCCTTCCATGCGTGCCACGGCCAGGCCGTGTTTGGCGCGCCGGACGGTGGAATATTTTTCCAGATCCTCCGGGGAGATCTCGGATAGCGCCGCGTCGCGCTGAATCCCGAGCGTATCGAGCGTGCCTCGCAGCGCGGATTGTTCCGCCCGGAGCTTCGATTCCACTTCCGCCCGGAGCCGTTCCAGTTCCTCGCGCCGGCGTTGCGCATCGGAGACGGTTTTTTCCCCGTCTTCGGTTTGCTGCATCGTCTGCAATTGGCGTTCTTCGAGGACGGAAAGATAACGGCGCAGGGAGGCGGCTTCTTCCTGCAGATCCTGGAGCTCTTTGGGGTTGCGGACGCCTCCGCCGTAGAGGGTTTTATCCGTTTCGGCAATCCGTTGCTGCTGGCGGCGGGTCTCTTCTTCGGCGTGGCGGACCGCTTGCCGGACGGTTTCGAGCGCGGCGCGCGCCGCGGCTTCCTCCGCCCGTGCCTGATCCAGTTCCGGATGGCGGCTCAAGTCGGCTTCAATCTCAGCCAATCGGGATTGTTGTGAATCGATCTGGCTGTCTAGATTTTGCAGCCGGAAAAGGTTGGAAACACGGGTCACAGGGTTGAATTATAGGGGAAAAGGCATGTAAGTCAACACGACCGCCGGCGCATTGACCTCATAAAATGCGGGCGGTACAATCCCGGCCGTGGACTGACCACAGAGGTGATGGATGAGTAAACCGCGATGGATTCTTCTCCGAAGAGGAATCGCGTTGATCGGCTTGGGGCTTGCGACAGCCTGCAACCTTGGGTTTGGGGGACCGGGTTCGAACGTCGCGTCTTCATCGACCCCGTTTCTCCCCGTGGGAACGGCGACTTCCACGCTCACGGCGACCGAGACTCTGCCCGAACCCACCGCTACGCCGACCGAGACGCCGATCCCGCTGGTCTATCCCGTCGGACCATCCGGCTTCCCCACCAATGTGAACCCGCTCACCGGGCTGGTCGTCAGCAATCAGGCTCTCCTCGACCGACGCCCGCTGGCGGTTAAGGTCACCAACTTCCCGCGCACGGCGCGTCCGCAGGCCGGGCTCTCGCGCGCGGACATCCTCTGGGAGTTTTACACCGAATTCGGAAACACCCGCTGGATCGCGATGTTTTACGGCCAGGATGCCGAGAAGGTGGGCCCGATCCGTTCGGCCCGCGTCCTGGATACGCGGATCGTTCCGCTGTACGACGCGATCCTGGTTCATGTCCAGGCGTTCGAAACGGTCTGGCAGGAAATCAGCAAATCCGGAATCGATACGATCAACGAGTTCCCGGCTTCCTGCCCCGCCATCTGCCGGGATCCGGAAGAAAAAATCGTCGAGAACAGCGCCTTCGGCAACACCGCCGAGTTGACCAAGTATGCGCGGCGGATCGGACTGCTCGCCGCCGGAAGGCCGAATTTGGACGGGATGGTGTTTGATCCCGCCGTCCCCGCGGATCTGAAGCCTTCGATCGGCCTGCGGATCACTTTTTCCTCCTCCGCCATGGCGCAGTTGAAGTACGATCCCGAGCTCAAGCGGTATGTTCGCTTTTCGGAAAACAGCAACTTTATCTTCGAACCGCTCACCGACCGGACAACCGGGGAGCAGCTGGCGGTCGACAACCTCGTCATCATGGTGGTGGACACCTTCCGCTATGCCGGCCAGACGGGCACGGGCGAACAATTCGACATGGATCTGACCAAATCCGGCAAAGCGTATATCTTCCGCGACGGGTTCGTGCTGGAAGGCCGCTGGCAGAGCGGCGGCCCGAACGCGCCGCTGCAATTCGCGGATGCCAACGGTACGCTGTTCCCGCTTCATCCCGGAACGACGTATATCGGGATCCTCGGCGACCGGGCCACAGGCGCGCCTGCGGCCACGACGGAGTGGTATTTCTACAACGCCTTGTAATCGGACCTCCGGCTCCGGGATTGCGGAATAATTAAGGATTGCCAACCTTTCCGGAAAAGCGCATGAATTTCTTCGCGCTGGTACGAGCGTCCCTATCGCAAGTGATCTTTTCATAGTACAAAGATATCTGCTATGAAAGGCAACCCATGAACAACAGACAGGGACGCGTCGAAAATCACTCCGGAGAATACCGGAATTCACTATTGCGATTCCGGATGCGGGGTGGAAACGCCTGGCTTTTTTTCGGCCTGGCGTTTGCCGCGGCATGTTCGGCGCCTGCTTCGGCCGTATCCACGGCAATAGCCCCGCTGGAAACCGCGGTGCCACTTCAATCGTCTCCGGATCCGGGGACGGCCATTCCCACGCCGGAGCCGACCGTCACCCTCACCGGCACTCCATCGGCGACGGCCGAGCCGCAAATCCTCAATCCCCTCACCGGCCTGCCGGTTTCCGACATTTCCGTACTTCAGCGCTGGCCGCTTTCGATTAAGGTTTCCAACTATCCCCGCTCCGCGCGGCCGCAGGCCGGTCTTTCGTACGCCGACCTGATGTTTGAGTTCTATCAGGAAATGGGGATGACCCGCTTGCAGGCGATCTACCTGAGCCAGGATGTGGAAAAGGTCGGCCCGATCCGTTCCGGACGGAAAATCGATGTGCCGCTGATGAAAGCTTACCAGTCCTTGCTGGTATTCTGCGCCGAGTACTCGGCGACGTGGGACTTCATGGACTTCCAGGGTGTGCGCGACCGGCTGCTGTATGTCGGCCCGGTGGATTGCCCGGCGCTGTGCCGGGATGAACGCGAGATCCCGGAAAACGGGATTTTCGGGAATACGGCGGAACTGCGCAAAGCCGCCAAGGTGTTGAAGATACCCGACAGCGTGCCGGACCTGACGGGGATGGTCTTCCAGGAAGAGCCCCCGCCCATGAGCGGCGGCACGGCATCCAACGTGTGGGTGCGTTTCATCTCGGATAACGCGCTCGCCGAGTGGCGCTACAATCCGGAGGATAAGCAATATTACCGCTGGTCCGAAACCGGAAAGCCGAATCGCGACATGGCCCCGCTGCTGGACCGCCTGACCGGCAAGCAGCTTTCGGTTTCGAATGTCATCGTGCTCTACGCCAATTACATCCGCCGGCAGCAGCGGGAAATTTACGAATTGGAGCTGTTCGGCGGCGGGAAGGCGCTGATTTTCCGTGACGGCAGGATGGAAGATGGGATCTGGCGGCTTCCGAAAATCGACCGTCCCCTGCAATTCTACGGCCAGGACGGCCCGTTTGCTTTGCATCCCGGCGTGACGTGGATCGGGATCGTGGAAGACACCTCGACCGCAACGCTTGACGGCGATACGGTGCGGGTGGAATTCGGCAAGACCGGGGTCGGGGAGTAGGGGAGCAGGGCCCTGCGCCGATACACTCCACGCAGGACACGAAGAAAACCTGAAGGGCACGAAGCAAGGGCACGGCGCGCCGTGCCCTTGCTTTTTATGTCGGGATCTCCAGCGATGAGTCTTCCAGCGGCGGGAAGGGATGCCGGATGGCGGGCAGGTAGAGGTCGCACGCATATTCCTTCAGCATGCGCCGCGTGTTGAAGGTCGGGGAAATCGTCCGGATGGATTCACGGATCCGGTCGACCCATTCGGAGGGAATGTTCTCGGGGGAGCGGTTCTCGTAATAGAGGGGGATGATCTCGTCTTCCAGCAGCGAAAACAACGAATCCGTGTCCTGCGCGTTCTGAACCTCGGCGGTTTGATTTTCCTTGTCTTCACCGATCGCCCAGCCGTTGCGTCCGTTGTAGCCTTCGCGCCACCAGCCGTCGAGCACCGACATGTTCAGCACGCCGTTTAAAGCCGCCTTCTGCCCGGACGTGCCGGAAGCTTCGAGCGGCCGCAGGGGAGTATTCATCCACACGTCCACGCCCTGCACCAGGTAGCGGGCCAGGTTGATGTCGTAATCCTCCAGGAATACGAACCGGCCGCCGGTTTCAGACCGTTTGGCGAAGCGGTACACGTCCTGCAGCAGACGCTGGGCCGGCTCGTCGGCCGGATGCGCCTTACCGGCGAAGATGAACTGCACCGGGAGGTTCGGCCGGTTGAGGAGCGCCAGCAGCCGTTCGGGCTGGCGCAGGAGAAGCCCCGCGCGTTTGTACATGGTAAACCGGCGGGCGAAGCCGATCACCAGCATGTTCGGGTCCAACAGCACGCCCGCGTTTACGATCTGGATCGGATGCTTTTTTCCGGAAAGCCACTGTTGCCGCGAACGGTCGCGGATGTGGGCGGCCAGCCGGCGCTTGAGATGAATCCGCGCCTCCCAGAGTTCCTTGTTGGGGAGATCGCCGATGCGGTCCCACACCGCCTGCTCGTCGATCCGTTCGCGCCAGTCGTCGCCCAGGTACCGGTCGAAGAGGTTCCCCATCTGCCGCGCGAGCCAGGTTTCGGTATGGATGCCGTTGGTGATGTGGCGGATCGGCACCTTGTCTTCCGGCAGGTCCGGCCAAAGATGGTTGTACATTTTCCGCGCGACGCGGCCGTGTAATTCCGAAACGCCGTTGGCATGATCGGAAAGGCGCAACGCCAGGACCGGCATGCTGAAGGTTTCACCCCAGGATTGCTTGTGCCGGGCGATGTCGAGGAAGGCATCCCGTCCGAGGCCCAATTGGGGCCAGTACGGCGAAAAGAATTTGTCCATCAACCAAAGTGGAAATTCATCCGCGCCCGCCGGCACAGGCGTGTGGGTGGTGAAGATCGTCGTTTTTCGGACGATTTCCTTCGCGTCCTCGAAGGTCCGCCCGGCGGCAACGTACTCGCGCGCCCGTTCCAGCAGCGCGAAGGCCGAATGCCCCTCGTTGAGATGCCAAGCGGTGGGGTTGTATCCGAGCGCGCGCAGGGCGCGCACGCCGCCGATCCCGAGGATGATTTCCTGCGAGATGCGCTGTTCCGCCTCGCTGGTGTAGAGCCGCGCCGTCAATTCCCGGTCGGTCGGCGAGTTGGATTCGACGTTGCTGTCCAGAAGGTAAAGCGGGATCCGCCCGACGCGCACCTGCCACAGGCGCGCCGCCAGATCCCGTTCGGGGAGCGAGACGCTGATCGTGAGCGGTTTGCCGTCGCGTCCGATGACCGGCCAGACCGGAAGGTTGGCGAAATCCAGCGGCTCGTAATTCGCCTCCTGCCATCCGTCTTCCGTCATGCTCTGGCGGAAATATCCCAGCGTATACAGGAACCCAAGCCCGACGATGGGAATCCCCAGATCGCTGGCCTCCTTGATCAGGTCTCCGGCCAAAACACCCAGTCCGCCGGCGTACCCCTGGATGCTTTCATGCAGTCCGTATTCGGTGGAGATGTAGGCGATCGGACGGTTGAGGAGATCGGGATTTTCCCGCGAGTACCACATGTCCGAGGCATTCAGGTAATGGTCGAAGGATTCCACCACCCGCTCGTACGTCTCCATGTAATCGACGTTCGACAGCGCGGCGTTCAACTGCGGACGCCGGATCTTCCGGATGAATTGGACCGGGTTGTGGCGCACCTCTTCCCAAAGCGAGAAGTCGATCCGGCTGAACAGACCTTGCGCCTCCGGATGCCAGGTCCACCAGAGGTTGTAGGCCAGATCCGGCAGGCGGGAAAGCTGTTTGGGCAGTTGGAGTTCGGTCGCGATCGGCGGTTGGGTTTCGAGGAATCCTTCGTGCATGGTCACCATCCTTTCGGAACCGGCGGAAAGCGCGCGCTTTGCCGCCGCCCCGGACGGGCGTAAAAAGCAAATATAACACACGCGCCGCGCGCGCTGTCGCGGTTCATTCCGCGCGGGTGCCGCGCAGCGAATTCCACAATGCGGTCAGCGCGAGAGTCGCCGCCCAGCGCGAGGCCATCGGGTGGGGGACCAGGTGGGTCCGCGCTTTCCGTGTTTCGCCGCTCTCCGAAAGCAGGATGTATTCCGAGCGGAAGCCGCGGGAAACGGGCGCGAGCGTCAATCCCATGGCATGCGTCGCCTTGCGCGCCGACCGCCAATCGCGAAGCGTTCCCGCCGCGTCGGCCTCCATCCCGCTCCGGCCGAGCACCAGCCCTCCCCGGAATGCGCCGGAATCCTCCATCCCCATCAATCCGGCCAATTCCCCGCCGGTCCCGCTCTCCACGGAGACCAGGCTCCCATCTTTCGGCAGCAACCGCAAGACCGCGCCGGCGAGCGTTTCCTCGTCGGCGCCGACGATATATTCTGCGAGCTTCGACCGGATGTCGGCTTCCGCGGCGGCGGTCAGTTTCCTCGCGCCCGCTTCATCCGCGGCGCGGGCGACGATGCGGATGTCGGTCAGGCCGGCGTGCGCCATCAATCCCACGGTCGGATTCTCCTCGCTTTCCCAGCGGCCGATCCGCTCGTCGACCATCGATTCTCCGAGGCCCACGACATGTATCGTCCGGGTGTGGACGGCCTGCCCGCGGCCGAAACGCTGATGCAGCGCGGGGAGGACCAGTCCGGTGATCATCTCCTCCATTTCGCTCGGCACGCCGGGCACCGCGAACAGGACCGACCGTCCGAGGTCCAGCGAGAACCCGGGCGCGGTTCCGGATGGATTGGGGAGCGCCGCCGCTCCGCGGGGGAGGTATGCCTGCTTGCGGTTGTTTTCGGGGAGCGCGCGGCCAAGTTGCCGGAAACGGGCTTCGATCGCTTCCCACAGATCGGGGTGAAATTCCAGTTCCACACCGGCCGCTTTCGCCGCGGCGTCGCGGGTCGGGTCGTCAACCGTCGGGCCCAAACCACCGGCGGCGATCACGGCATCCGACTCAGCCGCCGCATCGTTCAACGCTTTTACGATCCGGCCGGGATCGTCCCCGACGGTTGTCACGCGCCGCAAACGGAATCCGCCTTCACGCAGTGCGCGGGCGATGAATTGCGTATTGGTATCATTGATGGTTCCCAGGATCAGTTCGTCCCCGATGACCACGATCTCGGCATCCATTTGGCTCCTTTGACGGGTTCGAAAAACTCACCCACGGATTTCTCCGCGAGGATCGAAAGCCCTTTTCAAGGATTGCATTTTAGCATTTCCGCCCGGAGCCATCCCCTCCCACCTCCCCTAACCCCTCCTCCTTCCCGTGATACGGGAAGGGAGGAGGGGGACGGTCCGAGCTATGCTCGGGCTGGGGGAGGAGAGATGGGATGGTAGTGGAACGCAAAGCAGCTCACGCGCAGGGATGAAAGGACAGGAGCGGGTAGGATGGACCTGAGGTGTGGGGAGAAGGGAAGAGAGGATTAAAAAAACGGGTGGCCGACGGCCACCCGTTTGAAAAACCCATTTGATATGCCGGTCCGGCGATTACGGATGCAGCCTGGCTTTCTTGGCCAGCAGTTCATCCTTGGTCTCCTTATGGGCGGGATCCGGGCCGGGGGCTTCGTTCGGGCAGACCGACCGGCACTGGGCTTGATCGAAGAATCCGACGCACTCGGTGCACCGGTCCGGATTGATGTCGAAATGCGCATCCCCCATGCTGATCGCCTGGTTGGGGCATTCCGGTTCGCAGACTCCGCAACTCAGGCAGTCATCGGATATTTTGTACGCCACGGTGAGATTCTCCTTCGGGATTGGATTTCGCCTGTGCAAGCATCCCGCTTGCGCCGGCGGTCATTTTTTTCCGCCCGCATATTCTATCACTTGCTGGAGCTGGTCCGGCCGGAGCGGCGTTTCTTTCGGCATATGGCGGATATATTCCTTGACTTTCGAGGCGTGCAGCGCCGGGACCGGAGAAGCATCCGCTTCAACCCGGGTTTTATCGTTAACGAAAATGACAATCGGCCGGACGATGAAATTCTCGTCGGCGCCCAGGATCTTGCGGAGCCTTCGGGTGAGACCTTCCGCTTCGAACAGGCTGTCGGCGGAAGGATTGCCCAGCGCCTCCGTTCCGAAGAATTTCATCAATCCGGACACGCCCGTCTGGCGCCACTTCTTCCCGTCGAAGGAAACCAGGCCGCGTTCGTACTTCGCCAGGATCGCGAGGACCCCATCCGGCGTAAAGAGCGCATGATCCGCGCCCAGCCGGTAATGCACGAGCGTGTAGCGGTCGTCGAGCCCCTTGAGCACATCGTCCACCGCTTCGTCGGGCGGGGGAGTCCGCCCCCAGCGGTTGGTAAAGGTCGAACCGATGGAAACCAGGATAAACCCGAGGATAAGCGACAGGTAGGAAAGATCCAGCCGTTCGGGCATCAGGAACGAGACGGCAAACCCGCCGAGCAGGACCGCCATCCCGGCCAACTGCCCGTAGTTGCCGATCTGCTTGTTGCGTTTCAGCAATCGGGGATTGGTAATTTTCTTCACTCGCCCTCCCACTTGCGCATTACCAGGCAGGCATTCTGCCCGCCCAGACCGAAGGAATTGGAAAGGACAGTCCGGACATCGGCCAGGCGCGCGGTGTTCGGAACGTAATCCAGGTCGCATTCCGGGTCGGGAGTGTCGTAATTGATCGTCGGGTGGATCTTCCCATGGAGCATGGTTTGCACGCAGGCCACCGCCTCCACCGCGCCGGCGGCGCCCAGCGGATGCCCGATCATCGATTTGGTCGACGAAATGGGAACCTTGCGGGCGCGCTCGCCGAACACCTGCTTGATGGCGTTCGTTTCCATCAGGTCGTTGGCCGGAGTGGACGTGCCGTGGGCGTTGATGTAATCGACCTGTTCGGGTTGAATCCCGGCATCCTTCAAGGCCCAGCGGATCGCCCGGACCGCGCCCGCGCTGGTGGGATCCGGCGCGGCGATGTGATAGGCATCCGAAGAGGAGGAGTGGCCGAGGATCTCCGCGAGGATCACGGCCTTGCGCCGGCGCGCGCTTTCGAGGCTTTCGACCACGAGCATCGCGCAGCCTTCGGAGAAGACGAATCCTTCGCGGTTCTTGGTAAAGGGGCGCGAGGCATGTTCCGGATCGCCGTTGAAACTCAGCGGCAGCGCGCGCATCACGCAGAACGAGGCGATCATGAAATCCAGCACCAGCGCTTCCGTACCGCCGGTGATGACGATGTCCGCCGCGCCCCGGCGGATCAGTTCGGCGGATTCGCCGATCGCCTGGGTCCCCGCCGCGCAGGCGGTCGGGACGGTGTTGAGCGGGCCGTAGGTCTGGTACTTGTGCGAGAGGTGATGGGCCGGCATGTTCGGGATGGAGGAAGGCGGGACAAAGGGGTTGACCTTCATATACCCCTGGTTCCACATCACCTTCAATCCTTCGGACATCCGGTCCCAGCCGCCTACGGCGGTTCCGAGAATTACGGCCACCCGTTCCTGATCCGGGAAGCCGGCTTCCAGCCCGGCGGACCGGACGGCTTCCTGCGATGCGGCCAGCGCCAGTTGCGTGCAGCGCGCCATCCGGCGGGCTTCCTTTATATTGATGTACTTGCCGGGATCGAAATCCTTTACTTCGCCGGCGATCTGGCACGGCAGCATGCTGGCGTCGAATTGGGTGATCCGGCCGATGCCCGACCGGCCGGCCAGCAGGCTGTCCCACAGCTCGGCAACGGTAAGGCCGAGGGGTGTGATGGCCCCCATTCCGGTGATCACCACACGGGGTCGCGGATTGGACATGCTTTCTCCTTAGGTTGCCCCGGGAGCGCCGGAAGCGAGCCTTGAAATTTCCCTGCGGATAAGATCCTGCATCCCGGAGCGGGCGGCGCCGGCCGCGACCCGGACGGCGTTTTTCACCGCCAGGGCATCCGACCGGCCGTGGCCGATAAAAACAAGTCCGTCCACGCCGAGCAGCGGCGCCGCGCCTTCCTCGCTCGGGTTGAGCAGTTTTTTAATGTCAGCCAGCGCGGGTTTGATCAATGCGCCGCCCAGCTTGACGGGCAGCGAACCGGCCATAATTTTTTCCTTAATCGTGTCGACGATCATCTTGGCCACCGCCTCGGAGGATTTCAGGAAGACGTTTCCCGTAAAGCCGTCGGTGACCAGCACATCCACATCTCCGGCGTAGACTTCCTTCGGCTCGGCGTTGCCGATGAAATTCAAGGCGCTCGCTTTGAGCATCGGGGTGGCTTCGCGAACCAGGAAATTTCCCTTGCCGGTTTCCTCGCCGTTGGAAAGCAGCGCCACCCGCGGCCGCTTCACCCCGCGCACGGCCTCCGCATACACCGAACCCATGACCGCGAAATCCAGAAGATTCTTCGGCTGCAGGTCCGGATTGATTCCGATGTCCAGCACGACGCAAAATCCTTTGCGCGTCGGAAAGACCGGCGCGAGGGCCGGGCGCTCGATCCCCGGCAGCATCCCGAGCCGGAAGAAGGCCACCGAGGCGGCCGCGCCGGTGTTGCCCATTGTCACGAAGGCATCCGCCTTGCCCTGCTTGACCAGGTCGACCCCGACCGCCATCGAGGTCTTGGGTTCCTTTTGTTTGGCCTTGAGCGCGAGGGCGAGGCCTTTTTCCTGCATGGTCAGCATCTCGGGCGCATGGATGAGCCGGATCGGCAGCTTCCCCGGGGCCAGCGCATCCAGAACCGGGCGTACGACCTTTTCATCGCCGATCAGCAGCACTTCCTCGCCGTATTCGCGCGCCGCCATCACCGCGCCTTCCACATCCGGACGCGGGAACTCGTCCGAGCCCATCGCATCGAGTGCAATCCGCATGGTGGTTTCCTTTCCGTTGCGTCTGAGACTTGCGTATTATATCCTCCCGGCGGCTTGACACCGGCCGCAACCTCCGGTAAAATCCGGCTTCGATAAACATGGATACCATTCTGTTGAAGCCTCGCGCTCGTCGTCCTTTCTTCCACCCGGAAATCGGGAAGGTGGGCTAGTTTGGCTTGGGCCGAGCGCGGACAAGCATGATGATCCAAATTTCGAAGCCCTCCGTCACCCGGAGGGCTTTTTTTGTGTCTGCACACCCGTTTGCGTGTTAATCCCATGCGGGGCGGGAAGGGAGAAAAGGAGAAGAGGATGAAGAAGGACAGCGCCAAGAAAGTCGTGCTCGCCTATTCCGGCGGGCTGGATACATCGATCATCGTCACCTGGCTCAAGGAAGCCTACGGGTGCGAAGTCGTGTGTTTTACCGCCGACATCGGGCAGGGCGTCGGGGAGACCGCGTCGCTCGCCAAACGGGCCAAGGAATCCGGCGCCAGCCGGCTGATCAGCGAGGACCTGCGCGAGGAATTCGCGCGCGATTACATCTTCCCGCTGCTCCGCTCCGGCGCGGTCTACGAGGGGAAGTACCTGCTCGGGACGTCGATCGCCCGCCCGCTGATCGCCAAGCACCAGGTGCTGGCGGCGGAACAGGTCGGGGCGGACGCCGTCGCCCACGGCTGCACCGGGAAAGGCAACGACCAGGTCCGGTTCGAACTAACTTACACCGCCATCAACCCGCGCTTGAAGGTCATCGCCCCCTGGCGCGAGTGGGACATCCGCTCGCGGGAGGATGCGGTGGCGTACGCGAAGGCGCACCACATCACCCTTCCGGATACGACCGGAAAATCGCTCTACAGCCGGGATCGGAACCTGTGGCACCTTTCGCACGAGGGCGGGCCGCTGGAGAACCTCGCCAACGCGCCGGAAGAGGATCTCTTCCAGCTGACGGTCTCGCCCGAAAAGGCGCCGGACCGGCCGGAAACGGTCGAGATCGGCTTCGAGAAGGGGAATCCGGTTTCCCTCAACGGGAAAAAACTCGCGGGCGCGAAACTGATCGAGACGCTGAACGAAATCGGCGGACGCAACGCCATCGGCCGCGTGGACCTCGTGGAAAACCGGCTGGTGGGGATGAAATCCCGCGGCGTGTACGAGACGCCCGGCGGGACGGTCCTGGTGGCGGCGCACCGCGAACTGGAAAGCATCACCCTGGACCGCGAGACGCAGCATTATAAGGAAAGGGTCGCCCAGCGCTACGCCGAGCTCGTCTATTTCGGCCAGTGGTTCACCCCCCTGCGGGAGGACCTGCAGGCCTACATCGACAAGACCCAGGAACGTGTGACGGGCTCGATCACGCTCAACCTGTACAAGGGGAACGTGATCGTGCAGAAACGCTTTAGCCCGTTCAGCCTCTACCGCGAGGATTTCGCCACCTTCGGCCACTCGCTGGTGTATGACCACAGCGACGCCGCCGGTTTCATCCACCTCTTCGGCCTCCCGCTGAAGGTGCGGGCGCTGCTCGATGAGGGCGCCAAAGATATTCCTCCGGTTCCGCCGGAAGAAGTGGACCGGGATTAACGTCACACCTCACCTCCCTCCCCTCGGTCCCCTCCCCCCTCTCCTGCGGTGATCGCAGGAGAGGGGGGAGGGGATGCAGGGGTAGGGGGTGAGGAAAGGAAGAGACTCGATGAAACAACTCTGGACCGGACGGCTGGAAGGCGGATTGAACGCAAAGGCGGATGCGTTGAATGCCTCGCTGCCTGTCGACCGCCGCCTGTCCGCGCAGGACGTGCGCGGATCCATCGCCTGGACCCATGCACTCCAGCGCGCCGGGTTGCTTTCGGCTGCGGAATCCCGTGAGATCGAATCCGGCCTGACGCAGATCGGAATAGAACTGGCGTCGGAAGCGTTCGCCTTCGCCCCGACCGACGAGGATATCCATACCGCGATCGAGCGGCGCTTGGGGGAATTGATCGGCGAGCCGGCCGGGAAGCTGCATACCGGCCGCAGCCGCAACGACCAGGTGGCGACGGATTTCCGGTTATGGCTGATGGAAGCCGAGGACCGGCTTGGGGCCGACCTCCGCAATGTCCAGCAAGCGCTTGTTTCGCGGGCGGAGCGGGATTTTGGGACGGCAATGCCGGGGTACACGCACACGCAACGGGCGCAGCCGGTTCTGCTTTCGCATTGGTGGCTCGCGCACTTCTGGGCGCTGGAGCGGGATGCCGCGCGGTTGCGGGAAGCGCGCGCCCGCACGGCGGTCTGCCCGCTGGGAAGCGGCGCGTTGGCGGGGACGGCGTATCCGGTGGACCGGGAAGCGCTCGCGAAGGAACTGGGTTTTTTATCCGCGGCGCCCAACAGCATCGATGCCGTCTCCGACCGGGATTTTGCGGCCGAGTTCCTGTTCGCCGCGACTCTGGCCGGCGTGCACTGCAGCCGCCTGGCGGACGCGCTGATCCTTTTTTCGACCGCCGAGTTCGGCTTCATCGAATTGGATGACGCCTACTCCACCGGTTCGAGCCTGATGCCGCAGAAAAAGAATCCGGACCTGCTCGAGCTGGCGCGCGGGAAGAGCGGCCGCCTGATCGGCCTGCTGACTGGGTTGCTGGCGGTGCTGAAAGGCCTGCCATCGGCGTACGACAAGGATCTGCAGGAGGATAAACCGCCCGTGTTCGAAGCGGCGGACATTTTGGGGGCGGTCTTGCCGGTGATGGGCGGCATTCTTGAAACACTCACCGTCAAATCTGAGATAATGGCCGCCGCGATCGACGATGGAATGCTCGCCACGGATCTTGCCGACTACCTGGTGCGCAAGGGGATCCCGTTCCGGCAGGCGCATTCCGCCGCGGGCAAGGCGGTGCGGCGGTCGATCGATCTGGGGGTCCGCCTGTCGCGGATGGAACGGAAGGAATTCCAATCCATCCATCCCGCATTCGAAAAAGACCTTGCGGACTCTTTCCGCGTGGAAAGCGCGCTTTCCCGCCGCAATACCAAGGGAGGCACCGCGCCGGAGGCCGTGAAGGACCAGATAATTCAAGCGAAGAACATTCTGGGAAAAGGATGATGGATCCCGGTCATTGCGAGCGACCGAAGGGAGCGAAGCAATCTCCCTTTTCGCAAAAAGAAGGAGTTTGCTTCGCCCGCCCCGGTTGGGGTGGACCGGGGTCGCTTCGCTCCTCGCAATGACCAGAAAATCGATCGGAGAGACTTGAAATTTTCCCGAAAAATTCATGGCGCGCCGGAGCGCGTCCCAAAGGAGAATGGAAATGAAAGGTCTTTGTCCTGAATGTGAAGGGGAAGTCACGATCCCGGAAGATGCGCAGACGGGGGAAATCCTCATCTGCCCGGATTGCGGAGTCGAATTGGAGCTTACGGCGCTCGAGCCCGTCACGTTGACCCTGGCGCCGAAAGAGGCCGAGGATTGGGGCGAATAGGAATGCGAAACCGGATAACTGGAAAGGCGGGGAGGTTGTGACGATGAAGATCGGCGTGTTGATGACCCGGCTGCGGATCGAAGAGAAATGGCTGTTCGAGGCGCTCGAGAAGCGCGGGATCGCGTACGACAAGATCGACGACCGGGAGGCGAAGTTCGACCTTAACCATCCCGGGCAGTGGGATACCTATTCGGTGGTCCTCGAACGCAGCATCTCGTACGGGCGCGGTTTGTACGCCTGCAAGATCCTCAACGGCTGGGGCATTCCGACGGTGAACACTTCGGCCGTCGAGGACACCTGCGGCGACAAGCTATGGACTTCCGCGGCGCTCAAGTTCGCCGGGATCCCGCAGCCGGAAGTGCGGGTGGCCTTCACGCCGGACAGCGCGCTGGCGGCGATCGAGGAACTGGGCTATCCGGTGGTCCTCAAACCGGTCATCGGTTCGTGGGGCCGGATGGTTTCCAAGATCAACGACCGCGACGCGGCCGAGGCGATTCTCGAGACGCGCGAGGTGCTGGGGAACTACCAGCAGAATATTTTCTACATCCAGGAATACATTCACAAGCCGGGCCGCGATATCCGCGCGTTCGTCGTCGGCGAGAAGACCATCGCCGCCATCTACCGCACGTCGGAACACTGGATCACCAACACCGCCCGCGGCGGGCAGGGATCAGCCTGCCCGGTGACCCCCGAACTGGACAAGATTTGCGTTGACGCGGCGCGGGCCGTCGGCGGCGGGGTTCTGGCGGTGGACATCCTCGAAGACAAGAATCGCGGGTTCCTGATCAACGAAGTCAACCACACGATGGAGTTCCACTCCTCGGTTCCGGCCACCGGGATCGATATCCCCGGGTTCGTGATCGACTACACGGTCGAAGTCGGGAAGAAGAAGGATGAGTTCCGCGCGCAATACCATCCGGTGCCGCACGCGGCGATCTTGGAGATACTCAAATGAGCGCGCTCATGAAAGCCGGCATCGTCGGCGCATCCGGGTACACGGGCGGTGAGTTGCTGCGCCTTCTGCTGGGCCACCCGAACATCGAGGTGACCCAGGCGACCTCGGAGCGGCACGTCGGGGAGTACGTGTATTCGATGCACCCGCACCTGCGCAAGCGGACGATGATGCAGTTCGTTTCGCGGCAGGTTCTGCAGCCGTGCGACGTGCTTTTCCTCGCGCTGCCGCACGGGGAGGCGCAGAAGGAAATCGAACGCTACGCGGGATTGGCCGGGAAGATCGTCGACCTTTCGGCGGATTTCCGGCTGAAGGATCCGGCGCTCTACAAGAAATGGTACGGGCACGAGCACCAGGCGCCGCAGTGGATGGGAAAATTCGTCTACGGCCTGCCGGAATTCCACCGCGAGGAAATGCGCAAGGCGAATTACATCAGCGGGGTGGGATGCAACGCGACGGCGGCCAACCTGGCCCTGGCGCCGCTGGTGCGGGGCGGGCTACTCGATCCGGCGCGCCCGGTCATCGTCGACGTCAAGGTCGGGTCCTCCGAGGCGGGGGCCAGCCCGAACGCCGGCTCGCACCATCCGGAGCGGGCGGGCGTGATCCGCACCTACGCGCCCTCCGGCCACCGTCACACAGCCGAGGTGATCCAGGAGCTGGGGTTGACGGACGTCCATTTGACGATCACCTCCGTCGACCTGGTGCGCGGAGCCCTGGCCGCGGCGCACGGCTTCGCCAAATCCGGCGTAACGGAAAAAGATTTGTGGCGGGCCTTCCGGGGATTTTCCAAAGAGGAAGCCTTCATCCGCATCGTGAAAGAGAAAACCGGCGTGCACCGCGTGCCGGATCCGAAGATTCTGGCGGGCAGCAATTACGTGGATGTGGGATTCGAGCTCGATCCGGACACGGGGCGGATCGTCGCGATGGCGGCGATCGATAATTTGATGAAGGGCGCCTCCGGCTCGGCGGTCCAGGCGATGAACGTGATGTTCGGATGGGAAGAGACCACCGGGTTGGAATTCAGCGGGTTGCACCCGATTTGAAACCGACCTAACCCCCTCACCCGGCTTTCGTCCCGGAAATTCACCGGGTCTCAAGCCACCCTCTCCCCCTTCCCTTAAGGGAAGGGGGAGAGGGCAGGGAGAGGGGGATAGGTCGGAGAAACGGAGAGAGACATGCTCGTCGTAAAAATCGGCGGAGCCGCCGGCAACAACATGGATACCGTATGCGAAGACCTCGCCGCATTGGTGAAATCCGGGCAACAGGCTGTTCTCGTCCATGGCGGATCCGAGGAGACGAACGCGGTCTCCGAGAAGCTCGGCCACCCGCCCCGGTTCGTCACCTCGCCTTCGGGTTTCACCTCGCGCTACACCGACCGCGAGACGCTGGAAATTTTCGCGATGGTCACGTCCGGCAAGATCAACACGGTCCTCGTCGAACGGCTGCAGAAGCTCGGCGTAAACGCCTTCGGGCTCTCGGGAGTGGACGGGCATATGATGCTGGCCAAGCGCAAGGAGGCCGTGCGCGCCGTGGAAAACGGAAGGGTGCGGATGCTGCACGATGACCACACCGGGACGATCCAGACCGTCGATGCGCCGCTCCTTCAGATGCTGATCCACGCGGGGCTCACCCCGGTCGTCGCGCCGCTCGCGATTTCGCCGGAAGGAGTCGCGCTCAACGTCGACGCCGACCGCGCGGCGGCGATGATCGCCGGCGCGCTCCGTGCCGAAAGCCTGGTGATCCTGACCAACGTGCCGGGCCTCATGCGCCGCTTCCCCGACGAAAGCACGCTGATGCCGACGATCGAGCGCTCCAAACTCGAAGACGCGTTGAAATTCGCCGAAGGACGGATGAAGAAGAAGGTCCTCGGCGCCAGCGAAGCACTCGGGGAGGGCGTGCGGTGGGTGATATTCGCCGACAGCCGGGTCCCCGCGCCGATTTCCTCGGCCTTGGCCGGGAAAGGCACGGTCATTTCGTGAGCGGCGCGATCCTCGTTCTCGAAGACGGAACCGTGCTCAACGGCACGCGCTTCGGGGCCGAAGCCGACGCCGTATTCGAGTTGGTGTTCAACACCAGCATGACCGGGTATCAGGAAATACTCACCGACCCCTCCTACCGCGGGCAGGGCGTGCTGTTCACCTGCCCCCACATCGGCAACGTGGGCGTCAACCGCGAGGATTACGAATCCCAGCGCCCGCAAATCTCCGCCGCGGTCGTGCGCGCGATCAGCCCGGTCGTCTCCAACTGGCGCGCGGAAAAGGCGCTTCCGGATTGGCTGGCCGAAGCCGGCGTGCCCGGGATCAGCGGCGTGGATACCCGCTGGCTGACCCGCAAACTGCGCGACGGCGGGACGCAGAAGGCGGCCCTTTCCACGCGCGGAACCGACCCGGCGAAGCTGGTCGAGATGGCGCGGGCGTGGCCCGGCCTCGACGGACGCGATATGGTCAGCGAGATCTCCTGCCCGAAGGAATACGCGTGGGCGGGCGACCCGGGCAGCCGCTGGGTGGAGGGCGACCGGCCCGGTGCGATGAAGGGGAAACACATCGTCGCCTACGATTTCGGAATTAAAAAGAACATCCTCCGCCACCTGGCGGCGGATGGGGCAAAGGTGACCGTCGTTCCGTCGCACACACCCGCGAAGAAGGCGCTCGCGCTCAAGCCGGACGGCATCTTTCTTTCCAACGGGCCCGGGGATCCGCGCGGGTTGCCGAAAATCGCCGATGCCGTGCGGACGCTGATCGAAAGCGGCGTGCCGACGCTGGGGATCTGCCTCGGCCACCAATTGATCGGGTTCGCGCTCGGAGGGCGGATCACCAAATTAAAATTCGGCCACCACGGCGGCAATCATCCCGTCCGCGACGAGCGCACCGGGCAGGTGTGGATCACCGCCCAGAACCACAACTACATCGTCGAGAGCGAGAGCCTGCCGGTCGGCGTAGCCGAAGTCACGCTGCGCTCGCTCAACGACGGCTCGCTCGAGGGTTTCCGGCTGTTGAACAAGCCGGTGTTCTGTGTGCAGTTCCACCCGGAAGCCTCGCCGGGGCCGCACGACGCCCGCGACGTTTTCGGGCAGTTCTTCGCGATGATCGAAAGGCGGGGAGCTTAGGATGCCGAGGCGAACCGATATCCGCTCGATCCTGGTCGTCGGCTCCGGTCCGATCGTGATCGGCCAGGCGGCCGAATTCGATTATTCCGGGACGCAGGCGACCAAAGCCCTGCGCACCGAGGGCTATCGCGTGATCCTGGTCAATTCCAATCCGGCCACGATCATGACCGATCCGGACCTGGCCGACGCGACCTACATCGAACCGCTCACGCCGGAGACGCTCGAAGCGATCATCGCCCAGGAGCGGCCCGACGCCTTGCTGCCCACCGTCGGCGGGCAGACCGGGTTGAACCTCGCGCTCGCACTCGGCAAACGCGGGACGCTGGAAAAACATCACGTGCAGCTCCTCGGCGCACAACTGCGCTCGATCGAATTGGCCGAGGACCGCGAGTTATTCAACCGGGTCATGCGGGAGAACGGCATTCCGGTGCCGCACGGCGGACCGGCGCACAACCTCGAGGAGGCGAAGGCGCTTGCGAAGGAAACCGGCTACCCGGTATTGGTGCGCGCTTCTTTCGCGCTCGGCGGAACCGGCGCGTCGTGGGTGCACGCCGCGGAGGAACTCCCCGAAGCGGTGCGCAAGGCGATCGCCGTCTCGCCGATCGGGCAGGCCTGGCTGGAGGAATCGTTCCTGGGGTGGAAGGAATTCGAACTCGAGGTGATGCGCGACCGGGCGGATAACTTCGTGGTCGTGTGCAGCATCGAGAACCTGGACCCGATGGGCGTGCACACCGGCGACAGCATCACCGTCGCCCCGTCCCAGACCCTGACCGACCGCGAGTACCAGATCCTGCGGGATCTGGCGCGGCGGGTGATGCGCGCGGTGGAGATCGAGACCGGCGGGTCGAACGTCCAGTTCGCGGTCAACCCGGCCGACGGGCGGGCGCTGGTAATCGAAATGAATCCGCGCGTCTCGCGCTCCTCGGCGCTGGCCTCCAAGGCCACCGGCTTCCCGATCGCCAAGGTCGCGGCCCTCGTTGCCGTCGGGTATACGCTGGACGAGATCACCAACGACATCACCGGCCGGACCAAGGTCGGGTTCGAACCCTCGCTGGATTACGTCGTGGTGAAGATCCCGCGCTGGGCGTTCGAAAAATTCCCGGGTGTGGATCCGACGCTCGGAGCGCAGATGAAATCGGTGGGCGAGGTGATGGCGCTCGGCCGGACCCTGCCCGAGGCGCTTTCGAAGGCGGTGCTTTCGCTCGAAAGCGGAATCGACGCGCTCGACGGATCGGGCCCGAATAAAATCGCGCCCGCCGGCGGGACATCCGACGCCGAGCTTGAATCGCTGCGCATCCCGACGTCCGGGCGGTTGTTCGGCGTGTATCGCGCGATCCGGGGCGGGGCCGACCCGAAGAAGATTTCGTCACTGACCGGGATGGATCTGTGGTTCCTGGACCAGATGCGCGGGATCGCCGAACTCGAAAAGGAAATTTCCGCGCAGGCGCTGGAAACGCTGCCGGCGGATCTGCTGCGCCGGGCAAAGCAGGCCGGCCTGGCGGACAGCCGGCTGGCGCGGCTGCTTTCCAAAGACGGGAAAAAATTCAACGCCGCGGCGATCCGCGCGCGCAGGCTGGAGCTTGGGGTCCGGCCGACTTTCCTAAGGGTGGACACCTGCGCGGCGGAATTCGAAGCGCAGACCCCGTATCTCTACTCCTCGTATGAAACCGAGGACGAGGCGCGGGTCACGCAGCGGCAAAAGGTGCTGATCCTCGGCAGCGGGCCGAACCGGATCGGGCAGGGGATCGAATTCGATTACTGCTGCTGCCAGGCGGTGTTCGCGCTGCACGAGTTGGGATACGAAACGATCATGCTCAACTGCAACCCGGAAACGGTTTCGACCGATTACGACACGGCCGACCGGCTCTACTTCGAACCGCTCACGCTCGAACACGTCTTGAACGTCGTGGAGGACGAAAAACCCGGAGGGGTGATCGTGCAGTTCGGCGGCCAGACGCCGCTCAACCTTTCGGCGGATCTGGCCGCGGCGGGCGTTCCGATCTGGGGCACCTCGCCGGAGGCGATCGCGCTGGCGGAGGACCGCCAGGCGTTCGCGGCCGTGCTAGAAGAACTCGATATCCCCCAGCCGGAGCATGGGATCGCCTATTCCCTGGAGGAAGTCCGGACGATCGCGGAGCGGATCGGGTATCCGCTTCTGGTGCGGCCGTCGTTCGTCCTGGGCGGGCGCGCGATGGCGATCGTCGGCGACGAGAGCCAGCTCGAGGGATTTGTCGGCGAGGCGCTGGCCGCGGCCCCGGGCCAGCCGCTGCTGGTCGACCGCTTCCTCGAGGATGCTTACGAAGCCGACGTGGATGCGATCTCCGACGGGGAGCGGACGGTGGTCGGGGCGATCATGCAGCACATCGAGGAAGCCGGCGTGCACTCGGGGGATTCGGCCTGCGTGCTGCCGCCGTATAAGATCAGCGCCTTCCACCTCAGCACGATGCGCGAGTACGCGGAAAAACTCGGCCAGCGGCTGAAGGTCCGCGGATTGATGAACGTCCAGCTGGCGGTCAAGGACGAGGTGGTCTACGTGCTCGAGGTGAACCCGCGCGCTTCGCGGACGATTCCCTACGTGAGCAAATCGATCGGCGTGCCCCTCGCGCGCAAGGCGGCCCAGATCATGGCCGGGCAGACTCTCGCGCAATGCGGCATCACGGCTGAGCCGGAGGTGGACGGTTTTTTCGTGAAAGAGGCGGTGCTGCCGTTCCAGAAGCTGCCGGGAGCCGACAGCCTGCTCGGGCCGGAGATGCGCTCCACCGGCGAGGTGATGGGGCACGCCAGCCATTTCGGGCACGCGTTCGCCAAAGCGGAAATGGCGGCCGGGTCCGCGCTGCCCGAACACGGCGCGGCGCTCTTCAGCGTCAACGATTTCGACAAGGGCGCGGCGCTCAAGGTCGCGCGGGATCTGCACCGGATGGGTTTCCGGCTGCTGGCGACCCCCGGCACGGCGGCCTTCTTCATGCACGCCGGGCTGCCGGTTGAACCGGCGTTCAAGGTCGGGCACGGATCGCCGAACGTGGTGGATCTGATCCGCGGCGGAAAGGTGCAGATGGTGCTCAATACACCGCTCGGTCCGAATGCGCACAGCGACGGGAATCTCATCCGCTCCGCCGCGACCGTGATGAACGTGCCGCTCCTGACCACGCTTTCGGCCGCGGCCGCCGCGGTGATGGGCATCCGCGCGATGCGCGAGAAAGCGCTGACGTACCGGAGTTTGCAGGAACACTTCCGATTGCAGGAGAAGAAACCGACCTAACCCCCTCACCCGTCCTCCGTCTCGGAGAATCACCGAGGCTTCGGCCACCCTCTCCCCCTTCCCTTAAGGGAAGGGGGAGAGGGAAGGGGAGAGGGGGTTAGGTCGGTCAAGATGAGGATCTTATGACCACCACCATCGAACGGGAAAATAAATATACCTCCGGCCTGTACGTCAAGCGGCCGATCGCGATCGTGCGCGGGCAGGGAGCGCTGGTATGGGATGAAAACGGGCGCGAGTACATCGATTGCGTCGCGGGGCAGGGCTCGGCCAACCTCGGCCACTGCCACCCGGTGGTGGTCAAAGCGATAACCGAACAGGCGCAGACGCTGATGGCCTGCACGGAAATGTTCTATTTTTCCAAGCGCGCCGAATTGGAACAGCGCCTGGTGGAAGCCGCGGGGCAAGGGTTCAACCGCGTGTTCCTGTGCAATTCGGGGACCGAAGCGGTGGAAGGCGCGTTGAAACTCTCGCGCTACGCCACCGGCCGGACCGATTTCGTCGCGGCCAAGCGCGGGTTCCACGGCCGGACGATGGGTGCGCTCTCGGCGACCTGGAATAAAAAGTACCGCGATCCGTTCCTGCCGCTCGTCCCCGGCTTCACGCATGTGACGTACAATAATCTGGAGGAATTGGATGCGGCGGTGAACGAAAAAACCGCCGGGGTCATCCTGGAAACCGTGCAGGCCGAGGGCGGGGTGCATCCGGCGGCGCCGGAATTCCTTCTCGGCGCGCAGGAGATCTGCCGCGCCAAAGGCGCGCTGCTCATCCTCGACGAGGTTCAAACCGGATTTTGCCGGACCGGAAAAATGTTCGCTTACCAGCATTACGGAATAACGCCGGATTTCGTCGCGCTGGCCAAGTCGATCGGCGGCGGCATCCCGATGGGAGCGATCGTGATCGGCGACCGGGTCCGGACGCTCGAGCCCGCGATCCACGCCAACACCTTCGGAGGGAATCCGGTAACCTGCGCCGCGGCGGTAGCCGCGATGGACGTTTACGAAGAGGAAAAGATCGCGGAAAAGGCCGCCGAGTCGGCGGCGTACCTGACGGCGAAACTCCGCGCGATTTCCTCCCCGCTCATCCGCGAGGTGCGGGGGCTCGGGCTGCTGATCGGGATCGAGATAAAACAGAAAGCCACGCCCTATATCGCCGCGCTGGCCGAGCGCGGGGTGCTCGTGCTTCCCGCCGGACTCAACGTGATCCGGCTGCTTCCCCCGCTGGTCATCACCAAACCGCAACTAGATAAGGTGGCGGAACAAATCGCCGCCGTGCTGGAGAAACCCCTCGTGGAGGAGGGAAAATAGAAATGGATGCCACGGATAATCCTGACCGTTACCGTTTGTACCATCCCCGGAAGCTTGAGATCATCGACACCACGCTGCGCGAAGGCCAGCAGACCTCGCTGCTGCACGACCATCATAAGTATTTTTACACCGAGCGTGACAAACTCGAATTGATCCGGGCCCTGATCCTGTATGGGGTGAAATTCATCGAGATGTTTTCACCCATGGTCAGCCCGCAGGAGCGCGAGGATCTGAAGGCGATCCTGCAGGTGCGCGACGAGCTGGTTACTCAGAAGGGGTATACCTTCCTTTTGGCGCACGTCCGCTGCCATCCGGACGACGTGGAAGCCGCGATTCGCGCCGGGTTCGACGGGCTGAACATCTACATCGGCACATCGCCGCAATCCCGCGTGTTCAACACCGGCAAGGACCTGGAGGAGATCGCCCGCCGGGCGCGCACCTTGATCGAGGACTTGCGCAAGAATCATCCCAACCTGATCCTGCGCTTCAGCGGGGAAGATACGTTCCGCACGCGGCTGGAGGACCAGTTCCTGGTCTACGATCAGGTGGCGGCGCTGGTGGACCGGCTGGGGCTGCCCGATACGGTGGGGGTGGCCACGCCGGCGCTGGTCAGCCAGCGCATCCGCGCGCTGCGCGAGCGGTATCCGGTCACCGAGTTCGAAGTCCATTTCCACGACGACCGCGGGTTTGCGCTTTCCAACACGCTCGAGGCGATTCGCGAAGGCGTGCGCTACGTCAATACCACGCTGCTCGGGATCGGCGAGCGCTCCGGGATCACCTCGATGACGGCGCTGATGTTCAACCTGCATCTGGACCAGGATTACGACGCGCTGGAGGGGTACCATCTGCGCGGGTCGTACCCGATCAACGTGCTCGCGGCCGACAAATTGCGCATGCTCGTCCCGCCCAAGGAGCCGATTTCCCTCACCAACCGGACTCATACCGCCGGCGTGCACCAGGGCGCGATCCTCAACGACGCCAGCACTTACGAGGCGCATCCGCTGGATGTGTTCGGGGTCAGCGAGCGGGATATCCTACTCGGACCGCTCTCCGGCTGGAACACGATCCACTACTTCCTGAAAGAAATCCACTACTTCCGGATGGACGAAGCCACCGCCCGCGATATCACCGCGCGGTTCAAGGAACGCGTCTACCAGATCGACGCCGACCAGTCGCCGGCCGAGCTTCTGCTTTCCATCGCGACCGAGGAATACAAACTGCCCAAACTACTGCTGCCCGAATCGGCGCGCCGGCAAATTGTCCAGCGCCTGGACGAGGAACCGCCCCACAAGGAGCAGGTTAAGTGACCCCGCTGCATGATCGCGCAGGTTCCAAGACCAAACGCGAACCTGCGCATTCCCCCCGGCGAACGACCGCGCCGAGGGCAGGCGCGGGGCAGGCGGCCCCGCTCTGTGATCGCGCAGGTTCAGAGATCAAAAGCGAACCTGCGCATCCCGGCAAAAGCGCGCCGGGACAGGCTTCTGCGGGACCGAAGGCGCGCACGTTTGCCGAAAAGGCGCTCGCGCGCGCGGCGGGGGCGGCCGACGCCCGGGCCGGCGAGATCCTCGAGGCGCGCCCGGACCGGATCCTCTCGCACGATAACACCGCCGCGATCGCACAAATCTTTTATAAAGAACTCGGCGCGCTGAAGGTGCACGATCCTGCGCGCCTGATCGTCGTCCTCGACCACGCCTCCCCGCCGCCTACTCCCAAACACGCGCAAAACCACGCCGAGGCGCGGGCGTTCGTGCGCGCCCAGGGCGTGCGGGATTTCTTCGACATCGGACGCGGGATCTGCCACCAGGTGGTCGGCGAAGAAGCGTTGTCGCTTCCCGGCCAGCTGATCCTGGGGGCCGACAGCCACACCACCCACCATGGATGGATGGGCGCGTACGGTGCCGGGATCGGCCGCAGCGAGGCGGCGGCCTTGTGGGCGACCGGCAAGCTGTGGCTGCGCGTCCCGCAAAGTGTGCGCATCACCCTGCAAGGCGATCTGCGCCCCGGTGTGACGTCGAAGGATTTGTGCCTGGCGCTGATCGGCGAGCTGGGGTCCGACGGCGGGTTGTATCTCTCGGTGGAGTTCGACGGGCCGGGATTGCGCTCGCTTTCGATCGAGAGCCGGATGGTTATTCCGAACGTGATGGCGGAGTTTGGCGTGAAGAACGCGTTCCTCGCGCCGGATGATTCGATTTTCGATTATCTCGCCGCGCGTCCATCGGGACGGGCAGGCCGGGATGAATGTGAAGCCTCCGCGCTTTTCCCCGACCCGGGCGCGGAATATCTTGCCGAGTATGAAATCGACCTTTCCGCCATCGGCCCGCTCGTCGCGGCGCCGCACGGAGTGGACCAGGGGCGGACGCTCGCCGCGGCGGCCGGCCGCCCGATAGATATGGCTTTTATCGGAACATGCACCAATGGGCGCCTGGAGGACCTGCGCGCGGCGGCGGGTATTTTGCGGGGGAAGAAAGTGGCGCGCGGCACGCGCCTGCTTGTCAACCCCGCGTCGGTCGAAGTGTATCGCGCGGCCATTGAAGAGGGGATTCTCGGCGAACTGCTCGACGCGGGCGCGGTGATCGGCGTTCCGGGGTGCGGCCCGTGCATGGGCAACCATCTGGGGATTCCCGCCGCGGGCGAGGTCGTCCTCTCCACCGCCAACCGCAACTTCAAGGGCCGCATGGGCCAGCCGGATTCGGAAATTTATCTGGGCTCGCCGGCGCTGGTCGCGCTCGGAGCCGTGCTGGGGAGAATTCCCACGGCGCAGGAATTCGGTATCGATGCGCCGGCATCCACTTCCGCATTTCTCAAACTTTTACACGGAATGGATTTGCACGGCGGCCGTGGGGATCCCAACCCTCTGCCGAAGAGCGGGGTCGGGCGACCCGGCCCCTACACGGCCGATGGATCCGCCTGGGTTTACGGCGATAACGTAAATACCGACCAGATCTTTCCGGGAAAATATACATACACCTTGCGCACGGCCGGAGAAATCGCGACGCATGCGCTGGAAGACTTGGACCCGGAATTCGTCCGGTCCTCCAAACCGGGGGACGTCGTCTTCGCGGGAAGAAACATGGGCTGCGGCTCCTCGCGCGAACAGGCGGTCACCTGCCTGAAGGAGCGCGGGGTGCGGGCGGTGGTGGCCGAATCCTTCGCGCGGATCTTCTACCGAAATGCGATCAACCAGGGGCTCCCCGCGATCGTGTGCCCGGAAGCGGTGGCGGCTGCGCACCGGGGTGATCCGGTAAAGGTGGATCTGGAACGCGGCGAAGTGATCCTCCCCACCGGCGTCTTTCGGTATCCGCCGTTCCCGCCGAATGTGCAGAGGTTGTTGGAGGCGGGCGGGCTGGTGGCGTACCTGAAGGCGGGCGGAAAATAATCCTCGCTCTGCAAACAAAAAACGCGTCTCGCATCCGCCTCGTGCAGGGCGTTGACCATTCGCAAATCCACTGGATCGATTTTCCGACATCGGGAGGAACCATGAACAAACTCGCGGGAAAAGGCAAAGGCTGCCTCAAGACCGCCTTTCTATTGCTGGCCTTTCTTTTCCTGGTCGGGTTGTGGGGCGTGGTCACGTTTTCGCTGCGGCTGACCAAGACGGCGCCCGCGGCGGATGCGGCCTTTCGCTGGCCGTACTATCTCTACACGCCCACCTGGTTGGAAGACAACCGGATCCTCGGCAGGCCGATTCATCTGCTGGTCCTGCCGAACAACACCGGCGTCGCCAGCGACGATCCGGCGGTGGACGACCAGGCTGCAGGCACCATGGTATTTCCTTTTCAGTTGATTTTCGGTGATATGGATGTGACGATCCTTATTCCGACCTTTCCCCGGCCGGCCACCGAGTGGCAATACTATACGCACGCGTTGGACCGGGATACGCTCCTCGTGGATCGTCCCGATCTGCAGCGGATCGACCTTCAGCTGGCGGCGATGATCGACGACGCGTCGGACCGGCTCTCCCGGCAGGGTTGGACGGTGGAGCGTAAAGTGCTGATGTTCGGGTTCTCGGCCAGCGGGATGTTTGTCAACCGTTTCACGGCCCTGCATCC
>JBAVFZ010000448.1:0-14013 GCA_049684495.1 Anaerolineales bacterium | reverse complement strand
CTCATCAAATCCGTCTCTTCGGGCAACACGGTTTTGCGCAGGCGGTAGATCGAGATGATCAGCGCCAGGCCGATGGCGGTCTCGGCCGCCGCGACGGCCAGCAGCACCGCGGCGAATACCTGCCCGTTCATTTGCGCCGGCGCCAAATACCTCCAGAAGGCAAGCAGGTTCACGTTGACCGCGTTGAGCATCAGTTCGATCCCCATCAGGATCGCCACCGCGTTGCGCCGGGCCAGCGCGCCGTACAAGCCGATCCCGAACAGCGCGGCGGCGAACAGGAGGTACCAGCTAAGCGGGATCATGGCTGTGGAAATTTCTCCTATGGATGTCATCCCGAAGGGCTTTCAAGCCCTGAGGGATCGGTGACTCTTTATTGCACGTTCCTCTCCCCTACTCCATCCAATCGCAACCGATTCCTCCCCTCGCGACGCTCGGGGCAAGCTCGCCCTACAGGCCCTTCGGAATGACTTTCAAAGGTCATCCCGAGGCTGCTTCCTTCTACTCTGTCATCCCGAGGCCGCGCCTGCCCCCCGAGCAATGAGAATTCGCGAGCGGGGGTCAGCGGCCGAGGGATCGGCGACTCTTACTCACACATTCCCCCGTGTTACCGATTCCTCGGGGTCTGAAGACCCCTCGGAATGACCTACTTCGAATCCACCCCGCCGGCAACCAGCACCGCGCCGATCAACGCCGACAGCAGCAGAACGGAGACCGCCTCGAAGGGAATTAGAAATTGTTGCGGATCGACGAGCGCGCTCCCGAGTTGCACAATCGGATCGGCAGCGGGAAGCGCGGGCGGCAGTTGCGAGAAAAATGCGTATTGCGACAATCCCCACACAATCCCGGCGACGATCACGGCGGCTAATAGCGCGGCCACGGGCCAATAGCGGTGGGTTTGTGGAACGCTCTCCTGCTGTTCATGGCGGGTGAGCATCACCACCAGCACGATCAATGTGGCGATTGCGCCGACGTAGACCGCGACCTGCGCCACAACAAAAAGCGACGCCTCGAGCATCGCAAACAACGCCGCCACCGCGAACAGGCAGCCGATCAGGGCAAAGGCCGAGCGCACCAGATTGCGCATCGTCACCGATGCGAGCGCAAGGCCCAGGCCGATGACGGCAAAGACAAGGAAGAGGATCCGGTCGAAGGTCATCTCGAACCATCCTCAACCCCTACCCCCAACCCCTTCCCCTTCTCCTGGCTTATGCCAGGAGAAGGGGAAGGGGCAAGGGGATGGGGATGAGGCGGGCTGAGAAGCGCGATAACGCCGGCGCCCACCAGCAGGTTCACACCGAGCAGCGCGCCAAAGCGAATCCAGGATGAGGATTCCACCAGCACCCGGTTGACCATGACCAGCGCGCCGATCAATACGATCATGGCCGGGGTCAGGACCTTCCAGCAGAAATCCAGCATCTGGTCGATCCGGATCCGCGGCAGCGTGGCGCGCGCCCAGACCAGGAGAAAATACCCGGCGAAGGATTTCGCGGCGAAGTACAACGCACCCAGCGTGGGATACTGCGCGGCGCCGGGTCCCCGCCAGCCGCCAAGGAACAGCACCGCCAGCAGCGCGCCGATCGTGAAGGCATGCAGGAATTCAGCGGCGAAAAACATCCCGAAGCGGATGCCGGAATATTCCACGTGAAAACCGGCGACGATCTCCGATTCGGCTTCCAGCAGCTCAAACGGCGCGCGGGCCACTTCCGCCAGCGATGCGATCAGGAACACCAGCGCCGCCAGCGGCGCCGCGGCGCCGAACCAAAAAGCGTCCTGCGCGGCGACGATCCCCGGCAGGCTCATCGTGCCGCCGAGCAGGACCGGCACCAGCATCGCCAGCATGGCCGGCACCCCGTACGAGACCAGTTGCGCCACCGTGCGGAACGCGCCCAGCAGCGCGAATTTGTTGTTGGAGGACCAGCCGGCCATGAGAATTCCGAGGGTGGATAGTGTTCCCGTCGCCGCGAGATACAGCACCCCCACATTCAGATCCACACCGTAGGCGGTGACGGCAATCGGAATCACCGCCCATAATCCGACCACCCCGACCACCGCCAGGACCGGCGCAAGATGGAAGAGGATCCGGTCGCCGTGCGGCGGAACCATATCCTCCTTGAGGACCAACTTGAGCATGTCCGCGACCGTTTGCAGCAATCCGTACGGGCCGACGCGGTTGGGGCCGATCCGGTCCTGCATGCGGGCGACGGCCTTGCGTTCGAACCAGATCAGGAAAACGACGAGCAGCAATCCCGAGATGCCGAGCAGAAACGCGCGCAGGACGGCGAAGATCCACACCACAGCTCCGGCGGGGATCCCGACTCCGGTCAGGATGCCGCTGAGCCATTCGGAGACCGCCGTAAAGAGATCGCCCATTCGTCCGCCGGCCTACTGCCAGGTAAGGCTGCCCTTGCGCCAGACGTACGCCAGGCCCGCGCCGACGAGGAACAGGAAGAGCACGCCCTCCGCCGCGGCATACAGGGGGAATTGCCCGTAAGCCACCGCCCACGGGAAGAGGAAGACCGCTTCGATGTCGAAGATCAGGAATACCAGTGCGTAGAGGTAATAGGAAGCGCGGAACTGGATCCGCGCCGGTCCGCGGGTTTGGATTCCGCATTCGTACGTTTCGCCTTTCACCGTCCCGGGTTTGTGCGGCCCGAGCAGCACGCCGGTCAGGATCGGGACGACGGGAAAAAAGATCGCAAGGAAGAAGAAAATACCGATGAAGGCCCAGTTTGAAATCATTTATGAATGATCCGCGAGGAATTGGCCGATATGGTAGCAGGAGTGAGGGGAAATGTCAAAAGGAATCACACCGCTTCGCGGAATACGGCCGCGGGAAAGCCGATATAATGAGGTGCGAATAAGCAACCCGACAAAGTCATTCCGAACCCTGGCGGTTTTCCAGGGTGAGGAATCGGCAACGAATGGATAACGGATAAGAAATACCATAAAGAGTCACCGATTCCTCGTCGCCCCTTCGGGGCTCCTCGGAATGACCTTGCACAGGATAGCGCATCCTTCCAAAGAGCTTTCAAGCTGAGCCTGCCCCGAGCGAAGCGAGGGGAGGGATCGGTAATGAATGGATGACAATCGAACTCTGCTAAAGACTCACCGATTCCTCGCCCTCGCCTTCGGCTCAGGCTCGGAATGACGTTGCCCGGGGCTTCCGCCGCGGAGGTCATCCCGGGGAATTGGCGTCCAATGGAGGATACCTTCATGCAAACCAATCCGACCAATCCAACCAATCGAACTCCGTGGTGGGCGCTGGGCGGCGCCGCGTTCGGGTTCCTGCTGCCCTTCGTCGGCTTCGGCTGCATCGCCGCGGTCTGCGTCTTGAGCTTCGCCGGGATGAGCGCGCTGACCGCCGGCGCCCCGGTTCAATCCGCCGTTCATCTCTCCGGGCCGCTATCCGGTCCGGCGGTGGGCGTGATCGACATCAACGGCGAAATCGTCAGCGGATCGTCGGCTTCCCTCGGCGTGAGTTCCCTGGCCTCTTCGGACGACATCATCCCGCTGGTGGCGCAGGCGGCCGCGGATGCGGACGTCAAGGCGATCCTCCTGCGGATCAACAGTCCGGGCGGATCGGTCGTGCCGTCCGACGAGATCTACCACGCGCTCAAGGGGTGCGGCAAGCCGATCGTGGTGCTGATGGGCGAGATGACCGCCTCGGGCGGTTATTACATCAGCATGGCGGCCCAGTATCTGATCGCCAATCCCAATACGCTGACCGGGTCGATCGGCGTGATCAGTTCGTTCCCCGAAGCGTCGGAACTCATGAAGAACCTGGGGATCACCGTTTCGGTGATCAAATCCGGCTCGGTCAAGGATATCGGCAGCCTGTACCGGCCGATGACCGCGGAGGAGATGGCCCTGTGGCAAAAAGTGATCGACGAGACCTATGAATCCTTCGTCCAGATCGTCGCCGAGGGACGCCATATGCCGGTGGAAAAAGTGCGCCAGCTGGCCGACGGCAGCGTGTATACCGGCCGCCAGGCGCTGGCGCTCGGGTTGATCGACGGCTTGGGATATCCGGAGGATGCCGTCGCCAAAGCCGCCGAGTTGGGGGGGATCACCGGCGCGCCGCGGGTCATCCTGCTTGCGCCGCCGGCCGCTTCGCTGCTTTCCACGCTGCTATCCGGCCGGATGAACCAGAGCCTTATCCCGGATAATTTCCTCGACGGCCTGCTTGCCCCGAAGCTGGAATACCGCTGGACGGGACAGTGATTGGCGGGAAACGCTTCCATTAACCATCGCGTCGCCGCGGCGGGATTTCCGATCGGGCATCTATTACCGGATCCGCGTGGAAGAACAGGCGCTGCCGGCCTCCGCCGGCAAGCCCTATGCCGAGTATATGCGCCGCACGAAACGCCTGATCCCTTCCGTTTTCTGATTTTTCTGCAAAAGCCGCACCCGCGCACCCGATCCTCCGAAAGGCTCCCCGGCATGGCCATCGACTGGCAACGGTTCCTCAGCGACGAAATCGGCGTCCGCCTGGCCCAAGCCCTGGGTCGGGTGCTTCCCCCGCGGCTCGGATACGCCCTCGCCGGTATCCTCGCGGACCGGATCGCATCCAACCGGAACTCCAGAATAGTCCGTGCGGTACGCGCGAATCAATGGATCGTACGCGGAGCGGAACCGGGGGACGAAGGATTGGATCTAGCCGTCCGCGAAGCGTTCCGGCACGCCGCCCGCTCCATCTTCGAGCTCTACCGCGGACTCCAGCACCCGCAGGAGGCGCTGGGATCGATCGAACTGGATGCCAACACCCGTCTTCTGCTTCAGCGTCCGGAATTCGGAGACCGCGGGCTGGTGCTGGTCGGCCTGCACCTCGGAAATTTCGACCTCATGCTCCACACGCTGTCGATACAGGGAATCCGGCCCTTGGTTCTCACCATCCCGGATCCGCGGGGCGGACGGCGCGTGGAATACGAATCCCGGGAAAAAGCCGGGGCGAATCTCTTGCCGGCGTCCTTCCCCGCCTTCCGCAAAGCGCTTCGCCATCTCCAGCGGGGAGGCTATATCGCGACCGGGATCGACCGGCCCATCCCGAATCCGCGCCTGCGTCCGAATTTCTTCGGATATCCCGCGGCGCTCCCCCTGCACCACATCTTCCTCGCGCTAAAGGCAAAGGTCCCGGTGATAATGCTGGCGGCCATCCGCCGGCCGGATGGAAGCCACATCATCCAATCCTCCGACGCGATCGAGATGGAGCCGGGCCCGGACCGGGACACCGAGGCGCTGCGCAACGCGGAGCGGGTGCTGCGCGTCGCGGAGGGATTCATCCGTCCAGCACCCGCGCAATGGTCCGTTTCGCTTCCGGTCTGGCCGGACATGCTGAACCGTGTTCCGAAACAGCCTCGGTGACTGCGGTACAATTTAATCCACCGGACAATGAAGACGAATCATATCGAGAAGCATCACAGGGTAAACGACATCCTGTTGGGCCCGCTGGAGCGGCCGATTCTGGAATGGCTGGCCGTCCATATGCCGGCCCGGATATCGCCCGACTTCTGCACGATCTTTGGTGTCTTCGGCGCCGCAGTCGTCTTTACCGGGTATTGGCTGAGCACCGCCGACCGGGACTTCCTGTGGCTGGCTTCGCTGGGTTTCGTCATCAACTGGCTGGGAGACAGCCTGGATGGAACACTGGCCCGCCACCGGGGCATCGAACGCCCCGTCTTCGGTTTCTATGCGGACCATACTTTGGATGCCGTCAGCCAGGCGCTGATCATCCTGGGGCTGGGGCTTTCCCCGTATGTGGATTTTACGCTCGCCTGCCTTACGCTGATCGCCTATATGCTGCTTTCGATCCAGGTGTATGTGCGCACCTGCGCCACGGGCGAATTTAAAATATCCTTCGGCAAGCTGGGGCCGACGGAGATCCGCGTGATCGCCGTATTCATAAATGCGGCAATGTTCTTCGGCGGAGTGCGGATGATCACATGGAATCTCGGCGCCTTCGGCCCGGTCCGCTTCAGCCCGTACGACCTGGCGGTCGCCGCGATCGCCCTGATCCTGCTGGTGTTCTTCATCTCTTCCACCATTCAGGAAGCGGTCCGGCTGGGAAAAACCGGCCGGTAGGGGAATTATGTTTCCTCCACACACGGTTGGATTCCCTGTCGGCCGGTCCCGGGTAGCGCATCCCATCCCCTCCCGGGAGTTATTTTTCCCCCGCAGACCGCAAGTGAAAAGCATTTCCGGAAAGGATATGCGATGAACACCCCCGCATCCGTATTTGACAATTCGATGGAGAAATGGCTCAGGGATAACGGGCTTCCCTGGATGAAGCTTAAGACCGAGCTGGGATTGAGCAACCTGAGGAAACACCTGCCCGGCAAATCCCTGCGCATCCTGGATGCGGGCGGCGGCAGCGGCTATGATGCCCTGCCCCTGGCGCGGGATGGCCACCGCATCGATCTTGTCGATTACTCCGCAGAGATGCTCAAGGCCGCCCGGACCGATGCGGAACGCGAAGGGCTTCAGGAAACCATGCGGTTCCATCAAGCGGATGTTTTGGATCTGGATCAGCTCTTTCCTCAATCTGTATTCGGCGCGGTCGTGTGCCATAATGTCCTCCAATTCGTCGGCGACGTTCCCCGTCTATTGTCGATCCTCTCGCACGCCCTCGCGCTGGGCGGAATCCTATCGCTGATCAGCCCGAACCGTCACAGCCTGCCCTATCGGAAAGCCTTCCTGGACAAGGATCTGGACGAAGCCTTCCGGCAAATCGGTTCCCGGACTTTCCGGAACATGATTTTTGATACGATCATGACGGAATACTCCGTCGATGAAATCCGGGATATACTTCCGGCGGCGGGATTGGATTTTGTCGCCCATTACGGCATCCGCTGTTTTGCCGATTACTGGGGGGATAACGAGACCAAATTGCGTCCCGCGGTCTGGGAGAAAATCGCAAAACTGGAATATGCGCTGACCGACAAGGAGCCCTACAACCTTCTGGCGCGGTTCTGGCAGATCATTGCGCGGAAACCGTGAGGGGCGCGGCAATCCGGATGGAAGGGTAAGGCGGTATATATGAAACGATACACGCTCAAGTTCACAGCGGCGGGCGGCGTCGCCGACGACGATCTCAAGGCGGCCGTTGAGGACACACTCCAACGCTTGCACCCCGGTCTCACCTACCGGGTGGGGCGGGCCGGGCGGACCGATCCGCAGAGCATTTCGGTTGAAATCGCCTCGGAAGGGAAAAAGGAAGCCCTGTTGCCGCACCTCAAGCGAATCGAGCCGAAGCTGCCCGTCACGCTCGATAGAATCGATTGGGGGTGGGATTCCGGCGATGCTTCGCTCGCGCCTTCCTTGATCCGGAACCCCGATCTGCCTCCGGATCCGCTGGCAAGTACCCCAGCCCCCGTTGGACCGGCGGTATTTCCACCGGCTGGAAAAATGTTCTGGTTGCGCTACATCGGTTTTCTCCTCCTGACGCTGGCATTGGGGATTTCATTTTATTTTAAATTCTCCAACGCCAATTCACCGGTATGGGACGGCGTGTTCCTCGCCTTATACTTTTTTTGGCTTTTTTCCCTGAATGGAATCCAGCTCAATCCGTGGCGGCTGGCGAGGAAGATCGATTGCGGGGAAACCGGAATAGAAGTATCTTACTGGTTCCGGGGGACGCCGGCCCGGTTGCGCTGGGCGGATATCCGGGGGATGGATTTAACCTATACCACCTGCATCATCCGCGGGAATTCCTCGCCCATAAAATTCGCCATAAACGAAAATTTTGGTTTTAAGGAAAAAAACGTCATACTTAAAACCATCGCGGAACGCGCCTCGCTGCGATTCGTCGAGGGCCCCATTTATCGGCGGGCGGAAGCGCCGTGAGTCCCCGCTCCGGGGCGGTATCGCCATGTTGATCCTGAAGCAAATCAGCGCCATCCTCCTGCTTCCGTTCACCGCCACGGTAATCATTCCTATTCTCATCCTGCAGCTGGCGGGGGATGTCCGGATCGGCGGAGGGTTGGCGTTCCCCGGATGGTTGATTTGCGCCGCCGCCGGCATACTTCTTATCGCGGGCGGTCTATTCTTCCTGGCCGGGACGATCCGCCTCTTCGCCGTACGCGGCCGGGGCACGCTCGCACCGTGGCATCCGCCGCAGACGATGGTCGTCGAGGGCCCGTACCGTTTCGCGCGCAATCCGATGATCACGGGGGTGCTTTCCATCCTTCTCGGAGAAGCCGTGCTTTGGGCATCCCTTCCCCTATCCGGTTGGTTTGTGTTCTTTGCCGTTTTGAACGCGGTCTATATTCCCCTGTTCGAGGAACCGGTCTTGGAACGCCGATTCGGCGGATCCTACACCCGATACAAACAGAATGTGCCGCGCTGGATTCCCCGCTTTCGCCCGTGGGATGGAAAATAACCCCCGATTTCCCCATTCTGATGAAAACGGAAAAGATGGAATACTCCCAACGTGCAGGCAGCTCACTGCGCGTTGGCATCTCCCTGACATGGAAAAGGACCCGGAGATCCGGATGCGTTCATCATCAATAATAAGCGCCGGTTTTGGTCCTCCGGATCGACGCTATAATTACAGCCGGATATTACGACCGTTGGAACAGCGACGGATCGGGAATCTCCCGGAAAGGCGGAAAACATGAAAGCCATCGTTGTATACGAATCCGTTTGGGGAAACACCGCCGCGGTGGCGAAAGCCATCGCCGAGGGCATCGGATCCGGCGCGCGGGCGCTCTCCACCGCCGAGGCTTCCGCCGCGGCGATCGCCGGCACCGACCTGCTGGTCGTGGGTTCGCCGGTATTCGGCTTCAGCGTGCCCAGGGACATGATGTTGAAATCGATCGCGACGAACCAGGCCCATTATAAGAAGGCGCCCGATCTTTCCCAGCCATCGATGGGCGCCTGGCTCGATTCGCTTCCGCGCGGCAACGGACGCGCGGCGGCGTTCGAGACGCGCATCTGGTGGTCGCCGCGCGGCGCCACCGGCGGAATCGAAAACGGACTCGCGCGCGCCGGATACAAACGCCTGGGCAAAGCCCAGCGCTTCATTGTCGAAGGAGCGGAAGGCCCGTTGCGCGAGTGCGAGCTGGAAAAGGCAAAGGCCTGGGGCACGGATCTCGCCCAGGCGATGAAATAGCCAGGCGTTATTACGCCCGATTAACTGCAGGATCCGAAATCATAACGGGAGAGGCCAATGATTCTTCAAATAGTCTTCTGGATTTACCTGGTAAACTGCGTTCTCTTAATTCTGCATGAGATGGATTCGGCCTACTGGAAGGAATGGGACCTGTTCCGCCTGCAGGGCGGGATCGGCGAATTCCTGCTGATCCATTTCCCGCTTTACCTGGCGGGGCTGTACGGGTTGGTCCTGCTCTCGCAAGGTGCGTTCGCCGGATTAATCCTTTCCCTGGTTCTGGCCGCAGCCGGAATCTTCGCCTTTTGCATCCACACCTATTTCCTCCGCCAAGGCCGGCCCGAATTCAATACGCGGGTCTCCAAAGGGATCCTCGGCCTGTTGCTCATCGTTTCCATTGCGCAAATTGCCGCCACCATCGCATATTGGATATCGGCGTGATGTAAAACAAACAAGCACAGAACATTCCAGGTGTTCGTCATTCCCGCGTGTTCTCAGCGGGATTCCAGATACGGCTTCAGATATTCATCCCGCTCCTTCCCGGATGCCCGCTTATTTCACCCTCGCTTCGCACCGATCCCCGCTCATGAATCAAAGTCGAGCGGGAATGCTCCGCGAGGGCAGGCGCGGGCATGACGAGAAGAAACATAGGGATTGCCATCCGGACAGTCCCCGCCGGATATCCCGAACCGTCCTCAAGCAGGAACGGAAAACGGATGACAACCAATTGGATAACCGGACCCATCTCGGATAAGAAACGAATCCTTGCATTTTTGGAATCGGACCGGCTGTACGCGGCGTATGCCATCGGCGACCTGGAACCGGAGTTGTTTGCCCAATGCGCGTGGGCCGCGGCGGAGGAGGAAGGACTATTACGCGCTCTGGGATTGCGATTCGGCGGACTGCAAATTCCGGCCTTGTTTCTCATGGGGGAAGCGGAAGGCGTGCGAATCCTTCTGCGGGATGCCCTGCATCCCGGACGCGCGGAAATCACCTGCCGCGCGGAGCATCTGCCGGTTGTCGGAGAATTCTATACATGGGAGGGGGAACCGCGCTCGATGTGGCGGATGGTGCTCCGGAGGAGGGATATCCCGCCGGGGGAAATAGCTTGCGTCCGGCTGGACGCCGGCCAAGCCGGGCAGATCCGAAACCTGATTACGCTTGCCGGTATCAGCGGTTTCGCGGCGGCGCAGGTCGAACAGGGGGTCTTTTTCGGAATCTACGAGGGTGACCGAATTGTGTCCGTGGCGGGCACCCATGTGGTCAGCCGGAAGGGCTCCGTGGCAGGCGTCGGAAATATTGTCACCCATCCGGAATTCCGCGGACGAGGATATGGACGGGCGGCCGTGAGCGCCGTCGTGGCCGACCTGATACGGATCGGGATCCGGGATATCGTCCTGAATGTCCGGCACGACAACGCCCCCGCCCTGCATCTATATGAAAAACTCGGCTTCGAGCGCTCTTGCGCGTTCCATGAAGGACCCGCGTCGATCCGCGGGGAACTAAGCGGGCGGGAGGGAACCGATGCCAAATCCTGAATCGCCGCCGGTCCGGATGGCCGTACTGACCCTCATCGAGCAGAATGGAAAATTTTTACTCATTCAGGAATCCAAACCCTCGTGCCGGCACAAGTGGTTTCTTCCCGGCGGCATGGTTTTGTCCGGTGAATCGATATTGGACGCGGCGGTCCGCGAGGCGCGGGAAGAGACGGGGCTGGCCGTCGAGCTGACGGGGCTGCTCTATTTGGAGCAACTGACCGGATCACCCGAAGCCGGATCCGCGGGCCGGATCCGGCTTGTATTTCTGGGCGAAGCCGCCGGCGGAACCCTGAAACAAAACGAGGATGAGCATTCGATCCGCGCCGGATGGTTCTCCGAGGAGGAAATCAGCCGGCTCGATTTGCGCAGCCCGTTCGTGCGGAAGGTGGTCGAAATCAATCGCGGCGATCCGGCGATCCTTCCCATTTCGAAGATCCATACGCTATCCCCGGAGGAACTGTTGTTGGAACGGCCGTAATCCGGGTCGGATGACCAAGTCGTCGAACACGGATTGATTGCACGCAGTCCTCCACTCACGACGATCGGCAATCGTCCTTCGTCCATAGTCCATCGTCCAAGGCCGTTTGTGTTCTTCGTGCGCTTCAAGGATAATGGGTATACGATAGTGTTGTGGGTAATCCGATCGAACGGAGGACCAATGAACATACCGAAATTCTGGGCGAAAAGCGAACAAACCGTCACCGGACCGCAAAAGGCGTATTTCCTTCGCAACTGGCAGGGATCGGATGTGAGTGTGGAGGACGCCCGCCAAAAAGCGGCCGCCCGGGCGAAGGAGATCGCGCAGAAGGTGGCGCTCGGCGGACCGCTCGACCGCTACGGATACTGCGACCGCGCGCTGCGGGAGGAAATCAAGGAAGCCGTCCAAAACCGGTTCAAGGATGAGGTCGGGATCATCACCCGCAATGCGTACGGGGCGCTGATCCTGAACGCGACGGGCGCCATGTTCATCGACATCGACATACCGGGAATAGACAAACCCAAGAAGGCGGGGTTTTTCGGCAGCAAGAAGGAATCCTTCAGCCTGGATCCTTACATGCCGGCGATCCATGGCGTGGAAGCATGGGCCGGCCGGCACCCGGAATATGGGATCCGGATTTACGCCACCTTTGCGGGCCTGCGCTGCCTGGTCATGAACACGGTTTTTAAACCCAAGAGCGATCATGCCGCCGAAATCATGCGGGATATGAATTCCGACCCGCTGTACCTCCGGCTATGCATCGCCCAGGAATGCTTCCGCGCGCGCCTGACGCCGAAGCCCTGGCGCTGCGGGCTGCGCCAGCCCGGAGGCGCGTTGCGTTACCCGCGGGAAAACCCGCTGCTGGAAGAAGAATTCCGGCGGTGGGAAAAACAGTATGACGCGGCCGTGTCAAAATTCGCCGTTTGCTCCTTCGTGAAACAGGTCGGATCGCGGAACGTTCACCCCGATGTCGAATCCGTGATGCAGTACCATGACCGGGTGACGCGTTCGGAAAGCAACCTGCCCCTGGCGTAAACCCGCGGAATTCGATCCCCTTATGCGATACCGCAGCCGGCCGGGCTCCTCCCGGCCGGCTGTATATTTGATCCATGCAGCCGAACTCCGGATCATTTATCTTCCTCTAATGAAGTCCTTCCTACAATGCAGGAAATCCGCCATCCTCCGGCAAGGGATTAGTTATGGCGGATCAGCGAGAGGAGGTGTGCGATGGAAGTATACGATGCGGTCCGCACGGTCCTGGCCGTGCGGAGTTATAAAGACAAGGCTGTCCCTGCGGATGCCGTCCGGAAAATCATCGAGGCCGGACGGCTTACGGCCAGCAGCATGAACCGGCAACCGTGGCATTTCATCGTCGTCGAGGAACGGGGAATGCTGAAGCAGCTGGGCGCCGCGGCGCCGACCGGTCCCTACATCGCCCAGGCGCCGGCGGCGGTGGCCGTGGCAGTGGAGAAAAAATCGAAGTTCGGCGTCTCGGATGCAAGCCGCGCGATCCAATCGATGATCCTGACGGCATGGTCGGAGGGCGTTGGCTCCAACTGGGTGGGATTTGGCGGGTTGGAAGCGGCGGGAACGTTGCTGGGCGTGCCGGAGGATTTCGAAGTGCTGGCGATCGTTCCGCTCGGGTACCCGACGGAGCAAAAGGGCCGGGGGAAGAAAAAACGGAAAGCGCTCGCCGAAGTGGCTCATCGCGGGCGGTTCGGTCAGCCCTTTGCGTGACCGGTATCGATCGGGATCCGCCGGCGGAATGGTGTAAAATTCACCGGCGGATTCCATTATGGATGAAATCGAATCGCTCCTGAAGAAGCAAATCGAATATTACCGGGCGCGCGCGTCCGAATACGACGATTGGTTCCTGCGCCGGGGCCGCTATGACCGAGGTCCGGCGGCCAATGCGGAATGGTTCGCGGAGGTCGCGTGCGTCCGCGCCGCACTCGCCGGGTTCCATCCGGAAGGGGATGTCCTCGAACTGGCCTGCGGGACCGGGCTGTGGACCGAGCAGCTGCTCGGGAGCGCGCGGCGCATCACCGCGGTGGATGCCGCTCCGGAAACGCTGGCGCTGAACCGCGAGCGGCTGCACTCTCCGGCGGTGCAGTACATCCAGGCCGATCTCTTCGCCTGGCGGCCGGAGGAACGGTTCGACGCCGTCTTCTTCGGTTTCTGGCTTTCCCATGTTCCCCCGGCCCGCTTCGAGGCATTCTGGCAAATGGTCGCCGGCGCGCTCAAACCCGGCGGGCGGATGTTCTTCGTCGATTCAAAATACGAACCGACTTCGACCGCCCGCGATCACCAGCTGGGGGATCCCGGCGACGCCAGCGTGGTCCGCCGGCTCAACGACGGGCGCGAATTCCAGATCGTCAAGATTTTTTATCCGGCGGATGATTTATCGTCGCGATTGCGGGACCTTGGCTGGGACGCCCGCGTCCGCGAGACGCCGAAATATTTTCTTTACGGCGAGGGCCGTCTTACGCCCTAGAAGGCTGCGAAAAAAAGTCGGTTATTGCGAGCGGCCCCTTCGCTCCCCCCACTCGTGAATTCTTCGCATCGGAAAACCACCGATGCTCATCGCTCGGAGGGCAGGCTCCGGGAGCGAAGCAATCTCCTTCTCCCATAGAAAACAGGATTTGCTTCGCCTGCTCCGGTTGGGGTAGGCCGGGGTCGCTTCGCTCCTCACCATGCCATCCATCGCATTTTTTGCATCCTGCTGACGCTCCTGCCCGTATCGCTCCCCTGCCGAAAGCCCCTCAACATCGATTAGAATATCTACGCGCCGGATCCCGCCGCATACCCGGCTGTTGGGCGGTACATAATGCGGCCATAAATTGAAGGAGAAGAGACATAATGATTTGCCCAAGCTGTAAAACAGAAACACAAAT
>JBAVFZ010000447.1:0-10208 GCA_049684495.1 Anaerolineales bacterium | reverse complement strand
TCCGCCGTCCAGGACCGCGCAGGTTTGACCCCAGCCCGCCGCGATGCTGCTGATCGATCCTTCCAAGGCGGTCACCGGCGTCGGCGCGGATCGATTCTCGAAAGTCCCGTCTCCCAATTGCCCGTATTTATTCACCCCCCAGCATTGGATCTGTACGGAACCGGAGAGGACGCAGGTGTGTCCGCCTTTCGCGGTTAAGGCGGTAATGCCGCCGGTCAGCCCGCGGACGGGTTCCGGCTTCCCGCGCGAAGCCGCATCCGATCCATCGCCCAACTGCCCCTGTTCGTTGTTACCCCAGCATAATACTTCCCCGCCGGCCGTCCGGGCACAGGTGTGCGCCGTCCCCGCCGCTACGGCCGTCACGCCTTCAAGCCCGGCAACCTCCACCGGCTCCGTTCGGGTCTCAGTGGATCCATCGCCCAGTTGGCCGGCGTTGTTGTAGCCCCAGCACTTGAGCCCGCCCTGAGCCGTAACGGCGCAGGTATGAGAATCTCCCGCCGCGATGGCCACCACGCCGCCCGTCAGACCGGTTACGTCCACCGGTTCGCTGCTGCGCTGGGTCGTTCCATTCCCCAGCTCGCCGTTTTTATTCCGGCCCCAGCATTTCACGCCGCCCGCATCCGTAAGGATGCAGGTGTACCCCCATCCGGTGGTGACGGCCACGGCGCGCCCGGTAAAATTTTTAACGCTGACCGGTTTGGTGCGGGCCGTCCGCGAACCGTCGCCCAACTGGCCGTCGCCGTTGTTGCCCCAGCACATCACCCCGCCCTCGCCGGTGATCGCGCAGGTGTGGTTCCATCCGGCGGCGATCGGAGTTCCGGCCGGCGCCGCTTCCGGCACGGCGGGCGGCGTGGGTGTGGGTGATACATCCGGGGAGGCGGTGAAGGTGAGCGTCGCCGAAACGGTGTGGGTGAATTCCGGCGGCAACTGCCAGAACGTCGGCGTCGCCGACTCCGTGGGACGGTTCTTTCCCGAAGAATCCGGACCACAGGCCGCGAGCGCGGCGAGCGACCACAAGGCCAGCCCGGTTGTCACTATTCGGCATTCGCGATTCATGCACCCTCCACAGGCGTTCGCTTAAGGCTTCCCAGCGGAGAATATTTTAGCATCGGTCGAGAAACGCGTGAACGTGATCGGAAGTACGGGGGTCGCCGCAGGCCGGGCTTCCGCTCATTTTTCAGCGCAAGAGCCGCCGCCCGTGCTACAATCGGGCCATGTCCGAAGGCAACCCCTTTTACCACCGCGGACCGGTCTCCGATCCGGGGTTCTTTTTCGGCCGCGGCAAGGAACTGGCCTACCTTTTCGACCTGCTGCGCAAAGGGCAAAGCATCGCCGTTTCCGGCCCGCGGCGGATCGGAAAAACGTCGCTGCTGATGCACGTCATGGATCCGTCGGTCGCCGCGGCGCATGACTGCCCGCCGGAGCGTATGGAATTCCTCCTGCTCGACGGCGGCACCCTCGACGGGTTGGGAGAAGAGGATTTTTACGGCGCCCTCGGCCGCATCCTCGGCGGCGATTCCGCCGCCCTCTCCTACTCCGACCTTCTGGAACGCATCCGCGGCGCTTTTTCCGGCGGCCGGCGCTGCCTCGTGATTCTACTTGATGAATTTGAGCTGGTGGCGTCGAACCCGCGGTTCGGCTCAGCCCTCTTCAACCGCCTGCGGGGATTATCCGCACAGTATCCAATCCGGTTCGTCACCGCCTCGAAGAATCCGCTTTGGAAACTCGGCCGGACGAATCCGGAAACGCTTGCCTCGCCCTTCTTCAACTTCTTCGCGCCCCTCACTCTCGGGCCGATGGAAGAAGCGGAAGCCTGCGATCTGCTGCTCCGGCTTTCGACCAATGCCGGACAACCATTTTCCGAAAAGGCGCTCGACCCGATCCTCGCACTTTCCGGACCGCATCCGCTCTTCCTGCAGGTGGCCGGCTACCGCGCGTTCGAAGCCGCTTCCGAAGACGGCGCCCTGCCCGCCGAGGACCTGCCCCAAATCCGCCGCCGGACGCTCGCCGACCTGGAGCCGCACCTGCAATATTATTGGAACGAACTGGATGAAGAACAACGCTACTCCCTGGCCGCGCTGCCGATGAGCGGCGCGGAGAGCCTGAGCCTGGTTGAGGCCGGGCTGGTCCGAAACGGGAAATACATAGGATCGATTCTGGAGCAGTTCGTCCGCCGCCAAAAAGTCCCCGGGCTTTTGCAGGGCGGTCCTTTCCTGATCGACCTGCGCCGCAGCCAGGCGACGGTTGACGGGCAGCCGGTGCATCTGACGCCGACCGAGTTCTCCCTCTTGAAAGTGTTTCTGGAGAATCCCGGCCGGATGCTTTCGCCTCAGGAAATTGAAACCGCGCTGTGGTCGGACGAAACCATCCTGGACCCCGAGCGCGCGCGCGGCGTCGTCAAGAAGCTTCGTAACGCGCTTGGCCAGGCCGGCGAATTGCTGGTCAACCGGCGCGGCCAGGGATACCTGCTCGTGCTGGATTGATTTGTACGTCACCCCGGCGTGTAATTAGCCGGGGTCCACATCATACCCAAACAAAAACCTTCTGGATGCCGGCCTAAAGCACGCCGGCATGACGATCCACCGTCACCCCGGCGTGCTATTAGCCGGGGCGGCATGACGATCCTCCGTCATCCCTGAATGTTTAAATAGCCGGGGCCCGCAATCGACCCGCAATCGGCACACAACGCCCCCTTCACCAACCTACCACAAGCCAAGTTCACCGGATATGCTGGAGGCCGTATGAACATCCCATCCATTCGTCCGAAGTTCGATTTTTTTAATCCGGCCTCCCGCAAGGGGAATCGCCACCTGCTCCTGGCCCGCATCGTCTGGATCGTACTCGCCCTGACTCTGACGGGGATGGTGTTCTACTCGCTCGCCACGCATTCGAAGTGGATCGATCCGAATTTGCCGGAAATGGAACAGGTCCTCCTGAGCCGGGCGGGTGTCTCCCCGGTTGCGTACGGCGTGTATCTGGCCACGATGGAACTGGTCGTCGCGCTCGCCTTCGGCGCCGCCTCGATGGTCATCTTCTGGTCGAAGCGGAACGACGGGATCGCGCTGCTGGTTTCCTTCTCGCTCATCACCTTCGGCGCGACCGTCTTCCCGTTCATCAGCAGTCCGGAATTGCAGTGGGTCGTGCGACCGATCCAGATATTCGGGATTGCCACCGCCGCGCTGACGATCTTCCTTTTCCCCAACGGGCGCTTCGTGCCGTCCTGGACCCGCCAGCTGGCATTCGGGCTCGGCATCTGGCTGACCGCACTGCTGGTGTTCCCGGAGATCACGAGCGCCCTCGGCCCGGAAGAAGGGTTGGGCCCCTTTCAGACCGTGCTCCGTTTCATCGCCTGGCTGTTCGGCACCGACATCTCCGCCGATTTCACCGGGCAGGTGGTGAATACGTTGCGCACGGTCGGCCTGCTTTCGATGCTGCTCGGCGGGTTCGGCGCCGGCGCGGCTTCACAGGTATACCGGTATACGCATGCCTCCGAACGGCAGGAAAAGCAGCAGACCAAACTGGTGGTGCTGAGCCTGACGATCGCGGTAATCTCTTCTCTGTTCTATTACCTCCTGCCGACGTTTTTCCCGGCGCTGCGCGAGCCCGGCGCCGCGCGGCTCCTTTTCCAGGCGGCCGGACAGACCCTGTATTCCATCTCCCTGGTTCTCATACCGGTTTTCCTTATGCTCGCCGTCCTGCGCTACCGTCTGTGGGATGTGGACGAGTTGATCAACCGCACCTTCGTCTACACGCTCCTGACCGGCCTGCTCGGCGCGCTCTACCTGATCAGCATTTTCCTCGGCCAGGCGATCGTCCGCGCCGTCACCGGCCAGGGGTCGGATCTCGTCCTCGTCGGATCCACGCTCGCGATCGCCGCGCTCTTCCGGCCGCTGCGCGACCGGCTTCAGAATTTCATCGACCGCCGCTTCTACCGCGAGAAGGTGGATTTCCGCCGGGCGTTCACCGACTTCGGGCGGGAACTGCGCACCCTGCTCGACCTTTCCGAACTGCAGCGGACGCTCGTCCTGAGGGTGCTGGACCTGCTGCACATCCGCTACGGCGCGGTCTTCCTGCGCGACGGCGGCGGGCGTTTCACGCTTTCCTACGCGCTCCGTTTTCCGGATGAGCTCGCCGCCGAGCTTCCCGCACGGGCGGACGTTTTCCAGCGGCTCGAGAGCGGCGCCATCGCCTCCAAACCCACCGCGCTCCCGTTCCCCCTGCTGGTGCCACTGATCGCGCCGCGCACGGGATTCAACGACCTGATCGGGATTCTCGCGCTCGGTCCGCGGCTTTCGGGCGAGGATTATTCGCGGGAGGATCAATCCCTCCTGCTCGGACTCGCGGACCAGGCCGGCACCTCGATCCGCGTGGCACAGTTGATCGAAGAGAAACAAACCGAAAGGAGCCAGCGGGCGGAAGTGGAACGGCAGCTGGCCGACCATTGGAACTCGCCGCTCGGGCGGGCGGAAGCCACCGCCGACCGGATCCTGCTGCACCCGGAACAGGCGCTGCTGGAATTCCACCGCCTGACACAGGAAGCCCGGGATAACCCCGATTCCGCGGCGTTGGTGGCCAACCTTCCCAACGCACTGGAAAACGTCAAAGCCGGCGGCCTGGCGCGTCTCGCGGAAGGTTATGGATACCTGCTGGAAAGTCACACGTCGCCCGAAATGCTCCCCGTCGCGTTGCGGACGATCACCGCCCAGCTCCAGGAGCTCACGGATTCCGGGAAGGCTCCGCGCGGGACGGTCGAAGCGCTGGCCGCCTACTCCGCGTGCACCGATGCGATCGCCGCGCGGTCCGTTTCCGAGATCGCCGGCTGGAATGCGGCCACCGACCTATCCGACGGCGGCGAGGATTTTCTTATGGGATTGAACGCGATGCTGGCGGAACTGCATGCCGCGGCGGCGTCGCTGCAGGCGTTCGAGCAAGTGGATACCGTGCAGGACAAACTCGCCTACCTCGCCGGCGCGATCGAACGCCTGGGAAGGTTGCACCATTCGGCCCATACCGCGCTCGCCGCCGCCGACCGCCCGGTCGTGCGCCGGATTGCCGAGCACTGGATGGCGGTGGTGACCGGCGCCATGGGCGAATTGCAATCCCGGGCGCAGATCGTCTGCGAATTGCTGACCCGCCATACGTGGCAGGAGGATGTCGTCACGATCGCATTGGCGCTGCGCAACACCGGCCGCGGCGCGGCGGTCCGGCTCGAAGTGCGGCTGTTGCCCTCCTCCGAATACAAGCTTGTCGACGAAACCGCGCAGCTGGAGCATCTCGGGCCCGGCGAGGAAGCGCAGGTCGGGCTGCGGGTCTGCCCGTCGGGCGTGCGCCGCTTCCGCGCGCTGTTCGAGATCCGCTACACCGATCCGCGCGGGCCGGACCAGTGCGAGAGTTTCGCGGACGCCGTTCAGCTGCTGGAGACCTCGGCCGAGTTCCACGACATCCCCAATCCGTATGTCGTCGGCACCCCGCTGCGGGCGGGATCGCCGCTGTTCTTCGGCCGCGAAGACGTCATGACTTTTCTGCTCGACCATCTCACGGCGGCGCACCGCAACAACCTGGTGTTGATCGGCCAGCGGCGCACGGGAAAATCCTCCCTGCTTAAACAGCTCCCGCTGCGGCTGGGAGAGGATTTCCTGCCGGTGTATCTGGACGGGCAGGCGCTCGGGCTGGACCCGGGCATGCCCGCCTTCCTGCATTCGATCGCCTCGGAAATCACATTTGCGATGGAGGACCGGGGATTTCCGGTCACCGCTCCGGCGCTGGCGGATTTCGCCGAAAACCCGGCTTCCCACTTCGAGCGCGTCTTTCTGCCCGAAGTCCGCCGGCAGCTCGGCTCCCGCCCCCTGCTTCTCCTTCTGGATGAATTCGAGGAACTCGAATCTTCAGTCCGGCGCGGAACGCTCGACGCGGCGGTATTCCCGTTCCTGCGGCACCTGATCCAGCATTCGGAAAACCTGAGCGTCGTTTTCTGCGGCACCCACCGGCTGGAGGAACTGGCCTCCAATTACTGGAGCGTGCTGTTCAACATCAGCCTTTACCGGCATATCGGCTTCTTGTGCCGCGAAGAAGCGACACGGCTGATCCAGGTACCCGTGGCTCCGGGCGGGATGCAGTTCGACGACTTGGCGCTGGAGAAGATCTGGCGCGTGACGGCCGGCCACCCGTACTTCCTGCAGCTGGTCTGCCACAATCTGGTCAACCTGCACAACCGGCAGCGTCGCAGTTACGTGACGGTGGGCGACGTCAACACCGCGTTGAACGAGATCCTTACGACCGGGGAAGCGCACTTCGTCTACCTTTGGATGGAATCCACACCGGCGCAAAAATTGGCATTGTTTGCCATGAGCCATCTGGGAAGCGCGGGCTTTCTGACACCCATCCAGGCGGCGGAGGATCTGGCCCGGCGCGGCGCGCCCGTCGAGCGGCCGGAGTTGATCGGCGCATTCCAACGGCTCGCCGCGCGCGATATTTTCTCGATCGTCCAGCGCCCGGATCTGCCGTTCGGGGAAGCGTACGCATGGAAGCTGGGGCTGCTCGGGATGTGGGTTGAAAAAAGCAAGTCACTGCGGCAGATCATCGAAGAACGGAATCAACCGGATGCAGGGAATTCCGGAAATCTCTTAGCGACCTCTTGAGAGGAGGATGTCATGAATAATACGAAGAGTACTTTATGGGTTCGAATCCTGCTGGCCTTTGCGATGGTGTCGACGCTCGCCCTCACCGGCGCGCAGACGGTACGCGCGATGGAGATCGATAACGACGGCAAGGTCGGGGCGGACGAAGTCATCAACGACGACCTCATCCTTACGCAGGACACCGTCGACATGGCCGGGACGGTGAATGGGAACCTGATCGCCTTCGGTTCCACGATCACCATCAGCGGCACCGTCAACGGCGACGTGATCGCCGGCGGATCGATCGTCAACATCACCGGAACCGTAAACGGCAACGTGTTGGCGATGGGCGGGGAGATTCTGGCCGATGGAAAGGTCGAGGGCAGCCTGTTCTTCGGCGGCAATTCGCTGACCGTCGGACCGAACGCGCGCGTGGGGAGCAATATGTACGCCGCCGGCTTCAGCATCAGCCTGCAACCCGGCTCCGTCGTCACGCGCGACATCGCCGCCGCCGGTTACCAGGTGATCCTGGCGGGGGAAATCGGCCGCGACGTGCGCGCCGATGTGGGCGCCTTCGAGCTGACCGGAAAGGTCGGCCGCAACATCATCCTTACGGTGGGGGAACCGGCCGGGGACCAGGGAGAGATGGCGTACACGAATTTCATGCCGTTCTCTCGCGTCTCCCGTCTCATTCCGGTCGGGATTCACATCCAACCCGGGGCGACCATCGGGGGCACGTTGGATTACTACAGCCCCGTCGAACAAACCGCGGGAATCCAGGCTAATCCCGAAGGCGGGGTGGTCTATCACTACAAACCCTCCGAGAATGCGGACAACCTGAATAAACTGAAGACTGCGAAGCAGGACCTCTCCACCCGCATCTTCGACTTCGGCGGGATGTTCATGGGATATGTGTTCGGCGTAATCCGCGAGTTTCTGACGCTGGTCTTGCTGGGGGCGCTGGCCGTCTGGTTGATCCCGTCGCTCCTGACCCGGACCGCCGGAACCCTGCGCGCCAAACCGCTGCCTTCGCTGGGATGGGGCTTCGTCGTCCTCGTTCTGGGCATCGTCGGGTTGATCATGGCCTTCTTCCTGATCATCATGCTCGGCCTGGCCATCGGCGTGGTCACCCTGTTCGGCCTGATGGGTGTGATCTTCTCGATCGGCTTCTCGGCGACCGGCCTGGTCATGGCGCTCTTCCTGGCCCTGGCGCAGTACGGCAGCAAGCTGGTCGTAGCGCTCCTGATCGGCGACTGGTTCCTGCGTCTGTTCCGCAAGGACTACTCGGCAAGTTCCTTCTGGCCGCTGCTGCTCGGGATCCTGATGATGGTGCTGGTGGATGCGCTGCCGATCCTGGGGACTCTGGTCGGCTTCTGCGTGGCCCTCTTCGGGCTGGGGGCGATCTGGCTGGTCTTCCGTGACTGGTGGAAAACCCGCACGGTAAAAGCCTGACCGCGGGTTAATGCAACCGGCCCCTGGCGGCTCAAGCCAGGGGTCGGTTTTTCCTTTTCTTCGCCATCCCGGGTAAAAATGCATCTGTTTTTTACAACCCGGACCGTTCGTACCTCTTATAATTGCGGTAGTCTTGACGGCGGGTGCCAGCCATGTCGGATCAACCCAATCCATACCTTTCCCGGGGTCCGGTCCGGTCGCAGGAGATGTTCTTCGGACGGGATCACGAACTGCGGGAGATTGCCAACTTCCTTAAAGGCAATCAATCCGTTTCGATCGTCGGCCCGCGCAAGATCGGGAAGACCTCGCTGCTGTTTCACCTGATGCGGCCGCGCGTCGCGGAGGCGTTGGGGATCGCGGCCGGAACGCTGATTTGCTATATGGATTGCGAGGTGCTCGGCGGCGAATCCGCGGCGGAGGTGTTCCAGCAGTTTGCCACCGAACTCCGGGCTGAAATCGAATCCCGCGGATTGCCGGAGGAACCGGCGCTCGAGACCGCCTGCCTCTCCCCTTCCCGGCTGGCTTTCGAAAGCGCGATCCGCGCGCTCAACCGGCGGGGCATACAGGTGGTGATGATCCTCGACGAGTTCGAGCGGCTGAGCGCCAATCCGCAGTTGGACGTGAATTTTTTCAACGCGCTGCGTTCCATCGCCGGCCGTTTTCAACTGGTCTTCCTGACCGCTTCCGCCAGTCCGCTCATCGAACTGACGTATTCCAGCCGTTCGCAGGACATCCTTTCGAGCCCGTTCTTCAACATCTTTGCGCCGATCTTCCTCGGCCTGCTGCCGGACTCGGACGCCCGCGACCTTGTGTTCAGGCCTTCCGAGCGGGCGGGCAAACCTTTTCCTCTCCCGATCCAAGATTTTTTAATCGAATATTCCGGCGGGAACCCGTTGATCCTGCAGGTCGCGTGTTTCCATGCGTTTTCGCTTTCGGCCTTCCGCGACGAGATCGAACGCCGCACGGCGCAGGAGATGCAGGCGCATTTCGAATATTCCTGGCGCAACCTGACCGATGACCAGAAGCGCGTGCTGAGGGAGCTTCCCCGGACCGCCGAACGCCTACCCGCCACAACCTCGGGCAATGCGGTATTCCGCGAGCTGGAATCCAAATGCCTGATCCGGCAGACCCGGGGCCGCTACGAGTACGCCTCAAAGGCCTGGGCGGATTTCCTGGCGCAGCAATCCTCTTCCTCCGTGGCGGCTTCCCCGGCGAAAAACATCATCGGGTGCACGCTCGGGCAGTATGAAATCCTCGAGCCGATCGGCAAGGGCGGGATGGCGGAGATCTACAAGGCGCGACACATCCGGCTGGACCGTCCGGTGGCGGTGAAAATCCTGCCTGCCCGGCTGGCCGAAGAAGGCGATTTCCGCGAGCGGTTCGAGCGCGAAGCGCGCGCGGTGGCGCTGCTCAAGCATCCCAACATCGTACAGGTCTATGATTTCGGCGACTGCGACGGCTTGTATTACATGGCGATGGAATACATCCCCGGCCGGGATCTGGCCTACCGGATGAACCAGTTGAAGAAACTCCCGCTGGCGCAGGTCTGGTGGGTGGCGAGCGACCTGGCCTCGGCGCTGGATTACGCCCACGGACGCGGGATCGTGCACCGCGACGTGAAGCCTTCCAACGTCCTGCTCGAGCCGATCGCCAAAGCGGACCGGCCGGGGGCGAAACACGCCTCAAAACTGCAGCGCGCGATTTTAACCGATTTCGGCATCGCCAAGATCCTGGAAGGCGGCGCCCGGTCCACGCGCGGGGGAATGTTCGGCACGGTGGAGTACATGTCGCCGGAGCAGATCCGGGCCGAGACCGAGATCGACGGCCGGGCGGATATCTACGCGATGGGGATCATGCTGTTCGAGATGCTAACCGGCCGGCTGCCGTTCCAGGCGGAAAACCCGAGCGCGATGGTCATCGCCCACCTCGACACCCCGCCGCCCGATCCGCGCGAGTTCGCGCCGGAGCTTCCGGAGAAGGTCGCGCTGGCCGTCCTGCGCGCGATCGCGAAACCGCGCGAGGTGCGTTTTGCCACCGCGAAGGAATTCATCCGCGCGATGCGGTAAAATAATTCTTAACGCAAAGGCGGGAAGACGCAACGGCGCAAAGTAATTTATTCTTTCTCTTTGCGTCTTTGCG
>JBAVFZ010000446.1:0-1649 GCA_049684495.1 Anaerolineales bacterium | reverse complement strand
CCGCGGATAAGCTGCGAAGCGGTGCCCGCGCCCGACCCAGCCGGCGCGGGCATGAGGCGGCACCTCCATACGAGCCACGGTGCCGCTGAAAGCTTCGTCTGCTTCATCCGCTGTTGGACGTCCCCGTCGCTACTACGACTGGTTATGGAGTTTACGCCCTATGTAGGATCTCGCGGAGAGGCCGATTCGGCTCCGCTGCGCGAGAAGAAGGGCCGACAGGGGCCGCAGTACGAGCGGGATGCGAGAGGACGACGCGCTGCTGACCGACACGGCAGCTTGCGAAGAGGGACTTGGGACGGACCTCGGCCGTAACCTCGGCACGGTGAAGGTGCTCATGCAACCTCTGGCAGGGGGGCACCGCGCGGGTAGTGCACCACCTCGATGAGCGCGCCACAGTAAGGGCAGACCTCAGCAATTGCCTCGGTCGGGTGCTGGCCAGGGTGCGACGTGAGCTGTGCGTGCTGCTCAGGACTGATAGGAAGCTCAGCACGCACTTGCTGTCGCAGCTGCTCAGTCGTGCCACCGGACCGGTACAGGCCGTAGCCGCGTACCAGATGGAAGCTCTTCGGCGACACGTGCCGCAGGAAGCGCGACACGAACTCAGGGACCGACAGCCGGAGCACCTTCACCTTCGGCTGCCCACGGCCATCCTTGTCACGGTAGTCCTTGTACTCGAAGCTCACCGCCTCGGCCTCCAGCGACAGCAGCCGCTTCTCGCTGATCGGACCACCGTTGAGGTAGCGGCCGAGGTAGTTCAGAACCCCAACTGGGTTCGCGTAGCGCTCGCACACGTGCACGTTCCACCGCTTGTGCTCCGCCACCTCGCACAACCGATACAGCTCGGCGCAGCCCCAGCCATCCGGCAACTCGAGACGACCCCGCCGCGCCAAGCCACGAACCGCGCACAGGAACTTCCCTCGGAACAGCCGCTTCAACGGCTCCGCCGGAAGCATGCTGATACGACGCGATGCGACCCACCGCCCTTCACCATCAACACCACCCGCTGTCACCAGGCAGTGCGCGTGCGGATGCAGCACCAGCTGCTGCCCCCACGTGTGAAGCGACAGGATCGCACCAGGCCTCGCTCCCAGGTACCGCGGATCCGCTGCCAGCTCGAACAGTGCCTCCCGCGAGCTCGCGAACAGTACCTCCGCCATCACCACGTAGTTCCGAAGCCACAGGATGTTCAGCTCATGCGGGATCGTGAAGATGATGTGGTGGTGCGCGCACCCAAGCAGCGTTTGCACCTGGCGCTCAAGCCACTTCCGAACTCGACCGCACGCACACCGCGGACAGCTACGGTTGCGGCACCCGTTGTACCAGACCCGGAGCACGTGATCGTTCGCGCACTTCCGCACGTGACCACCGAGCGCAGCCGTACGGCACGAGACGATCGCGCGGCACGCCTCCACTACTACACGGGGAGCCGCGTGCCGCGCCAAATGGCCAGCAGCACCCGCCGCCAGGACGTCCGCGACCCTGACACCCACGGCCCTGGATGCTAGTTCCCGAGCCGGTCAGGCCAGGTCCCGCTCCCGAAGGGCACGTCCAACACTGCGGATAAGCTGCGAGCCGGTGCGCCCCTCCAGCTTGCCATGGGGCGCACGAAGCGGCGCTTCCATCTGGCCACGCGCCGCTGAGAGGCTCGT
>JBAVFZ010000445.1:0-2564 GCA_049684495.1 Anaerolineales bacterium | reverse complement strand
TATTATGAAGCCAAGATGTCCGATGGGAAGAAGGACATCTTCGCGATGAACGCCGACGGATCGGACCCGGTCAACCTGACCAACGTCCCCGGGTTCGACGATCTGTATCCGGCGCCTTCCCCGTTCGGCGACCGGCTGGCTTTCGTCTCCTTCCGCAATACATGGCAGCAAATCTATTGGATGAGCGACTCCGGCGCTGGCGTCATCAACGTCAGTGCCTACCACAACGGCGAGAATTTCAACCGGCCGCAGGAGTGGGATCCCGCCTGGGCGCCCGACGGGTTCACGATGTACCTGGTGCTCGGGGTCACCGGCAAGATCCGCGTGTACCGCTGGGATTCACGCAACCCGGCCGCCGATCCGTATGTCGTCACCATGGTGGACGGGGATTACTGGGAAGGAGAACCGGCGGTCTCACCGAGCGGTGAATACGTGGCCTATACGCATTTCTTCTCGGGCGGCAATAAAATTTGCATCGCCTACACCGATCGCTCAAAACGCAAATCCTGCACCAATGCGCTGACGGACAGCGTCTACAATTCCGATCCGGACTGGTCCCCCGACGGGCAGTGGATCGCCTACACCAGCAAGCGCGGCGGAAATGCGGAAGTTCACATCGTCATGATATCCGGAGCGGGAGACATCAACCTGACCGGCAATCCCGCCAACGACCTCTATCCGGCCTGGCAGCCGGCAGCGGCCAAGTCTTAAGGAGAGCCTGATGAAAAAACATTTTCTTTTCCCGGCACTTGCCCTTGTCTCCATCCTGTTATGCGCTTTTACGATTGCGCCGGCGCCCCGGCCGGCGGCGGATCCGTCCATGGCGGTGCGGTTCACCACGGATTTCAGCAGCGATGGATCCGGCAAACTTTCTTTCGAACTCGAGCTTTCCCGGGAAATGATGGCACTCCTGAAATCCGCTCCCGGGTTCGATGAGGAAAACACCTGCGCGACCTTTTTTGAAAGTGCGTACGACGATTGGGAAATATCCGAGAAGAACCTCGACGGCGCCCTCACCTGCGCGGCGGAAACGGCCTTCAAAGATCTGGATGAATATGAAACCCTGGTCGAAGGGGATTTGGGCGGCGCCGAATTCACGCGCCTGGAAATCGACGGCGGCCACCTGTATTACGACCTGATGCCGAAAGTGGCGGGGTCTTCGATCTTCGGCGAATTGGAGAGCGGAGCGGGCTTCGATATCGAGGCGAATTGGATCCTGAACATGCCGGGCGAAGTGGTGGATACCAACGCCGACGAAAAGAGCGGCCAGACACTTACCTGGAACCTTTTGGAAATGAACGCTTCCTCCCACATCCGCGCCGAAAGCAAAACCGGCGGAAGCGGCCTGCTGGGCCTGGACCCGACTCTGACGATCCTGGCCGTGATCGGCCTGCTGGGCTGCTGCTGCCTGGTAATCCTGATCGCGGGTGGAGCCGCCTTCTTCTTCCTGCGGCGGAAAAAAACCGCCCCCACAGCGGCGTAATCTTGATCCTTTCGCACGAAGCCGGATGGACCCGGCGGCTATTGGATACACCATCCCATCCTGCCAAGGAGCATTCATGAACGGGAAAAGAACCCCCTATTGGCTTGGCCTGGCCCCGCTGGCCTTATTTGCATTCGTCAATCCGGCGGTCCTCGCACCTGCAACGGAAAGCCAGATCGTTTTCCAATTCCTGACCGTCGTCCACGAGGACGGTTCGGCGGAGTTTGAAACCATCCTTAAGTTCAGCAAGACCGGAATCGATGAAGCTCTGAAAGACGCCGATTATTCCGAGGATGAGCTCTGCGCGGAAGCCACGAAGGAAATTGAAAGCAACTTCGGCACCTTCAACCAGAAATCGCACGGCGAGGAAATCTGGTGCACGTATTCGGTTGCGATGGACAACCTGCAGGGGCTTCGCAATCATTTCGAGGATGAATTCGCGGTGGATGTGCGGGCCCTCGAGATCAAGGACGGCTCCTTTTCCCTCGACCTCTCCTGGAGCCGGTTCCCCTGCACCACATCCGATCCCGCCAAGTTTGGCTGCGAGTGGTCGGTCGAGGCGCCCGGTACGGTCGGGGATAACAACGCCACGCAGGTGAACGGCCGGACCCTAACCTGGGACCTGGCGGCGAGCGGCACACCCATGCGGTTTACCGCGGAAAGCGGAGTGGGAGGATTCGATCCGACCATCCTGATCCTCGTTATCATCCTGACGTGCGGCTGCTGCACGGTGATCCTGCTGATCGGAGCCGGGGTCGGGGCGTTCTTCTACCTCCGCAAGCGGAACAAGGCAACGGCCGGGTCGGAGTCGCCCGCTCCCGCCGCTCCGGTTTCCACCCCCTCTCCCGCCGATACCATCAAGTTCTAAGAAGTTACTCCACCCGGCCGGACCGTGGATGGCCCGCGGTCGGGCCGGATTCTCCCCCGGTTTATTTAGAAAATTACCACCAAAGGCGGTAGCATTAAATTGCCGGGCCTGGAAGGTGCGCTCTTGCCATCTACTGGTCGAGGTGACTTGCTGCGATCTCCTCCTCCCATTTCACTCCTGAGATAAACCATCCCATCCCGCCCCTCCTTATCC
>JBAVFZ010000444.1:0-6681 GCA_049684495.1 Anaerolineales bacterium | reverse complement strand
GGGGAAGGGGGAGAGGGGACGGAGGAGAGGGGGTTAGGATAGATCCGAAGGAGGCCATTATGCCAATTGAAACCATCGCGGAGGAACTACGCCAACAGGGAATCTCCCGCCGGGAATTCCTGAAGATCGGCGGGGCACTGGCGGGTGTGATCGGGCTGATGGATTCCCCCGTCCGGGCATTGGCGAAATCCATGGATCCGGTCGAGCGGGTGCTGCGTGCGCTGGAAACGAAGCAGCGCGCGCCGGTGATCTGGCTGGAATTTCAGGATTGCGCCGGCTGCAGCGAAGCCATCACCCGCTCGCAGGCGCCGACGCTCGTCGATCTCGTTCTGAACACGCTGACGATCGAATACCACGAGACCCTATCCGCGGCGGCCGGCTTCCAGGTGGAAGAAGCGAAACAGGCGGCCATGAAGAAGTATGCGGGCGCCTATGTGCTGGTGGTGGAAGGCAGCATCCCGACCGCCGACGGCGGCGTGTATTGCACGATCGGCGGGCGGACGGCCACCGACTTATTAAAGGAAGCGGCTGCCGGCGCGGCGGCGATCCTCGCCACCGGCAACTGCGCCTCCTTCGGCGGCATTCCCAAAGCCAGCCCCAACCCGACCGACGCGCGCAGTGTAATGGCGCTGATACAGGATAAACCGATCATCAATATCCCCGGCTGCCCGGCCATCCCCGAAGTCACGACGGGGGTGATCGCGCATTACGTCCTGTTCGGCGTTCCGGAATTGGATTCCCTCAAGCGGCCGATCGCGTTTTACGGCAACACCATTCACGACCGCTGCCTGCGCCGGCCGTTCTACGAAGCCGGAAAGTATGCCTCGGCCTTCGATGATGAAGGGGCGCACCAGGGTTGGTGCCTCTACAAGCTCGGATGCAAAGGGCCGACGACGTACAACGCCTGCGCCACGATTAAATGGGATGCCGGGCTTTCCTTCCCGGTGCAATCCGGACACCCCTGCCTGGGGTGCTCGCAGCCGGACTTCTGGGACGGCGGCGGGTTCTATCAGGGGCAGAGCGCGCCGCTTTCACGCCCGGCCGTCGCGGCCGTCGCGGCCGCGGCGGGCATCGGCGCGGCGGCCGGGATCGGCGCCGCGCTCGTGAACCGATCGCAGAAGAAGCATCCGGCGAAGGCCGGGGCGGGGAAGGAGGAGCAATGAACTGGAACAGCGCCCTCGCTTTTACGCGCGGCCCGTTCTTCTATGCCGCGCTGATCGTCTTCATCGGCGGGATGAGCTATCGCCTGGCGCGCGTGCTGCTCCTGGGGTGGAAGCGCGACAAGGTTCCCGGGAAAGGCAGCAAGCTGGGCGGCGTGATCGTCTCCTACTTGAAAGGGCTGGTCATCTGGCCGTTCATCCCCTGGGTGAAGAATACCTTCTCGCGCAATCCGGTGATCTACCTCGCCGGCGGACTCTTTCACCTGAGCCTGTTCGTCGTCCTGCTGCTGGGGACGGCCCACATGCTGGTATGGAAAAGCCTGATCGGCTTCGGCTGGCCGACGCTTCCCCTGCCGGTCGTGGACGGCTTGGCGGCGGCGGGGATCGCCGCGATGATCGCGCTGGCGATCAACCGCCTGATCCATCCGGTGCTCAAATTGCTCACGGGCGCGGCGGAATGGCTCAACCTGCTGTTGGTCTTCCTGCCGATGCTCAGCGGGTACATCCTCACCCACCATTTGTTCTTCCGTTATGAAGTGGGATTCACCCTCCACATGGCGGCGGTCGACCTGCTGCTGATCTGGATCCCCTTTAGCCGGATCGCGCACTTCCTGTTCTATTTCTTCTCGCGCACGATCCATGGCGCGCAGTTCGGCAAGCGCGCGGCGACGCCGTAGGGAGGCTGATGATGAAAACGCAATCCGCTATCCAAACGCTCCTCTCCGATACCGGCGGCTGGGTGGCTGCCCAGCTGGAAGCCTGCACCCGCTGCGGGATGTGCGCCGAAGCCTGCCACTTCTATCAGGCAACAGGCAATCCGGAATACGCTCCGGTGTGGAAGATCGAACTGCTGCGCCGGGCTTACGAACAGCGCTTCACCGTTTCCGGAAGTGTGAAGATCGCCCTCGGGCTGGATCGGCCGATTACCGACGCCGATATTTCCGCCTGGAGCGAGATCGATTACGAAGCCTGCACGATGTGCAACAAGTGCGCGCTGGTGTGCCCGATGGGGATCGACCTCGGGCCGCTGATCCACAACGTCCGCGAAGCGCTTTCCGCCGCGGACGCCGTTCCGGCCGACCTGATGGCCGCGGTGAACAAACAAGTCAGCGAGGGCAGCCCGCTGGGCGTGACCGACACGGTTTTCGACCAGCGCATGGAATGGATCGCCGACGAGTGGGAGGTCGAGCTCCCGATCGATCAGCCGGGGGCCGACGTGCTGGTGGTGTTCTCTTCGATTGAAATCATGAAGTTCCCCGGCAACGTCGCGGCGATCGCCAAGATCCTGCACGCGGCCGGCGAGAAATGGACCCTCAGCCGCAAGGGCCGCGAGGTGGTGAACTTCGGCTTCTATGAGGGCAGCCCGGAACGCACGATCCTGTTCATGAAGCGCGTCTTCGACGCGGCCAAAGCACTCGAAGTGAAACGCATCCTGGTGAGCGAATGCGGGCATGCCTACGACGCGCTGCGCTGGACCGCGGCGAACATGATGGAAGTCCCGGCCGGGATCGAGGTGACGCACATTGCCGGAGCGCTTTGGGATTACATCCACAGCGGCAGAATCATAGTCAAAACGGGCGCGCTGGATGACGGCGGGATCATCACTTTCCACGACGCCTGCAAGATCCAACGGCGCGGCGGCCACATCCACGAGCCGCGCAAGGTTCTGGGGGTGCTCGCGCCGAAAGCTTTCCAGGAGATGACCCCGAACAAGGAAGAAGCCGTCTGCTGCGGCGGCGGGGGCGGCGTGATCGCGATCAAGGAAGCCGACCCCAACCGCTACGCGGCATTCGAACTTAAAATCGACCAGTTGCGCGCGGTGAAGGCCAAGACGGTGGCGATGACCTGCTCCAACTGCCGCCTGCAGTTCACCGATTGCGTCGCGCACTTCGGGCTGGACGTGAAGGTGGCCGGGCTTTCCGAGCTGGTCGCCGGCGCGATGGAATCGTAGGAAGGAGAACCGAATGGCCGAGCGAATTGTCATCGACCCGATCACCCGCATCGAAGGCCACCTGCGGATCGAGGCCAAGCTGGATGCCAACAACGTGATCACCGAGGCCTACTCTTCCGGGACGATGGTGCGCGGGCTGGAACGCATCCTCCGCGGCCGCGACCCGCGCGACGCCTGGGCCTTCACCCAGCGCGCCTGCGGCGTGTGCACCACCGTGCATGCCTTCGCCTCGATCCGCGCGGTGGAGGACGCCCTCCAGGTCCGCATCCCGCCGGCGGCCAACCTGTTGCGCAACCTGATGATCGCCCAGCAGTACGTGCACGACCACGTGATGCACTTCTATCACCTGCACGCGCTGGATTGGGTGGATATCACCGGCGTGCTCGCCGCCGACCCGCAAGCGACCGCCTCGCTGCAGCAATCGCTTTCGCCGTGGCCGAACGCCTCGGCCGGGTATTTCGCGGACGTGCAGAAAAAAGTAAAGGCGATTATCGACAGCGGCCAGCTTTCGATCTTCGCCAACGCGTACTGGGGGCATCCGGCGTACATTCTCCCGCCGGAGGTCAACCTGCTGGCGGTGGCGCACTACCTGGAGGCGCTGGATTGGCAGAAGGACGTCACCAAGATCCACACCATCCTGGGCGGGAAGAATCCGCACCCGAATTTCGTCGTCGGCGGGATGCCCATCTCGATCGACCTGAATGGGGATCTCACGCTGAACGCCGAACGGCTGTCGATCATCGCCGCCTCCATCGACAAGATGATCGCCTTCGTCGAGCAGGTTTACCTGCCGGACCTTCTGGCGGTGGGCGGGCTGTACCTGAAGGACGATGCTTACTTCAAAACGCATGCGCTGCTCGGCGAGGGATTGAAAAACTTCCTGACCTGGGGTGAGTTCCCCGGGGATGATCCACTGGATACCAAGGGGTATCTGATCCCGCGCGCCGTGATCCTCAACCGGGACTTGGGCAATCTTCAGGAACCCGATCCGCGGGACATGGAAAAGATGAAGGAGTATGTCGCCCGCTCCTGGTACCGGTATGGGGAGGGGGATTCCGCCGGATTGCATCCCTGGCAGGGAGAAACCGCTCTCAACTACACCGGCCCGCAGCCGCCGTATGACCACCTGAACGTGGACGGGAAATATTCCTGGCTCAAGGCGCCGCGCTGGGCGGATCAGCCGATGGAAGTCGGCCCGCTTTCCAGGGTGCTCGCGCTGTACGCTGCGGGCCACGCCGAGACGCGGGAACTCGCCGCCCAGGCGGTCGCGCGATTGAACCAGGTCTCCGGGCGCAAGCTGCCCTTCCCGGACGTGCTCTTCACCACGCTCGGCCGGACCGCGGCGCGCGGTCTGGAAACCGCCGTGATCGCGCACGCGATGCCGGCGATGTATCAATCGCTGCTGGAAAAGATCAAGGCGGGCGATACCAAAACCTTCAACGGCGAACGATGGGAGCCGGCCACCTGGCCGGCGCATGCCGAAGGGTTCGGGTTTTGCGAAGCGCCGCGCGGCGCGCTCGGGCACTGGATCGTGATCGACGGCGGCAAGATTGCCAATTACCAGATGGTCGTCCCGACCACCTGGAACGCCTCCCCGCGCGATCCCGCAGGCACGCCCGGCGCGTACGAGATGGCGCTGGTGGGAACCAGACTGGCCGATCCGCAGAAGCCGCTCGAGGTCCTGCGGGTAATCCATTCCTTCGACCCGTGCATGGCTTGCGCGATCCACCTGGTGGACGCGCGCGGAGCCGATCTGGGTGAAATTGGAGTCGGCCTGAACGTGTGTGTGCGGTAGTTCCGGATGGCCAAGGCGGTCACCATCCTGGGTGTGGGCAACCTCCTGCGCACGGACGAGGGCGTGGGTGTGCATGCGGTGCGCGCACTCGCCGGACGCCACCGGGAGGACATGCCGGATGCGGATTTCCTCGACGGGGGAACACTCGGCCTGAACCTTCTTTCGTATATCGAAGAAGCGAAGTCGCTATTAATTCTCGATGCGGTGGACCGCGGCGCTCCGCCGGGATCCGTAATCGAACTCGACGGGGATTCTATTCCGCAGTACGCCGGGATCAAACTATCCGAGCATCAGGTGACCTTCCAGGAGGTGCTTGGCTTGGCGCGCATCCGCGGGCGGTTCCCTCCCAGGATGATGCTGATCGGGATGCAGCCGGCGGACCTGGGGACCGGGGACAGGCTCAGCCCGGTTGCCGCCGCCGCCCTTCCGGAGATGCTGGCAAGGGCGGAAGCAGTATTAAATTCTTGGAGAGAATGACTCATCCCTTGGGAAGGGCTGGTCGAGTAGGGCGGAGCGCTAGTCCCGAGCGAAGCGAGGGAAAGCGAAGCCCGTATCGAGACCATGTTCCACTGACTAAACCGGTGGTCTCGCCCGCCCTGGCGGGCTGGGCCAGGGATACGCAAAGACCGCTACTCGACCACCTTTCTATCTTAAGGAGAGGGCATGGATCTCTACAATCTCGGCACGCGGCCATGGCAGGATACCCAATCGATCTACCACGCCTTGGCGCATCTCGGACGCGAAGCGCTCTGCCTGGTGGAGCCGGCCTCGCCGTATGTGTGCCTCGGTTTCCATCAGGATGCCGCCAAGGAACTCGATCTGGAGTACATCGCGCGCGAAGGCATCCCGCTGTTCCGCCGGGAGGTGGGCGGCGGGGCGGTTTACCTCGACCGCGGCCAGCTCTTCTACCAGTTCATCCTCCGCAAAGACGATCCGCGCCTCCCTTCGGATAAAGCGGAATTATTTAAATTCATCCTTCAACCGGTGATCGACACCTACCGGGAATTCGGAGTCCCGGCGGAATACAAACCGGTCAACGACATCCTCGCCGGCGGAAAAAAGATATCCGGCAACGGCGCGGCGGAAATCCAGGAGCGGGTCGTCGTGGTCGGCAACTTCCTGCTGGATTTCAACTTCGAACAGATGGCGCGGGTGTTGCGGGTTCCGGACGAAAAATTCCGGGACAAGGTGTTCAAGACGCTTCAGGAAAACCTGACCACCATCCCGCGCGAAACCGGGAAGCCGGCGCCCTCCATCGGCGAACTCAGCGCGGGTTTCATCCGCCGTTGCGAGGCGTTGTTCGGCCGGCTTTTTCCGCGCAAAGTGGACGGCGAGCTGCGCAAGCAGGCGGATGCATTGGCGGCCGTATATTCCACGCCGGATTGGGTGATGGAGAACGACCGGCGCGAGCAGGCCGGGCGCGAAGTGAAGATCGCCGAAGGGGTGAGCGTGCTGGAGCGGGTGGCCAAGCTGCCGGGCGGGCTCGTCCGGATGTCGGCGGTGAATGCCAACGGGAAACTGCGCGATATTCACTTGAGCGGGGATTTCTTTTTCTTCCCGGCCGCGCGGCTGGAGGATCTGGAGCGGGCGCTCGAAGGTGTTGAAATCCGGATTGCCCCGCTGGAAGAGCGGATCGCATGGTTCTTCCGGACCTATGGCGTCTCCGCGCCCGGTATTCAGCCCGAGGCATTGGCGAAGGTTATATGCGCAGCGTAGCATCGTAGGGGCGACCCATCGGTTCGCCTCACGGAACGAAAAACGCCGGGCATCTGCCC
>JBAVFZ010000443.1:0-3547 GCA_049684495.1 Anaerolineales bacterium | reverse complement strand
GGTATACCGGCGGCGCCGTAGGCCTGGATGAACTTGACAAAATAATCTGAAAAAGCCCGGTAGTACGCCGGATTAAGCGTGCCGCCGTTCAGGCGGCCGCTATCCTTCATCCATGCCGGAGAGCTCCACGGACTGGCCATGAACCTCAGTTGCGGGTTGAGCTTCGCGGCTTGCTGTAAGAGGGGGATGATGTAATCCTCATCATGGCTGATCGAAAAATGAGCCAGCCCGGAATCCGTCGTTCCGGAAGGCATATCGTCGTAGGTGTAGTTGCCGAGCGAAAAATCCGTCGCGCCCATGGGGATGCGGATGTAATTGATCCCGATCCCGGAATCCTTGCGCGTAAACAGGTTGCGCATCAATTCATCCCGGCGATTCTGCGGCAGCGCGTTGAAAATCACCGAGGCGGCCGAATCCGTCATCGCGGCGCCGGCGCCTTCGAAGCGCTGGAAAAGGATGCTTGGATCGATGGAAATGGTTTGAGCCAATGTGCCGGGCCCATTGAGGAAGCTCTGGTCGGGTTCCGGAGATAATTTCTTTGTTTCATCGGAAAGGGTCATCCAAACTTGAACCTTCGCGCCCGGAACGTCTGTCGCAGTAGGAGCCCGGGTGACAAGTCCACAGGATGATAATAATAGCGCCATGGAAAGCCATAGGATAAGCCTCCCCGCCATTTTTTGAATCAGAAGCACACCCTCCCATTGTTGGTTCATTTCCCCTCCTCGTTGAATGCCGCCGATCATACCCGATGAAACTGCCGGATTTAGGGTTCCTGATTTCAGCGGATGGTGGATTTTCTTGGAGGTGCTTGAACCTCCATGATTGTCTTCCGCCAATCCTTCTCCTGAAAAAGCGCATGAGCTTTCCAGGGAAAAGTCAGAAAGAATAGTCCCATTATTATATTCCGAATGGAAAAGGCCGCCAAGCTTATCTATTCTCCCGGAAGGATGATTTGCGGTCCGCGAGGGTGTAACTCTTGTCGAAGTCGGCGGAGGCGTTTGAGGCGTCCCGGCTTCCCGGCTTGCCGCCGGGGTCGCTTCGATGGCCGGACGGGAGCAGGCGGTGAGGCCGAGCAGGCCGAGCGTTTTGAGGAAGGTACGGCGGGAGGACACGGGAGACCTCATGTGGTGAAAATCACGCTATTCCATTATCGCATATTTGCGAGTATTGAAGATCGGTAGAATATTATTTATTCCTTTTTCATCAGGTCTTCGGCAATGGCTTCTTTCATTTTCCATATCCGGGTAATTGTCTCATCCACCCTCATCTTCTGCCTGATGGTACTGGATAGATATTTCTTGTTGATGACGTGTATATTCTTAATGGGTTGTGAATAGGGTACAAATGCGTTTGTAAAAACCAATATGGGCGTTATCCAAGGCTGTATTCCGGCAATCCGGGTTATTCTTTCCTTCAACCAGTACGTGTTATTCAAGGTTTGTTTGATAAAATCCTTCTCCGGCTGTTTGCCATTTACCATTATCCTGCCTTCGAAAACCCCAACTTTGCCGTTGTGAGATTTCGTTTCGATCAGAAAAACACCGGTAAACTCACCGATGACGATATGGTCGATGTTTCCGAATGGGCTTTCAATATCATGAAGGATAAAAAATTCCGGCCCCATTGAGTCGAGGAGAAAGCCGATCGTTTCCTCCGCTCTCGCGCCGCGGACCGCGCGCTTTTCGCGTTTCCGGCTTCGGCGGCCAAAACCCTCATACCATTCTCCCATAAGCCAGATTGCCAGCAGGAGGATCAGGATTACCCCGCCGCTCAATCCAAGCGCTTTGGAGTTTGAGATGAGGAAAAGAATGATCAGGGCGATCCCGATAACGACCAAGCCGACGATAACGGCGTTCCGCCATCGGCGAAAGGCCATCTCGCGCGTGGATTTTCCGGCTTGATGATATTTGTTGTCCATATTTCGCCCCTATTATTTTTCAGACCTGTCAGGTCAGGAAGACCTGACAGGTCTTCGAATCATCCCTTATACACATTCTCATTGTGCCACGCCAAATTCTCGCCCGCCGGTTTATAAACCGCTTTTTCGGGTACATGAATGGCCTGTCCGTGTAGCGCATAATATTCATGCCCGTTCTCGTAATCCTCGCGCTTGCCCCCCGAGCAATGAGCATCGGGGGTCTTCCGATGCGAAGATTTTGCGAGCGGGGGGATGTGTTTGCTAACCTCGAATCGGTATTGCGGTGTAATCGTCACATAACCCAAATCGAAGAGCGTGTGCAGATCACTGCGGATGAGGATCCCGTTGTCGGGCTTGTGGGTGCCGTCTTTAGAGTAGGGTTTGATGTGGGCGGCGTCGAGGACGGGCAGGACCTTTTCTCCCGTGACGGCGCACCGGCGGCCGTAGGCGTCGATGATTACGACTCGGAAGATTCCCTGGCCTAGGCGCGGCAGGATTTCCATCGGCGCGCCGTATTTCTCGGCTGGCACGTCGGCGGCGGCGATTTCTTCGCGAATGGTAATGGAAAGCGACAGACGTTCCTGCAATTGTCGATATAGCGTCAATCCCGGTTCTATCGTTAGATCGTACGTCTTGCCTTGGACGATGTTCGGGCTCCAATCCTTCGGGACCGGGATCCAGTCGGCTTCCTTTAAGAAGAAGGGCTGGGAGAGCAGGATGCAGCCGATTCTATAATCCTCGGCGCCGGCTGGTTTCTGCCTGCGATATTGTTCGATATGTGCCCGCATCTGTTCGAGCGAAGCTGCGCCGTTGGCGGTTCCGAACGCATCCCAGGCCAGGCTCACCGGCAGTAGCGAGGAGTGCGCGAAGAATCCACCACCAACTATGAATTCACGCGGGCTGTGGAGTTTGAAGAGGAACAACTCGTTTGGCTGGATTGCGCCAAAAGCCCGGTTTCCGCCCGGCTGCCAGAAGTTGATCTCCTCGAGCTTTGGCAGGGAAGCTAGGAAGGTGAACCAGCGATAATCGGTGAGGGCGAGGTAGGTGTTCATTTTTAAAATACAGCTAATCTAATCCTCGATAATTTCAATTATCCACCCTTTTCCCATCCTTTGCTATACTTCAGTAGGAAGATTCATAGAAAAATGACCGATCCGGAAGCCCTTGCCCGCCAACAGATTGATAAAGAACTATCCGACTGCGGTTGGATCGTACAGGATCGCGCCGCGATTAATCTGCACGCCGGGCGAGGGGTGGCTGTACGCGAGTTTCCACTGGAAACGGGCGAAGCGGATTACCTCCTATTTGCCGATAAAAAAGCGGTCGGTGTGGTGGAGGCTAAGCCTTCCGGTACGCCACTTTCCGGCGTGGCGGATCAAGCGGCGAAGTATTCAATCGGTTTACCGAAAAATATCCCTCATGTGGACCTTCCCCTTCCCTTTCTGTATGAAAGCACCGGAGTGGAGACATACTTCCGTGATGAGCGAGACCCGGAACCGCGTTCGCGGCGGGTGTTCGCTTTCCACCGGCCTGAAACGCTTATCGATTGGGCTGCGGATTCATCAACGGTACGCGGCCGGCTGCGGCGAATGCCCTCCCAATATCCTCTCGAGCCAGCCGGTTTGTGGC
>JBAVFZ010000442.1:0-7586 GCA_049684495.1 Anaerolineales bacterium | reverse complement strand
GCGGCACGGCGGGCCGCCCGGCGCGCCGGGGTAGTTTTCCGGCGGATCGCCGTCTTCGGCTTTCGGATTTTGGATGGCATCTTGGTTCGCCGCATCAATGGCCCCCTTCCGGTACCGGCGCGGATTCCGCGCCCGTCGGCAGGTAGAAACCGACCGTGCGGTTGCGCTTGGACAGCACCTTGCGCGCCACGCGCTGCACGTCGTCGGCCGTCACCGCGGCCAGCGAGGCAAGGTAGTTGTCGAACCAGTCGATCGAGGCGAACATCTCGGCGTACCCCATCCAGAACGCCTGGTTGGTCACCGTCTCGCTGCCGTAGGCGAAGATCGCGCGCGCCTGCTTCATGGCGCGGTCCATTTCCTCGCGGCGGATCGGTTCGTCCGTCATCCGCCGCAGTTCCGCATCCAGCGCCGCCAGCACCTGCTCCGGCGTTTTTTCGTTGCGGACCGTCGCGGTGATGGAGTAGAGGTAGGGGTCCATCGTCGCGGCCAGGCCGCCGCTCACCCCGGCCGCCAGTTCGGTTTCCACCAGAGCCCGGTAGAGGCGCGAGGTCTTGTTGGATATGCCGCCTGAGAACATGTTGAAGTTGCTCGGGCCGGCCAGCACGCTGTCGAGCACGACCATCGGGAAGAAATCAGGATCGGTCGCGGAAGGCGCATGATACGCCACCTCCACGTAAGCCGTCTCGCCGGGTCCCTCGACCGTCACGCGGCGTTCGCCCTTCTGGGCCGGTTCGGCGCGGGTGTGCTGCGGCGGCGGCGGGCCCGCCGGAACGGCGCCGTAGAGCTGGCGGATCCGGTCGAGCATCTCGCGCGCGGAAAAATCTCCCGCCACCGCCACCAGCGCGTTGTTGGGGACGTAATAGGTCCGGTAGTGGCCGTAGAGATCGTCCCGCATCATCGAGGAAAGGTCGGCCACGTCCCCCACCACCTCGTGGTGATACGAGTGCACGCGGAACGCGGCGGCCTGGATCTCCTCCGAGAGCCGGAAGGTGGGCTCGTTCTCGTAGCCCTGGCGCTCGGAAATGATCACCGTCCGTTCGGAGGTGACTTCTTTGGGGGCGAAGGAGCTGTTGAGCATCCGGTCGGCTTCCAGGCGCAGCGCGAGGTCCGCCCGGTCGGAGGGGATGGTTTCGTAATAGGCGGTCCAATCCAGCCAGGTCATCGCGTTCCACACCCCGCCCTCGCGCGAGACCGCGCGGTCCAGGCTGCCGGAGGGGAAGGCGGGCGAGCCTTTGAACTGCATATGCTCGACCCAGTGCGAAATGCCGGTCAGCCCGGCGCGTTCGTTGCGCGAGCCCACCCGGTACCACGTCCACAGGCTCACGAGCGGCGCGGCGTGGATTTCCTTCAGGAGCACCAGCAGGCCGTTGCGCAGGCGGGCACGGCGGATCCGCGCGGCGGTCATTTCGCGCGGCCCTTCGCGGCCGGCGCCGGCGGGGCGGGGTGGGCTCCGTTGTAGCCGCGGCCGATCCCGCGGTAGCGGAAGCCGAGCGCTTTCATCTCCTCCGGTTCGTAAATGTTGCGTCCGTCGATGAGGTTTGGCGTGCGCATCAAATTCCGCACCTTCGGCAGGTCGAGTTGTTTGAACTCGTTCCAGTCGGTGACCACCACCAGCGCATCCGCCCCATCGGCCAGCGCATAGGGGTCGGGGCACATGCGGATGCCGGGCATCGTCCGCGCGGCGTTTTCCATCGCCACCGGATCGTATGCCCGCACCGCGGCGCCGCGCTGCCCGAGCAGCGCCGCGACCTTTTGCGCGGGCGCTTCGCGCACATCGTCGGTGTTGGATTTAAAGGCCAGGCCCAGCAGCCCGATCTCCTTTTTTTCGATTTTTCCGAGAAGGCTTTCCACGTGCTCGACCAGAATGCGCATCCGGTCGTCGTTGATGTCCATCACCGCCTGCAGCAGCTGGGGGTTGCGCCCCTGCACCGAGGCCATGTGGGCCAGCGCCTTGACGTCCTTGGGGAAGCAGGATCCGCCGTAGCCGATCCCCGCCTCCAGGAACTGCCGCCCAATGCGCGGGTCGTATCCCATCCCGCTCGCCACTTCCTTCACGTCGGCGCCCAGCGCTTCGCAGACGTTGGCAATCTCGTTGATGAAGGAGATCTTCGTCGCCAGGAAAGCGTTCGAGGCGTACTTGATCATCTCCGCCGTGCGCAGGTCGGTGATCACGATCGGCGCCCGCAACGGCAGGTGCAGCTGCGCCACCTTGTCGGCCGCTTCGCGGTCCATCGACCCGAGCACCGTCCGCGCCGGATTGAGAAAATCCGCAAGCGCGCAGCCCTCGCGCAGGAACTCCGGGCAGGAGACGACCGAGAACGGCAGCGGTTGGGCCAGGTGCGAGCGGATGATTTCGGCCACCCAGTCCCCCGTGCCGACCGGGACGGTGGATTTGTTGACCACCACCAGCGGGCGGTTCATCGCCTTGGCGATCGCTTCCGCCGCGTCACGGACGTAGCGCAGGTCCGCCTCGCCGTCCACGCCTTCCGGAGTCCCGACCGCGATGAAGGCGAAATCCGCCTTCTCCAGACCCTCGGCATAGGATGTGGTGAAGGTAAGCCGTCCGGCCTGAACGTTGCGGCGGACGACCTCCTCCAGCCCCGGCTCATAGATCGGAAGGATCCCCTTGCGCAGATTTCGGACCCGTTCTTCATTGATATCCAGCGCGGTCACCCGGTTCCCAAGGTCCGAAAACCCGGCCGCCGTGACCAGCCCCACATACCCCACCCCGATAACGCAAATGTCCTTCATCCAGCCTCCATTAAGAATCATTAGCCGCCAAAGGCGGTATCGGAATTGTATTCCATTTCCGCGGATAAGAAAAAGCCTTGATATTTCGGGCTTCCCAGGCAGATGCCGCCCGGCGCTCCCGGGAATGGGCGGGTTGCCACTTGCCGCAAACGGAAAGGTGGAATATGATATTTCCCATCCGGAAAACCCAAGAAGGCTCTTATGGAAATCACACGCCAGGCCGATTACGCCATCCGAGCAATCCTTTTTCTGGCGGAAAACGAGAAAAAGGGCCGGGCTCCGACAAATATCATTGCCGAAGCCAAACACATCCCCCCTTCGTTTCTCGCCAAGATCATCTCCCAGCTATCCGTTGCCGGGCTGGTAAACACCTCGCGCGGCGCGCGGGGCGGGGTGACCCTGGCGCGTCCGTCGGGCGAGATCACGCTCCTGGAAGTGATCGAAGCCATCGACGGCCCCCTTTCCATTAACGAATGCGCGCTCGACCTTTCCATCTGCCAGTTCGGGAAGGAATGCCTGGTGGGTCCGGTATGGTGCCGGCTGCAGGAGGAATTGGTTTCCCGCTTGAAGGAAATCACCTTCCGCCAGTTGGTAAAGGACCCGGCCGACGCCGTCTCCACCGCCGCTCCGGCTTAGCCTTCCCGGGGATTCGACTCTTAACCCCAAACGCCCCCCGCGATTTCACCCGGAGCCCGGCGTGGAACAAACCCTACCGCGCAATCCCCTCGCCTACCTCTTCAGAACCGCGCTCGCCCTTATATTGCTGGTGTGCATCGGCACCGCCGGTTACCGGGTGCTGGAAGGATTCACCCTGCTCGATTCCCTTTACATGACCGTGATCACGCTGACCACGGTCGGCTTCGGAGAAGTGCATCCGCTTTCGCCGGCCGGCCGGATCTTCACGATACTCCTGATCCTGGGCGGCGGCGGGATCGCGGCGTACACGGTCACGGCCAGCGTGGATTATCTGGTATCGGGTCAGTGGCGCGCGCACTGGGATGCACGAAGGAGACGAAAAATGCTGGATACGCTGAACCGCCATGTCATCGTTTGCGGATTCGGCCGGGTCGGAAGATTTGTGGCTCAGGATCTGAAGTCCGAGGGCGTTCCGTTCGTCATCCTGGAGAAGGAAACCGAACGCATGGAGCAGACCCGCCGCTTCGGCTACCTGGCGCTGCAGGGCAACGCCGCGAACGAAGGGCTGCTCGAACAGGCGGGGATCCGCCGCGCGCGGGGATTGGTGGCCGCGCTGGATTCCGACGCCGAGAACGTCTACATCACGCTCACCGCCCGCGGGCTGAACCCGGACCTGAACATCATCGCCCGCGCCAATTTCGAAGAGTCGGAATCGAAGCTGCTCCGCGCCGGAGCCAACCGCGTCCTTCTCCCGTACAGCATCTCCGGCCGCCGCATGGTGACCATGCTGCTGCATCCGGAGATTGCGGATTTTCTCGAAGAGGTGGCCCACGCAGGCGGTATGGAACTCCTGCTGGAACAAGTCAGGGTGGGAAAGGCCTCCAAGCTTGAAGGGCTGACGCTGGCGGAAGCCAAAACCCGCCTTCAGCTCAACGTTTCAGTTCTGGCGTACAAGGTTCCCGGGTCCGCGGTGAACCAGAGGCCCGCTCCGGAAACCCGCTTTACCGAAGGCATGCAGGTCTTTGCCTTCGGCACCCGCGACGACCTTCGGGTGCTGATGCGGTTGGCGTCCGAGGCATAGGCCCGCGAAACCATTCCCTCGCCGCTTCGTAGGAATGGGTATCCGGGAATACATCCGCCGAAAGGACCGCCCATGCCGCATCCCAAACATCACAGCCATTGGCTCCTCTGGCCGTTCATCGCGCTCTGGAAACTGCTCGCCGGGTTGATCGGCCTGACCGGCCGCCTGGTGGCGGTCCTCATCGGCGCCGTCCTGATGCTCGTGGGCGGCATCGTCTCACTGACCGTCGTCGGCGCGGTGATCGGCATCCCGCTGGCGGTCCTTGGATTGCTGATTGTCCTGCGAGGTTTGTTCTAGACCACGGATTACACGGATTGTTAAAGGATCATACGGATTTTCCAACCGTTAAGAATAAGGGTTATACCTATCTCCAAATTCTACTGAGGTTCCAGGTTAACTTTACGCCTCTGCGTCTCTGCGCCTTCGCGTTAGGTTTCTTCCCAACCCACAGAAAAAACGTAAAAAACAATAATAAAAGGCTATTTTCTGCCGGGATATCGACGCTTTCCCGATAGGCTATAATCCCCCCTTGGACCCGCCCAATTCAACCGAAGGAGCCTCATGCGATCTTTGTTCTCGTCGATTCTTATCGCCGTCTTTCTGCTGACGATCGCCGCCATCCCGGCGCTGGCCGGGCCGTCGGAAAGGGCTGCGCTTCAGCCTACCGCATATCAGACCGCCACGCCGCTCGCCGACGGACGGATCCTGTATACGGTGCAGGACAACGATACGCTGTGGAAGATCTCCGCCATCACCGGGGTTCCGATCGACGAACTCGAACGGCTGAACAACATCCGCCGCGAGGATCCGCTCCAGGTCGGAACGGTCCTGATCCTGCGCGTCGTCACGCCGACCCACGCCGAACCGACTCTGGCTTTCCTTCCCTCCGCCACCCCGTCGCCCCTGCCCGTGACCGGCAAAGGCACCATCTGTGTGTCCTTTTTCAACGATATCAACGGCGATGGCTCGCAAGAGGAAGCCACCGAGGGATTGGTGCCCGGCGGGCAGGTCAGTGTGGCGCTCGCCGACGGGACCGAAGTGGGCAACCACACCATCGCCGACACCACCCAGGAAGATTGCTTTGTCGACATTCCCGCCGGCGAGTACCGCATTGCGGCGGCCGCTCCGAAGAATTTCAATCCGACGGGCGAGATGAACAAATCCCTGACGCTCGAACCGGGCGCCACGGCCAAAATCAGCTTCGCCGTGCAGACCAACTCGCCCGAAAGACCCAACGATGGGGGCGGCGGTTCCGGTTCGCTTTGGGTGGGATTGATCGGTTTGGCACTGCTCGGGGGTGCGGGCTTCACGGTATATACGATGATGAAACCGCGCAGGATCCCGCGTTGGTAGTTTAATAACCCGACGGCTTTCCAATTCTCCCAGCTTGGTGGCGGTAAGTACATCCGCCTTGCGTATCAAGCGTAGTTTGCCGCGGACTACCTCGACCCAATTCCCGTGGAAAGACAAACCCCTTCTTCCCGCAATCTTCTTCGACGGCTAGGCGTGCCCGTGGGACTGGCGGCGGTCTTCCTGGCGATCGAATTTCTTGACGAGCTGGCCTACGGCACGATCGGGGCGGCCTGGCCGGTCATCCGCGACGACCTGAACCTGACCTACGCGCAGATCGGCCTGCTGTTGGGATTGCCGCTGGTTATCGGAAATCTCATCGAGCCTGCGCTCGGGTTACTCGGCGATCTTGGGCACCGCAAACGGATCATCCTTATTGGCGGCGCATGCTTCCTGGCGGCTATGCTGATGCTGGGCGCGTCCGCTTCATTCCTCTTGCTCCTTGGAGCCTTGATTCTGTCCAGCCCCTCCTCGGGTGCGTTCGTCAGCCTGTCGCAGGCCACATTAATGGATTTGGATCCCGATCACAGGGAATTATCGATGGCGCGCTGGACCCTGGCCGGATCGCTCGGCGTCGTCGCCGGGCCGATCCTCCTGACCCTGATCCTCATCGCCGGCGGGAGCTGGCGCATCCCGATGCTCCTGTTCGCCGCGTGCGCATGGCTCCTGACTCTCGCGCTTGTCCCGCGCCGGTTCCCGGCGTCTTCCGAAGATGCGGAACGCCTCACCTTCCGCGGCTTGTTATCGGATTTCCTGAGCGCCATCCGCCGCAAAGAGGTCCTGCGCTGGTTGATACTCCTCGCCCTGGGCGATCTGATGCTGGATGTCCTGCTCGGGTTCATCGCCCTTTATGGAACCGATGTCGCATACGTATCAACCGCGACGGCAAGCCTGATGGTCGCGGTTTGGAGCGGGGTCGGAATTCTCGGGGACGCGCTGCTTATCCCGCTGCTGACGCGGACGGATCCGTTGAAGTATCTGCGGATCAGCGCGCTGCTCATGCTTGGCTTGTATGCGGGGTTCCTGCTCGTCCCGTGGATCGCCGCGAAATTCCTCCTCCTGGCGCTTATGGGACTCCTTAACTCCGGGTGGTATGCCATCCCGCAGGCGCGGTTGTACGCCACCCTTCCCGGGCGGTCCGGCACCGCGATGGCCGTCACCTCGGCATTTGGGATACTCGCCGGAGGGATGCCATGGCTGCTCGGCGGTCTGGCGCAGGGGTTTGGTCTGGCTCCGGTGATGTGGCTTCTGATGGCAGGACCGCTGGGTTTGTTGATCCTGCTGCCGCGAAAGGATCACGCAACCAATCCGGCGAAGATTTAAAAACCAATAATTTTTTTAATCGTCATCCCCGCACGCCAGCATGATCGTCATCCCCGCGCGCTTCTTCATGTTCGTCATCCCTGCGTGTCTTTTACTGCTCGTCCTCCCGGCGTGCTCTTAGCCGGGATCCACGAGGAGCACAAACGCATAATTCCCTGTAAGGCAAGCTGCCGGCCTGGATCACGCCGGCATGACGATCACGAGTCATCCCGGTGCCTGCCCTCGCGGTATCCTCGCGAAGCATTACCACTCCGGTTACCCCTGTAGAATGTTAATGAATGCGCAGCAAGGGGAGCATGTTTTTATCGTTCTTTTTTCGGCCTACCGATTGGTCCGCATTCCCAGCCAGGACGGACTTGTGATTCGCCCTGTTTTTTTGCGGAAAGCGAGGATTTTTATGGTTTTTAAGACCGAGGCGGTCTTAAGACCGCCTCGGTCTTAAAAA
>JBAVFZ010000441.1:0-1836 GCA_049684495.1 Anaerolineales bacterium | reverse complement strand
GCTCGGCCGTCTGGATGCTTTACGGAACCAAACAGGGAAGGGAAAACCACTACAAGACGCCGCTTCGGGACTTCGGACTTCACCATCCGCGGTCGGGGCGGCTCGGGATCGATCAGGCGTATTACGCGTTGGGCCTGGCGGCATCGAACGTCGCGATGGTGATGCGTTACCGGGTGTTGGCGGCGCCGGATCGCGGGATGGCCTTCTGGCGGATTCGCGAAATGTATTTCCGGATCGCGGGGTACTTGGTCCAAGGCGCCCGCTATCTGACGGTTCGACTATCCGGCGTCAACGTAGACGCCAAACGGCAGGTGCTCTGGCGAAAGGCGTTTGCTGCGGCGGGCCAGCTATGATCCGTCAGCGCGGCGAACAGCCACAAGAACCTGAAACCGTAGACCCAGCGCCAACAAGAAAGGAGTTCCCCTCAACACACTCGCCCGGTTCCTCTCCCGGCCTTCGTCGGCGGGAGCGCGGGAAGGCCGTGCATAACTTTTTTCTCCTCCGGAAGGTTTGGCCCTGCCGGACTACGGAAGACTCCAACCTCCGCGAGGCTTGAAAGATCACGGAAGCGTCCCTGATCTTTCAAGAAGGCGGTTGAGTGTTTAGTAACTTAGTTGTTGACACACCGGGAGCCTTGTGGTATCTTGACTTGCGTTGATGAGAAGATCCCACAGAAAGGGCTCCCGATGCGAACTCCAAGTGACACCAAACGCCCCCGCGCTGTCAAGGCGGAATTCGACCCCGATTTTCAGGCCACGCCGATGGGCGGCGCCATTCTGGCCGAGAAAACCCTGCGCTCCCTAGGAATGATGCGCCACATCCGGGAGTATCTTCCGGACCGCTCCCCCCACGCGGGATTCAAGACCTCAGAGTGCGCGTATGCGATTCTGGGGGGCATGATGCTGGGCGGCCAGGGCATGCAGGCGGCGGAAGCCCTTCGTCAGGACAAGGATCAAGCGAGGATGTTCGGCTTCTCCGGCGGGGTTCCGTCGCCTTCCACGGTGTATCGCGCGTTGTGCGATTTGTCGGGATTGCCGGAGCGCAAAGAAGAGGATTGGTACAAGCCCGCGGGCGCCTCGCTTCCCGCTCTGGACATGTTCGGCGAGGAAAACAAACCCAAACGTCTGCACCGGATGGTTCCGGACGCGCCGGAGGCGGCATTGCCGGAGCGGCGGCTCCAGTTGGAGGCGTTTCTTCTTCAGAGCGCGATCCGGTGCCTGTCGCGGCTGCATCAGCAGACGCTGTGCTTGTCGGACTGGGTGGTGGCTTTTCTGGACGCGACGGATCTGGAGGTGGAAGGGAATTTTTTCGACGCGGCGGCGATGGGGCGCGAGGGGAGAAAGATTCTCCGTTTGCTGACGTTTTTGGTGGGACCGATCGTGGCGGCCTACGATTTGTGCGAGGGGAACCGCGACGAAGGCAGAGGAATGCCGGCGGTGATTCGCCAGGGCATGCGCGCGATTGCGGCGCTCGGAAGGAAAGGAAAGCGGGTGCTGGCTCTGATGGACGCGGCGTATTTCGAGAAACAGGTCGTGGAAGCGTTGGGGGCGGCTTGGGATTTCATCGTGTGCGCCAACCAGCAGCGAGACTCTCTGACGCGCTTGGCTCAGGAGCAGCCGCAGTGGATTTGGGCCGACACGGGGGCGGACGCGGGCCGCGGTTGGCGGACCTCTCAGACGTGTTGTTTCACGCACCTTCCCGAGGGTTGGGGAAAGCCCGTCACCATCGTTGCGCGCCGCTGGCAGAAGGATGACGAGATCGCCGGCGTCTGGCATTACTCGTTTCTTGCCACACGGCTTGAGAAGTCGGACCTTCCGAAAAAGATGCTGCGCGAGC
>JBAVFZ010000440.1:0-10853 GCA_049684495.1 Anaerolineales bacterium | reverse complement strand
AAGTCTTTGTGAAGGCGCGTAAATTGGCATATCGGTAAATCCTAGTGCATCATATTTATATTTTATCCTCCAGAAGGGACATGGGGGGCCGCTTTTCTTAGCCAATGGGCATTCGTTTCGCATCCCGATATAAAAACCGATATTCGTCTTCTAATAATGCTCCAACCATTACATGCCTGGCCTGAGGTTGAAGCCTGCCTCCGGCGAGAAAAAAGTGCTAAGGCGCAAACCTTCGCGCCGTGATCCAGAAATAATACGCAAAGAACTCCGGCATGGGGCGGATCATGACACCGTTGGTAATATCGGCGTCCACGACCATGTCGTTTCCCCAATAGATCACCTCGTGCGTGATTTTTCCCTTGCTCGATTCCGAGACGAAGATCAGATCCCCCTTGCGCACGTCGTACCGGCCGACGAATTCACCCTCAAGCGCCTGATCGTCCGCGTCACGGCTCATCCGGATGCCATACGCGTGGAAGAGCCTGTACGGCAGGCTGGCGCAATCCAGTGCTTCCGAGGTCGTTCCGCCCCATTTGTACGGCACGCCCACGAGGCTTTCCGCGAGTGCGAACAGGCCGTTGGTCGGGTAGGGCTCCGAGAGATTTTGCGTCAGGCGGACATCTTCGAAGGGCAACCAGCCTTCCGTGCCATCCGGCAGGCGCACCTGGACCCATTCCTCCACCGTGGTCACCACCGGCAGCCGCGTATCCAGGTAGATCAGCATGCCCGGCACCCCGCCCTGTTCGGCCCTCAGGCGAGTACGCGCCTTCATCACCACAGCGAAATATTCCGCTTTGGGCCAGCCCTGAACAAGGAACTCCGAGCGCAACCACCCCGGATAGCCGCGCGGGTCCTTTTTCGAAGGTTGTTCCACCGCCACGATCTGCGACCATTCGCCTTGTTGGCCGAGCACCAGAACCTTTTCTCCAAGGATGAGCTGGGTCTGCAGATCCCAGTAGGAATTCTCGTTCTCCGGCGCATCCCAAACATCCGCCTTTGGAACGCGGACGGCAAATTCCAGCGGGCCGGTGGTCGGCGTATGTGTCGGCGCCTGGGTGGGAACGATCCTGGGGGTGGGCGTGGCGGTCGCGGCGGCCGGGGGCGGCGGGTCCACCCATACCGCCGTTGGGCTGAGCTCCGGCTGCCTGCCGGGAGTCCCTTGGCAGCCGGCCAGTAAAAGCGACATCATAAAAACGGCCATCCGGAATTTTTTCACGCGGACTTCCACCCGTCACGCATACGATGCCATCTCCCAGGCAGGACCGGTACTCCTTCAGGTGCTGCGTGGAAGAGTATACCAAACGGGCGGTTCCCATTCTCCCGGGCCAAAAAAACGTATCGGAGAGATATAAAAACACCCTCGATCCACATGGGAATGATAAAATGACAAACCCAATCAGATTTACGCGAGGATCCACTGGGTCACATCCTGGAATGTTTACGATTGCGAAGACCGATTTCGAACGGGCCGAGAATTGCCGCGCCTACGACGGCCGGGGATAGCGGTATGTGAATCCGGAAGCCGGATGCGGGGCCGTCGTGCCGGGGCACAATCCCAAGCGTATGGCCATCCGCCTCACGGCCGTGCGCCCCGACAAATACTCGTGATAGGGATATGATTTCTTCACCAAACTCCTCGATGGCCGACCGGCCCTTCTTCTGCTCCTGGAGCGGCGGGAAGGATTCGAGCCTCGCCCTCCACTATGCGATTCGGAATGGCGGTTCACCCCGGTATCTGTTTAGCATGATGTCGGAAGACGGGCATGGCTCGCGCTCGCACGGGCTGCCCCGCTCCCTGCTCGAGGAGCAAGCCCGCCTGCTCGGGATCCCGATCGTGTTTGGGTACGCATCCTGGACCGAATACGAAAAGGTTTTTTCGGCCGCGCTGGAGGAATTCCGGGCGGAAGGCATCACCGACGGCGTGCTCGGGGATATCGACATGCAGGATCACCGGGATTGGTGCCTGCGCGTATGCGGCGCAAAAGACATCCGCGCCCGCCACCCGTTGTGGCAACGCCCGCGCCGCGAATTGCTCGAGGAGTTCGTCGCGCTTGGATTTAAGGCAACCATCGTTGTCACCCAAGCCGAGAAAATGGGTCCGGAGTGGCTGGGAAGGACGATCGATGCGCATGCGATCACGGGGTTGGAGCGGCTGGGAGTCGATCCATCCGGCGAGACGGGCGAATATCACACCGTGGTGACGGAAAGCCCGATCTTTCAAACCCGGATGGCGCTTTCCATCGGCGAGCCGGTCCTGCACGATGGCTATTGGTTTCTGAGCGTATCCGCAACACCCCCGGAAACCCCGGGCAGGGAATAAAGCTCAACCTCGGTAATCCCCTCCTTTTCCACATAAAAATAAATTCCGAACCATCGGCGTCCCGTCGCTCCCCATGATGCATAGCCCACGGAAGAAAATATTCTGAAGCGCTATAATACTTAATAATATAACCCTGAGCGCCCGGCGGCCGCGCGCGATGGTACTTGGGCCCCTCTCTTGCCAATCGGCGACGAGCCCGGTAACCCGTGCCGGCGAACCCATTCACCCATAGGAGAAGGCGGATATGAACCTGTTTATATCGGATCAAAAAGAGTTGCGGTCGGGGTGGAAAATATTGCGCGTGACTGCCTTTGCGTTCATCTTTATCATCCTCTTCGCTTTTCTCGCATCCGCGCTGGGTTCCGAAGCGCTCGCGGATTATACGTTTCACCTGGCGGTGCTCGCGGCCGTCGGCCTGGAGCTGCTCTTTACGCGGAGATCCGCGTCTTCCATCGGACTCAGCTTCAAGGAAAAAGACTTTTGGAAAGACGTCCTTCTGGGATTGGTCTGGGGAGGCCTCTCGATCGGCCTGGCGGCCGCGGGGATGGTGTTCCTCACCGGCGAAATCAAAGCCGGGGAAATCGGGCGGGGATTGTCCTTTCTACCCCTCCTGGGCCTGCTCGCATACTGGCTGCTCGTGTCCGTAGCCGAGGAGAGCCTGTTCCGCGGATACCTGCTCGCGATTCTCAAGCATCCGCTTGGCGTTCGGACGGCGATGGTCGTCTCGGCGGTGCTGTACACCGCAATCCATTACATGAATCCGGGCTTCTATTGGTTCGCCTTCCTCTATGCCTTTATGATCGGGCTGCTGTTCGGCGAAGCGGTGATCCGGCGCGGAAATCTGGGTTGGGTGATCGGATTTCATTTCGTCTTTAATTTCATGCAGGAAAAAGGGCTGTTGGGTTTTCCCGTCCAGGGCGGGGAAGCGGTTTTCACCATTGTCCTGCTGCTCAACCTGGCCCTGATCCTTTGGAGGCTGCCGCGCACGGCGGCCGCGCTGGATCTGGATTAAGCTTCGCACAAGCCGGTCCGCCGTCCCGGGCCGATATCGTCGGGGAGGGCCATTGGAAACGGAATCGATGGATCCTTATGGCCGGGCGCTTCTCGATTTTTTTCGCGGCGAAACCTCGGCGGCCATCACCGTCCACCGCGGCGACGGATCGGCCGATCCGCCGCCAGCCGGCGTCTTCTTCCGGAATCCCCCGGAATTTCCACCGATCGAACAGGCGGCACTCACCTTCTGCAAAGGGAAAGGGCTCGCCATCGGCGCCGGAACCGGAAGCCACAGCCTGGCCCTGCAGGAACGGGGCGTGAAGGTTCTGGCGATCGATATCTCCCCCCAGGCGGTCGAGATCATGCAACAGCGGGGAGTCCGAAACGCCGGCCGGGTGAATGTATTCGAAGTCAAGAAGGGGCGGTTCGATACACCGCTGATGATGACGCACGGGATCGGGATGGTGGAAACGCTTTCCGGATTGGACCGGTTCCTCCGTCACGCCTGCATCCTTGTGAAGAAGGAAGGTCAACTCCCGCTGGATTCACTCGATGTCCGGCGGGCCGATGATCCCAAACACAAGGCTTATCATGAAACCAACCTCCGGGCGGGACGCTACTTCGGAGAAATCCGGATGCCGTTCGAATACAAAGGGCGGCGCGGGCCGCTCTTCGGCTGGCTGCACGTGGACGCGGAAACGCTCGCCGAACACGTCCGACAGGCGGGGTGGGACTTCCGGATCGTCCGCCAACAGGAAGACGGGAATTACCTGGCTCACCTGATAATCAAGAAATACAACGCATCGGAATGGAGGAAATTCCATGACCCCCTACAACGCATTGGAAAAGGATATCCTTCCTACCTCTATGGGCGACCTGGCCATTGCCTTTCTCGGCCATGCCAGCCTGCGCATCGCCTTCGGGGGAAAAGAAATCTACGCGGACCCATTCCACGAAACGGCGGATTATTCCAAACTCCCGAAAGCGGACTGGATCCTGGTCACCCATCAGCACTTGGACCATTTCGATCCGCAAGCCATCGCCGCGATCCGTACCGATAAAACACAAATCCTGTGCACCGCGGCCTGCGCCGGAAAACTTCCCGGCGGGATCGTCATGCGCAACGGTGAATCACGTACGATCGGCGGAATCCCCGTCGAAGCGGTGCCGGCTTACAACCTGGTCCACAAGCGGCCAAACGGCCAACCTTTCCACCTTCCGGGAGAGGGCAACGGGTATATCCTTGCCTTCGGGGATCAACGGTTGTATATCGCCGGGGATACCGAGAACATCCCCGAGATGAAAAGCTTCGGGAAGATCGATATCGCGTTCCTGCCGGTGAACCTGCCCTACACCATGTCGGTGGAAATGGCGGCGGACGCGGCGCGGATGATCCGCCCGCGCATCCTCTATCCGTATCATTTCAGCGATACCGATCTTTCCCGGTTGGTTGACCTGTTGAAAGCTGAAAAAGGGATCGAGCTGCGCCTGCGCAAGATGGCGTAACAAATAGAGCGAGGCGGCGCAGGGACGATCCATCGTCCCGCCCCTACGACCACGCCGGAGCAAGGGCGGCCTGTCGGATCGCCCTTACAACCGCGTCGGTCTAATAGGGTACAATTGTTCCCCTATATCAGAAAAAGCCCTGAAATTCCGCCGGGAGAGCGGACCGATCAAATATGGCGCTATTCTATAAAGAATTGGGAATCGATCTGGGAACGGTCAACACCATCATCGCCGAGGGCGGGCAGATAGTCCTGAGCGAACCGACTTTGGTGGTGATCGACGAAGATGAACAAAAAGTGGTGGAAGTGGGCGAGCAGGCCCGCCACATGTACGGCCGCGTTCCGGAAGGATACGAAGTCGTCCACCCGCTGCAATACGGCGCGATCGCCGATTTCGAAGTGGCCCAGGTGCTCCTGACCTGGTTCATCCGCAAGGTCTGCGGCGCCGTCAGCCCCTTCAAGCCGCGGGCGATGGTGACCGTCCCGCACGGGATCACCAGCGTCGAGCGCCGCGCCGCAAGCGAAGCGGTGTTGCGCGCCGGCTGCCGCGAAGTCTTCCTCATCACGCGCTCGCTGGCCGCGGCGGTGGGCGCCGGACTGCCGATTTCCACCCCGTCCGGAAATATGGTGGTCTACCTGGGCGGCGGCGTGTCCGAGGCGTCGGTGATCACGATGAACGGCCCGGTGACGGCCAACACCATCCGGGTCGGCGGCCGGAAGCTGGACGAGCTGCTCGCCGCTTTCATCCGGCGCAAGTACGGCGTGGTGATCAGCGAAATGGTCGCGGAAGAGATCAAACTCCGGATCGGCGCCGCCACCCCGATTGAACCGAATGAGAGCCTGGAGATCCAGGGCCGCGACCAGGTCAACAACCTCCCGCGCACGATCAGCATCTCCACCGCGGACGTGGTGGAAGCGTTCGAAGAACCGCTTGAAGAAATCGTCGGCTGCGTCCGGGCCACCCTCGAACGCACGCCGCCCGAACTGACCTCCGACATCATCGACCGCGGCATCATGCTGTGCGGCGGCGGGTCGCTTCTGCGCGGCGTGGACCGCTACCTGACCGACGCAACCGGCATTCCCGCCTACCTGGCCGAGGAACCGGTCGGCTGCCTGGCGCTGGGAGCCGAGCTCGCCCTGCATCAGATGGAAGCTTTCAAGAGGTACTTGCCTACGGCTTAGAATGATCCCACGGCGGAATTCGGGAATCGACGGCCTTCATGGCGTTTTTCCGCCGACTCCCCGCTTGCCGGCGGAGCATTTCATCCCGCCGGAATTCTCGCCCGGTTTCCCGCAGTCCAACAAGCGGAAACCGCTGCCCCTCATCGCCCTTTTCATACTCGTCATTAACCTTTTCCTCCTCGCCTGTCTCACCGCGCCGGCCGGGAAGACTCCGGCCGCATCCACCCCCATCCGCCCGACCGCAACCACGGGGGGGATTCCAACCGGCAGCCCGGTCGCGCCCTGGTCCGCCCTACGCGGCGGATCCAAATTGGATCAGGGTTGGGGAGTGGATACGGATTCTGCCGGCAATATCTACTTCGCCACGTTTCAACAGGCGGAGAAGGAACCGTTCGCCGATATGGTCGTGTATAAATTCGCTCCGGACGGGACCGAACGGTGGCGCACGCGCTGGGGCGGGAAGTATATGGAAAAAGCGTTCATCGTCACCGTCGCCGGTTCGTTCGCCTACGTCGGAGGGTTGACTTATACCTCGGCCTTCGACTTGACGGCCGCGGACATGGCGGTGCTGGCGCTTGATACGAACGACGGCAGCGTGGTGTGGGAGTTCACCTGGGGGCAAGGCTTCGGGTATGAGGAGGTGGACGGATTGGTCGCCGACGGGGATTCCCTGTACCTTTCCGGCTGGACGACCGGGAAAACCACCGGAAACGATGTCGCCGTCTTAAAACTGGACCTCCACGGGAATCTCATCTGGGCGAAATCCTGGGGCAGCCCCGGCTGGGACGAAGGGGACGGCCAGATGGTTGTCGATGAAGACACCCTTTATGTGGCCGGACGGTATAACGGGATCAACGCCATCCTGGGAGGCGAGGGTTTCCTCGCCCGGTTCTCAAAAGAAACGGGGGAGTACCTCTCCCACACCGCCTGGGGCGGCCCGCTTGGCACGGATGCGCTGGGGATGACCGGCGATGGGACCTGCCTCTACACCGTCGGGCTGACGGTCGACCGCGGCAACGGCGGACAGATTTTTCTTCGTAAATGGGATAAAGATCTCAATCTGATCTGGGAACAATTGTGGGGCGGAAAGGGAAGCGAAGATGCGCGTGCGGCCGCCATCGGCCCGGCGGGAGATATCTACGTCGCCGGCGCAACGGATAGCTACGGCAGTGGGGGCGGGATGGATATCGTACTCCTGCGGTTCGATCCCGATGGCAAACTGGTTTGGGCCCGCACCTTGGGCGGTCCGCAGAACGACGCTGCGCATGGGATCGCGCTGTTCGCGGACCGGGTCTACATCGCCGGAAACACCCGGAGCGCCGGCAGCGGGCAGGATGATGCGTTATTAATTTTCGCAGACGCGGGCGAGGGATTATTTCCTTTATTCCCCTGAGGCATTCAAGTAGTAAAGGCCATTCACCTAGTAAACACGAATAGCATTGGAAACCGCGACCGCGGGGTCCTTAAAAAACCACAGAGAACACGGATAATCAAATCCTATCTTCGTGATCCTTCGTGGATGATTAAAATTTTTTCCGTAAATACTCATCCCGGGGGCATGCGGACGTCGACGGGGACACTGCTATCCACAAAGGATCCGTTCCCGAGCTGGCCGCTTTCGTTCAATCCCCAGCATTTAACCGCCCCGCCGTTCAGCACCGCGCAGGTATGGCTGCCGCCCGCCGCGATGGCGATCACGCCGCTCGAAAGCCCGGAGACGTCCACGGGGGAATTTCGGTCGGCGGTTGTTCCGTCGCCCAGTTGGCCGCTCGCATTGGCGCCCCAGCATTTGACCCCGCCCGTTTTGGTCAACGCGCAGGTGTGGCTGCCGCCGACGGCCACGGTTTGAATTCCACCCCCCAAATTAATAACCTTGACGGGGATTGGGGAATTCTGGGCGGTCCCGTCGCCCAATTCCCCGGCCAGATTTTCCCCCCAGCACCAAACCTCGCCGCTGGTTTTTACCGCGCAGGCATGGAATACGCCCGCGGCGATACCCGCGGCTCCGGATTCCAAACCGGGAATGGCGACGGGAGTGGCGCTGCTTTCATAGGTGCCGTTGCCGAGCTGGCCGGCTTGGTTGGAACCCCAGCATTTTGCGCCGCCCTTTTGCACGGCGCAGGAAAAAGTCCCGCCGGATGCAATCGAGGTGACATCGCCGGATAATCCGATCACATCGACCGGCGCGAGCCGCTCCTCGGTCGTGCCGTCTCCCAATTCCCCGAAGGTGTTCGAACCCCAGCACTTCATTCCGCCGCGGGCGGTCAATCCGCAGGTGTGCATGGAGCCGATGGTCACCGCGATGAAACCCGGATCCGACCCAATTCGGGATTGTCCCGCCGACGGATTGCCCCAGCAGAACACTTCGGCTGATTCCGTGACCGCGCACGCATGGACGTACCCCACGGCGATCGCGGTGACTTTATCGGAAAGCGCCGTCACCGTCACCGGCGTGTTCCTATCCTGGGTCGTGCCGTCCCCGAGCTGGCCGGCGTTGTTCTTTCCCCAGCATTTCACGCCCTCGGAATGCAGAATGCAGGTTTGGTTGCCGCCGGCGGCGATGAGGGACGCTTTGGCGGCGGGCGCCAACCCGCAGGCTGTGCACAGGATCAGAGAAATTAACAGTACACCAAACGCGAATGGGTTTATGTGACGCATTTTCCTCCTCATCGCTTTTCCGCGCGGGCTTCTGTTATTATTCGCGGACTCAACGGCACATGCCGCACACCGATCCTCCGGGCTTTCTTATTGTAACGCAGGAGTTGCCTACCCCATGCGGTGAAGGGAAGGAACGAGAGTGTGGACAATCCGGCTTGCCCGGAAAAATTCTTTGACTCTGTCATTACATAAACCCCTGTTCTTCCGATATCGCGGACCACCATTCCCCATCGAACTTTTCGCCACCCTTAGGGTGCGGGGTACCTTTCGCCACCCTTAGGGTGCGGAGCGGCTCCGCCGGACGGCGAAATGACAGAATCCGCCGATTTCAGTATGATATATCCCATCCTGCCCGAGCAAAGGATCCGCGTCCATGCCCCAGACAATCCCCAATATTCTCCTGGTCGATGATGAGCCGTCCATTACGGAGCACCTGAGCGCCTTTCTGGAACGCGCCGGCTACAAGGTTCAATGCGCCTCCAACGGCAAACAGGCGCTCGAGGCGGTCGGGAAAGCTTCGCCGGAACTGGTCATCCTGGACGTGCTCATGCCGGAAATGGACGGGCGGGCCGTGTTGCGCACGCTGCGTTCGCAGGGAAATCACACACCCGTCATCCTGCTGACCCAGGTGGGAGAGGCCGGTGAGCGCGCGATGGCGCTGGAGGAAGGCGCGGACGATTATCTGAACAAGCCTTTTGATCCGCGCGAGCTCCTGGCCCGCGTCCGGGCGGTCCTGCGTCGCGCGCAGGTTTCACCGGTAGCGCTTTCCTCGGCCTGGAAAATCACCTCGGCCGGGCTGGTGCTGGACCGCCGCGCGCGGCGGGCGGCGCTGGCGGGGACCGTCCTGACGCTGACCCCCAAGGCGCTCTCGCTTCTCGAATATATGATGACCCACCCGGATGAGCTGATCACGCGCGAACGGCTGCTGGATGCGGTCTGGGGATGGGATTATCCGGCCGGGACGCGCGCCGTCGATACGCGCATCGCCGAGCTGCGCCGGGCGCTGCGCGATGAGGCCGAGGAACCGCAATTCATCGAGACCGTCACCGGGGAAGGATACCGGTTCCGCGCGCCGGTGGAGGGCGAGCAATGAGGCTGCGCATCGCGCTGTCGCTGCTGCCGCTGGGGATCGGGCTGGCAGCGATGGTCATTTTGCAGCAGGCGCTGCGTCCGATCCCCCTGCTTTTGATCAAGATCGATTTCGGGCTGCTGGCGCTGTTCGCCGGGATTTTCCTCAGCGCCCTCCTGTTGATGGTTGTCCCAACACGGTACGCGAACTCCCGTCAGCGCGAATACGGAATTGCCCGAGAACGGCTGAAGCACGCGGAAGCCCAGCGCCGGTTCCTGCGCCGGCTGGACCACGAATTGAAGAATCCGCTGACCGGCATCCGGGCGGCGCTGGCCAACCTGGAAGGCGCCGGCGGATCCGGGTCCACGCCTTCCGCCATACCGGACATCCAGCACCAGGTGGAGCGCCTGACCCGCCTCACCGCCGGGCTGCGCAAGCTCGCGGACCTGGAAGAGATCCCGCTGGAATACACGAAGGTCGATCTCGGCGAGTTGCTGCAGGAGACGGTCGAGGCCGTTCGGGCGCATCCGTCGGGCAGCGGAAGGGATCTGCGCCTGGTCGTCCCGAGCGTCCCGTGGCCGCTTCCGGAAATCACCGGCGACCGGGACCTGCTAAGCCTGGCGTTTTTCAACTTGATCGAGAACGCGATGAAATACAGCGGGCGGCAGGATACGGTGGAAGTGCGGGCCAGCGAACAAGCCCGCCACGTGCAGATCGAGATCGCGGACACCGGACCGGGAATCCCGGCCGAGGAAATTCCGCGCCTGTTCGAGGAGCTTTACCGCGGCACCAATGCCCGCGGCTGCGAGGGCTCGGGGCTTGGGCTGGCGCTGGTGCGGCGCGTGGTGGACCGGCACGAGGGAACGGTGACCGTCCGCAGCCGGCGCGACGGCGGCCGGGGAACGGTGTTTGCCGTTACATTGCCCGTATCCGTGCACATAATACAAAAAACAAAACCGGCCGGGTAAAGATCCCGGCTTGCTTGTTCTTTTACTATCCGGGTGTTGAAAAAGCCGGTCGAGTAGCCCGCGCTCTTTGCGGGCGTATCGAGACCGCGCCAAATTACCGGTGGTCTCGATACGCAAAAACCGCTACTCGACCACCTTCGATGCCTTTTTCAACAACC
>JBAVFZ010000439.1:0-24438 GCA_049684495.1 Anaerolineales bacterium | reverse complement strand
GGTTAGGTCTTTCCTTTCACCTTTTCCATAAACCGTTTTTGATCGACGATCACCCGCACGTGCCGCCCTTCGCCGACCTTTTCCTTCTCGTCGAACACCTCGGCCGAGAAAACGATCCGCCGGCCGTCGACCTCGTCGATCCGGACTTTGGCGGTCACCCGCATCCCGAGCGGGGTGGGGGCAAGATGCCGGACGAATACCTCCGCGCCGACCGTGGTCTGCCCGTCGGGAAGGTGCCTTTGCGCAAGCACCTGGGCGGCGTGCTCGACCAGCCAGACCATCGAAGGTGTGGAGAGCACCGCCGTCGTGCCGGTCTCGAGATGCTTGGCGGTGCGCTCGGGCGTGACGGTCATCGACATCTCGTGGGTTAAACCTGCTGTCAGGTTCGGCATTCCGGTTCCTTTGCCTTTGAACAAGGCTCCTGTTCCGGGATCCCTTCCGGAATGGATTCTCGCCTTTCTTCCAAAAAGTGCGCCGAAGCACCGTAAAGAGCCGAATACAACGAATGGACTTTTTCACTCCCGAATTTCATCAGACGGAGTTCTTTTCAATACAAGGATTTCCGGCGTTGCGGTTTTCCTTCTGTGTTTCGGTGTACAAAACTTCCGCGAATGGACGATGCGGGGCTAAAGTATAATCCCTTGCATGCCGGTTGAATCGCAGCTTTCCAGGATCGTGCGCGACAGGCGTTTGCGCCGGATCCGCCGTGGACGCATCGCGCGCCCGCTGGGGCGGATTCTGCTGCTCGCGGCGGGATTGTTCTTTGCGGCGGGCGCGGCGATCCTGATCGCGCCGCTGCGGCTTCCCGCGCCGGATCTGGAAATGGGTTCCCGGCCGCAAGGCGCGCGGTTTTACGACCGGACCGGCAAGCTGTTGATCGAAGCGGGTTCCGCGCGCGCCGGAGAAAGCCGCTGGTACGCGGCGGGAAGCGCGCCGGACGCGGAGTGCGTCCTTCCCGCATTTCTCGCCGCGCGGAATCTGTCGTTCGAGGAAATGCGATCGCCGGATTTTCTGGACGCGGCGCGCGCGATAGCCGATTCCCTGGCGGGAGTTAAGGATCCGGCGGGGGATGCCGCCGCCGAACTGCTGGCAATGCGTGGAAGCGAAAGCAACCTTCTGGATAAGGCGCGCCTGGCGGGTGCGCTGGCCGCGCGCTACGGAAAACTCGAACTTGCGGAATGGATGATCAACATCCGTCTGTACGGCAGGAGTACGGTTGGCGTGGACGATGCCGCATTGGCGTACTTTGGGGTGCATGCCGGAGCGCTTTCGGATGCGCAATGCGCCGCGCTCGAAGCGTTGGCTTCGGATCCGGCGCTGGAAGCCGACCCCGCTGGCTGGCTCGATGCTAGGAATGCTATTTTGAACCGCATGTTCACCGGGGGATTTCTTGTCAAAACGGATTGGCAACGCGCGATCGCGGAACCCATTCCTCCGGCGGCGTTCGAATCGACCATGCCCGGCGGCGCGAATCCGGTCTTCGGCGGAAAACTCCCGATCCTGGATTCTTTTCTGGGGCTGGCCATCGACCGCCTTGACGGCCGCTTCCCGCAAAAGGAATTGCCCCGGTCCGGGATCCGGGTCTTTACGACGATGGATTTGGATTTCGAGCTGCAACTCCTGTGCGCCGCGCAAAACCTGCTGGCGCCACCGGCGGATCCCTCCGCGGCCCTGCCCACCCTGGAAGGGAAATCGTGCGATATGAGCGCGCTGCTCGGCCCTGCCCCGGGTACGGGCCTGCCGGCGGATTTCGCGCTGGCGGTGATCGATCCGGCAAGCGGCGATTTGCTGGCGTACTTCTCCTCCGCCCGCGGCGAGCGGTCGGTGGCGCGCGGCCCGGCCGGAACGGCGCTCCTGCCGTTCATTTACCTTTCGGCGTTTGCGCGCGGATATTCGCCGGCAACCATGCTGCTCGATATTCCCCGGGCGGATTTATCGGAAAATCCGGAACGGGAGTACCGGGGACCGCTTTCGGCGCGGACGGCGCTGCAACAACGCGCGCTGTCGGCGGCGGCCGGGATGGCCGCCAGCATCGGCGGCGACCATATCGACCGCACGCTTTCGGTGCTCGGTCTGGCGGACGATGGGACAGCCGGGCTGGCGCTGGAAGAACGGCTGCAACAGCCCGTGAACCTGGTGGCGATCACGCAGGCCTATGCCACGCTGGCGGGCGGCGGATTGGAAGCCGCCGATCTTGAGAGTGGCGCCGCAGCGGTGATTTTACGTGTGGAACAGGGCGATGGAACGCCGCTCGAAGCGTACGCGCGCCGACAGACGCGGCGCGTATTCGGTTCCGATCTGGCCTTCCTGTTGCAGGATATTCTTTCCGATCGATCCGGCCGCGCGGACCTCGCCGCACCGGCGCTGGCGGGTTCACGCAGCGCGGTCGCGGCCCTGCTGGGTGAAGAATCAACCGGCGAGGGCGCCTGGGCTTTCGCGCTGACCCCGGCCTTTGCGGTGGGAGTCCGCGGCCGGGCGTATCCGATGCAAATGGCGGATCCGAAACCCGCCTGGATTCTGGCGCAGGCCGCCGCGGGATGGGCGCTGCGCGCGCTCCCCGTGCAAGCGTGGGTTGAACCGCCGGGGATCGTCCGCCGGGATGTGTGCGTCCCTTCCGGATTGCTGCCCAGCCGGTATTGCCCGGCGTCGGTTTCGGATATATACCTCGCGGGCAACGAGCCTTCGCAGACGGATTCCTATTACCGGCCGGTGGCGGTCAACCGGGAGACGGGGCGGTTGGCCACGCTCTGGACTCCGCTCAATCTGGTGGAGGAGAAGGTTTTCTTCGTCCTGGAGGGGGAAGCGCGGACCTGGGCCGAACATTCCGGATTCCCCATTCCCCCGGATACGTACGACACCCTTCCGGATTCTTTCCCCTATTTCGATACACTGCACATCACCAGCCCGTCTCCGCTTTCCGCGGTACGCGGGAAGGTCATCCTGCGCGGAACGGCATTGGCGGCGGGGATGGAACGGTACCTGCTTCAAGCCGGACCGGGCCTATACCCATCCGTATGGTATACGCTCGGGTCCGGGGAAAAACCGGTGCGGGAGGATGTGCTGGGGGAATGGGATACGACCGGAGCTGATGGGGTCTGGTCGGTTCAGCTGACCGCGGTTTTTACCGGCGGGAAAATTCTTACGGTTGCGATCCCGGTCACGCTCGACAACACTCCTCCGGCCATCCGCTGGATTCAACCGTCCGCTCCGCAACGGGTTTCGGTCAAGGAAGGCGAAGCGGTTATTCTTCAAGTGGATGTGACGGACAACCTGGGAATTGAAAAGGTCGAGTTTTATCTCGATGGCAAAGTCCGCACCCGGCTGGAATCCGGACCTTTTTCCGTGCGCTGGACAGGGCTCTCGACCGGCAGGCATACCTCGAAAATCTGCGCCAAAGACCGGGTTGGGAATGAAACTTGCACCCAAGAGATAGAAGTAGATGTAGGCTTGATAACCAACGGCGGATTACTTTACAATACGCCGGAAGAGGTGGAAATATGACAAAGAATGTCAAAATACTAGGGGTTGCCCTATTGATCCTTCTGATGGCAACCGGGTGCGGGCCGGCAAGCCCTTCGTCGGGGATGAACCAGGCGACGGCGCACATCCTGACCCTGTATGCTGTTCTAACCAACAGCGCTCCCGATCAGAACACGACCCCGACAAATCCGATCGTGCTCGATACGGATACGCCGGGCGTTCCGACCGCCACCGCGACTCTCGCCCCGACCGCCACGTCCGCGGCGACCGATCTTCCGACGGTGACCCCGACCCCGTCGGAACTGCCCACTCCCTGCTATCGGGCGTATTTCGTCAAGGATGTAACCATCCCGGATTACACCAAACTGGCGGCGGGCGAGACGTTCGTAAAAACGTGGCGGCTGGAAAATAATGGAACCTGTGACTGGCCGGCCGATACGCAGGTGGTGTTCATTTCCGGGTCGCAATTAGGCGCTCCCTCGTCCCAATCGATCGGCGCGGCGGTTGCCGTCGGCGAGGAGCGGGATATCGGCCTGACCATGAAGTCCCCGGCCGAAGCCGGCACCTACACCGGATACTGGATGCTGAAGATCCCGAACGCCGGCCGGTTTGGGATCGGCGACGCCGGAAACCAGTCCTTCTGGGTGATCATCGTCGTCAGCAGCAGCAAGAGCCCGACTCCCTCGGTGACCAAGACGGTCGGCACGCCGCTGCCCACCAAGACGTCCACCGTCACGCCGACCACCACCCCGACCCCCACCGGGTCGCCGACACCGACGCCCAATATAACGGGAACTTATTGCGGAGCCTATCCGGCACCGTCTGGTTGCTAGATCGGACTCGAAACGAATGTCAAGACAAGATGCCCGCAAGGGCATCTTTTTTTCTCCCCCTCCTTATTCCTCCCCCGTTTGCCAAATGAGTTCGATAACTTTATATGTTTGATTTCCTTGGCAAACGGGGGAGGATAGGCGGGATGGGGTTGTTCTTGCCATCCCATCCCACTTCCCCTCTTTCCCCTCCTCCCGGCATATCCCGCCGGGAGTACAGGGGAGGTAGGATAGGATGGCTGCGACACACCAATCACTCCGGATATGAATTCCCGCGCCCGGGTTATAATCCGCCGGTATTACGTTGCACGGGGGATCAACCATCGCCGTATGGCGCGCGGAAATTTCCCCCACCCATCGGAGTCGAACGGAATGACCATGCCCCGGCCGCCGGTTCCGAACAGCCTGCGCTGGAACCGGACCTCATACTTCCTGCTGAGCCTGTTCCTAGCGGTGATCGCGTTGATCATCGTTGTATGGTGGCCGCTGGCGGAGGATTACCTCGGCCAGGTCAATCCCGATTACCCGTTCTGGATGCAGGTGGATTGGCTTCTGATCGGCATCTTCCTGGTCATGTCGATCCTGATCATGTGCGGAGCGGACTTGCGCACGGATGCCTGGATCATATTCGTGGCGACTCTCGGCGGATTGACGATCGAAGCCTGGGGTACTCAGACGCAGCTCTGGACTTATTACACAAGCGAGCGGCCGCCGCTGTGGATCGTGCCGGCCTGGCCGATCGCGACTCTGGCGATCGACCGGATCTGCCGGGTGGTGGCCGCGCTTGCCCGGCGGATGCCGGAGATCTGGGCGACGCGGCTGTTTTGGGGGGTGTTCGGCGGGTTTTATCTCCTCATGCTGTTTTACACACGCGGAACATTCGATAAACCGTTCACCCTCGCCGCTCTTCTCCTGTGCGCGCTGATCATCCTATCGCCCGGCAGCCGGCGCGGCGCGTTGATTCTTTTTCTCGCCGGGGCGAGCCTTGGATATTTTCTCGAACTGTGGGGCACCACGCGCGAGTGCTGGACGTATTACACCCGCGAGACCCCGCCGCTGTTCGCGGTCCTGGCTCACGGAATGACGGCGACGGCATTCGGACGCGCCGGCGTATTGCTGCCCGACTTTTTCCGGAAACTGTGCACGTTCCGGATTGCGAGCGGGGCGCGAGGCCAACCGGAAGCGCAGGGCGAATACATATCGATAACGGAAAGGGGGATTGATCCACCGGTGGTATAGACCCGTTCCTCATGCTCGGAAGCAGAAAAATCCATCTCCAAGGGGGAGAAAATGGACTCGCATGAAAAAAACTTTTCCGAACCGGTTTACTTCGTCACGGCCGCCGTCGGCGGGTGGAAGCACCTGTTTGCCAACGAGGCCTGCGCGCGGATCGTATTCGAATCCCTGGATTATCTCGGCCGCAGCCGCAAGCTGGTGGTGTATGCCTTCGCGCTGCTGCCCTCGCACCTGAACCTGCTCTGCCGGCCGCGCGGCGGAAGCATCCGCACGGTCGTTGACAGATTCACCGACTTCACCGCTTCGCGCATGGCCTCCGTCCTGCGGCGGCGCGGGCGCGGCCCGCTCATGCACTACCTTCACGCGCGCTCGGACGGGGAAGGGCACGGCGCGCCGATCTGGGGCGACGTGCGGATCGAGGAGGTGTGGACGCGCGGGAAATGCCTCTCGCTCCTGGATCTCATGCACAACAAGCCGGTTTCCCCGCAGTGGCGCCTGGCCGCGGCGCGAAGCGAGTATCTCTATTCCAGCGCGTGCTTCTACGACCTCGGCCGGGAGCCGGTCATCCCGGTGATGGATGTGAGAAGGGAGTTTTGATCGCGTGCCGGTTTCTTTCCCGACCTAACCCCCTCTCCCCGTCCCTCTCCCCCTTCCCTTAAGGGAAGGGGGAGAGGGTGGACTGAACCTCGGTGATCTTCCGAGGTGAAGGCCGGGTGAGGGGGTTAGGTCGGTCTCTCCGTAAGGGAAACGTGCTTTGCCAAAGGAGCCGACGATCCCTTCCCTCGCTTCCCCCGCTCGCGATAACTTCGCATCGAAAGTTCACCGATGCTCATCGCTCCCTCGCTGCGCAAACATCCCCACTCAAAAACCAGTTGCGAGTGGGGATGCTCCGCGAGGGCAGGCGGGGGGCCGGTGCTCGGGACAGGCTGGCGCCAAAGAACGGCGCCTCGGGATGACCTTGCCTTGGAAAGAGGGTATACAATCTTTGCATGGTCTCCCTGAGGAACTCCACCCTTCTTTTCCGGCTGGATCCGCGCACCGGCGCATGGAGCTTTGCCTCGGCGCGGAATAAAACCGCCGCGCTCGAAGGCGCGCGCATCGGCGCCGCTTTCCGCGATGGAAACAACCGCATCGCGTGGATGCTTGGGGAGGTTCCAGGCAGGCCAAAACCCGGGGTACGCAAGGATCCGCATCACGGGCGCTGCCGGATGCTCGCGCTGGAAGCGGATGCGGGGTGCGGGCTGGCGGTGCGGATCGAATGGAGCCTGCCGCTCGAACGGCCTTTCCTGCTGTGGAGGATGGTTCTGGTCAATACGGGCTCCCGTCCGCTTGCCATTGACCACATCGGTTTGTGCCTTGCCGGCAGGCGGATGGGATTCGGCGGCGGCGTACGCCTCCCGGTCGAGCCCGCGCGGCGGACGATGTTTATCAACGGCTGGCAAACGTGGAGCTTCGCCGGCGGGCGCAATAGCGGCGACCGCCAGCCGGGACCGAGACTCGGGCCGGTCAACTCGGCAATGCACGTCGGCACACGCCGCCGGTCCTCGGGGCGCGCGGGTCATTTCGTCTCGGATATGTTCACCGCGATCGGCGGCGATGCGGGTGCGGACCTTCTCGTAGCGGGATTTCTCGCGCAGCGGGAGCAGTTCGGCGTAGTGGAAACATGGCTCGGCGACGACCTCCTCCCGCTCCGGATCGAAGCGGACTGCGACGGGGTGCGGCTCGACCCCGGCCGGACCCTTGCCACCGATTTCGCATACCTCTCGCTGGGAGCGCCGGCCGCGGAATATTTCGACGCGGCGGCGCGTGAGAATGAAGCGCGCACGCGCCGCGCCACCCCGGAAGGGTGGAGCTCCTGGTACTACTACTTTACGTCGATCGACCAAAAAAAACTGGAATGCAACACCGATGCCGCGGCGGCGCTGCGCCCGCGGCTTCCGCTGCGGTTGATCCAGCTCGATGACGGGTATCAGGCCGACGCCGGCAATTGGCTCGAGCGCAACTCCAAATTTCCCTCCCGGATGCAGGAAATTTCCGCGCGCATCCAAAAGGCCGGATTCACCCCCGGCGTATGGATGTCCCCGTTCCTGATCGAGGCGGGATCCAAGGCGGCAAAGGATCATCCGGATTGGCTGGCTTCCAAGGCGGAAGGGGTGATGTCGAACGTCAAACTTGCCTGGGTGCGCGAAACGCGTTCGCTCGACGTGACCCGGCCGCTGGTTTTGGATCACATCCGGCGGCTGATCAAAACCGCCGTGAAGGAATGGAAGTTCCCGTTCCTTAAGCTGGATTATCTTTATCTGCCGGCGGTGAAGGGCGCGCGCCTTTCCGACCCGGCCATGACCCGGGCCCAGGCGTTGCGCAAAGCGCTAGAAGCGATCCGCGCCGCGGCCGGCGGGAAAACCTACATCCTCGGATGCGGCTGCCCGCTCGGATCGGGGATCGGCATTTTCGACGCAATGCGCATCGGCCCGGACGTCGATTCGATCTGGAAGCCGCACCTCTTTCACCATACCTGGGCCGGGCTGGGCGACCCGACCCTGCCCGCGGCGAGTAACGCGGTGCGCAACATGCTCGCCCGCGCGCCGCTCCACCGGCGCTGGTGGTGGAACGACCCGGATTGCCTGCTCGCGCGCGACACGGAAACCCGGCTGAGCCTCGCTGAGCGGCGGTCTCTCACGGCGGCGATTGCCCTGTCGGGCGGAATGGTATTGCTTTCCGATGATCTGGCCGCGCTTTCCCCCGGCGCCCTCCGCCTGGCGCAGTCGCTTTTCCCGCCGGTTTACCGCGCCGCGGACTCCCCGGCCTGGCGCGGCGAAGCGCCGCCTTCGACGGCGGTGCTTCCGATGCGGGGCGCATTGGGGAAATGGTGGGTGATCGGCGTATTCAACTGGGACGACCGCCCCGCCGACCGGTCGATTGACGTTCGCGAGCTGACCGGCATTCGCGGCGAACCGTTCGTTTTTTCCTTTTGGGATGAACGGCTGTTGGATACCGCGGACGGGCGGGTGCGATTGGCGAAAATACCGGCGCATGGATCGGCTCTTTTGGCGGTGCGGGTGAAATCGGCGGGAGTCCACTATGCCGGGTCAAATTTGCATTTCAGCCAGGGAGCGGAAGTCGCTGAATGGAAAACGTCCCGCGGCTCGCTGCGCGCCGTGTTGCGGCTGGGACGCGAAGCGGAGGGCGCTGTCTGGCTTTCACTGCCAGGCGAACCGAGTAAATCCCTGATCGATGGACAAACGGTAAGCCCCGAAAAAGTGGCGGGGAATGTCTGGAAATTTCCGGTGTGGTTTGTGGGGGATGGGGTGCTGAAACTCTCGTGGAAATAAAACCATGACGGATTCCAAGGCGGACTGACCCGGTAATCCACCTCATCTGCCTCTTCGTCATAGCCGTCGGCAGCTTAGACGACAACCCCTGACCCTCCGGGTACGCCATCTCCGACACGAGGGGTAAACCGGCGCGGGTTTGCTTCCGGTGAGTCAAACGACAACGCCCCCGCCCCGATCTGGAATAGGCCTCGGATTGAAGCTTTTGCCGGGAGGGTTTTTAGGCCGTCGGCTCATCTTGGCGGCGAAAGGCCAGCCAACCGATGCATGTGAAAGCGGCTAAATAAGCGGCCAGCGCCGCATATGCAATCCAGGCAGGGACGCTCACATCGGGCGGTGACGCGTGCGCGGGATCCAACACGAACCGGAAAGCGTACTCGGGCAGGCAGGCGGCAATTCTCCAGATTTCGTTCCTGGACAATCCAAGCGCGTTGCTCACCGGCCCCAAAACCAGCATGCCGATCACCATCGGACGAAAAACCATCCAGATGACGATAGCGGCGATCAACGCCCATTTTCCACGCCGCAGCATTACCGAACAAGCCAGGGCCATGGCGCCATAGACGCCCAATAACCAGGCTGTGGCGGCAAATTCGACGAGGAAATCCGGCCGAGCAACGGGTTTTCCGGAAAGGAGAGAGCCCAATACGCCGCCCAGGACGGCCGTCCCGGCGGCTGCGATGCACAGCAGCATCAGGGATATCCACTTGGCGGTGTACAAACCCCATCGCGAAATTCCCTGGGTCAACAAAAGATCCATCGTCCGGTTTTCGCGTTCACGGGAAATTCCATCGAAACCGATCAGCACGGCCACCAATCCGCCGAGCATGAAGATCAAGAAAGCATCCTCGATCCGGCCCGTTTCTTCGGAAACGAACATCAGCGCCCCTTGGAACAACGCAAAAAGGCCAAACACCGCTATCATCCGCCCGGATCGAATTTCCAGCAGTTCACGGCGGATAACGGCGCCTATCTTGGATATCTCACGCTTCATACGGCACGCTCCGTTTCGGTGATCACGCGTCGAAATAGCTCCTCGAGGTTCGCCGATTGCACCAAACCCACCCGCATCCGGCTTGCCAAATGGGCGATGACCGCCGGCAACTCGTCCTGCGGGATGCCGACACGCACCTCTCCGATACCGGATACGGCCGGAACGCCAATATCCCGCAGCCGCGCCGCGGCTTGCTGGGAGTCTCCGAAGATCTGGATGGTATACGCCTCCTCCACTCTGCTTTGATAGCGAAGGATTCCCTGGTGGATAATTCCCACCGAGGTGCACAGTGCCTGGATTTCGCTCAGGTTGTGCGTGGAAAGAAACACGGTGGCGCCGGAGGTGTGCAGCCCGCGGATGATTTCGCGCATTTCGGCCACTCCCTGCGGATCCAAGCCGGCCGTGGGCTCGTCCAACAGCAGGTAACGCGGGTGTTTAAGCAGAGCAATCGCCAGTTGAGCTTTGCGTTGCTGTCCGGGAGAGAATTTTCCGCAGGGCCTGTCCAACGGCACGCCGGCTTTGCGCGCGAATGCCAGGCCCTCCTCGCGGGTGGTTTGAGCAAGAACCGCATACAAGCCAAGCAGGTCCCGCAGGTTGGACTGTTCGTAAAAGCGCATCTCCTGGGAGAGGAAACTCACCGTAGGGGTCAGATGCGGGATATCCTCGGGGTCGCAGACTCGCACGCCGCCGATCAGCGCATGCCCGCCGCTCGGGCGCAGAAGGCCGATGATCATTCGCATCAGGGTGGTTTTGCCGGCTCCGTTTAAACCCAGGAAGCCGAATACCTCCCCGTCATGGATCGTGAGGTTGACGTCGGAAACCGCCCGAAAACGGCCGTAATTTTTAGTCAGGTGAACGCATTCGATCATCGCCCATCTACTCCAAAGTAAATTCCAGCGTGGTTGTGCCCTGGTCGGGAATAAAAACTTCGCAGCGATAGTGCCCGGGCGGCCAATCGGCGCCGGTTTCCAGCTGGAAAACGATGAACAGCGGATCGAGCGCATCTGCAGCCCGGGAAGCGGCCGCCGTTTGGGTCGCCAGCGTCTCGTCGCCCCGTTTCCAGGTGGCGGTAGATTCCAGACCTTGATAGGCCTCCAGCAACTCGATACTGAGATAAACGGTTTCGCCCGGCCGGAAAACGGTTGTTTCGCCTACCGGCCGCCCCGCGCCGTCGATGCCCGATGCAAGACGCAGATCACCGAGCCTGGCGTCGGAACCGCAGGCCGCGAACAATGCACTCAGAAGGTATGAAAAGACAACGGGGATGCATCGCATGCGCATTACCGCCTCCGCCGGAAAGGATGTGTATTGTTAGTCGTCGTCTGCGGCGAAATCCTTCGCTGAGGGTTTATCAATAACTCTTAAAAAGAGATATCTGCTCAGGCCGGGAAAAGCGTACACGGATTACCCCGTTCGCATATACTGCTCACGGGGCGGGCACGGAGAAGAGCCGATTACACGGATTCTAAAAAAAATAATTCGGTGTTTTCGGCTCGTTTCGGTGTTTCGGCGTACAAGAAAGAGAATTCAGGCTGAGTAAATACAATAGGAGAAAATCCATCATAAATCGGGGCGGCGATCATAAGCAAGCGGCCGGGAGCCGATGTTAGCGACGTGGGTACAGGTATTTGACGTCAGGTGTGAAGCCCGGCCGCCGCCGCCGGGCGAACCGAAATAATAAATGGTCACCGGAAATCAATCCGCCCCGGATAGAGTGCAGGAGTTATCTGGAAAAACCCGTGCGGTTTGCCGGCGATGGGGTCTTCGAAATTCGCTGGAAGAACGGCGCAAGACGGATGTAGCTCCCGATAAAATCGTCATCCCCGCGCCTGCCCTCACGGAGCATTCCTGCTCGGTTTTGTTCCATGAGCAGGGATGCTTGCGGAGCGATGGGAGCGATGAACATCGGTGAACCTGCCCCCGTGGAGAATCACCGCTCGGTTTTGAACTTTGAGCGGTGATGGTTGCGTAGCGGGGGTTCCGATGCGAAGAATTCGCGAGTGGGGGTAGCGAAGGGGTCGCTCGGAATGCCCCCCTGCAGTTTATTAGGGCGCCCGGCTAAGGCAGAAGCGGGTTGCCCGTTTATCCCACACACATCGTAGGGTACGGCGTTCCGTTTTCCATGCCGTTGGACACTATAACGGAAACAAAAACAAAATCTCCAAAGTAATCGCCGCGCGCATTTTTTAATCTCCACCAGCTTCCATACCAGCAATTGACCGCCGGCGCGGTGAATTTGACCGTGATATCCACCGTATAGCCCGGAGAAACGGATTTGGGCAGCTTGGTTTCGGATCCGTGCATCACCGCGCCGTAGGCGTAGCCGATCGCATACGAGGTTGTCCAACTGCAAGTGCCGGTGTTTTTAAACCTCCACGTCTTATTGAAGAGATCCCCGGGCTTCAGGACCGTCCCATCGGGGATGGTAACATCCTCGACAAATAGTGAATCATCGCATCGGGGGCCGGATGTACCCGCCGGGCGGACGACGGTCCCGGACGCCTGGATCGTGGGCGTGAGAGTCGGGTCGCCGGCGCCGGAGGAATCGCCCGTCGGTTCGGGGGTCGAACCATCGGCGCCCGAGGCGTCGATCGTGAGCTCGGGAGTCGAATCGATGATCGCCGCCGGATCGGGGCTTGGAGACTCTTGCAGGGTCAACGCGGCTTCCGGTGTCGGGGCGCTATCGGTCCAGGTAGGCGGTATGGGGGCTTCCAGGGTGTTGGTCGGGGAGCCGGAGGCGGCGCCGCAGGCACTGATGGCCAATACCAGGATCGGCATGCAGAAGATCCGGAAATAGGTTCGGGGCATGGATCACTCTCCCGTTCTCAATGTCGCATTCCATCAACCGGGTATCCCGGCTTCTTCATTTAAAATCTCAGAAAAAGGTTGTCATACTGAGCGGTACCCTCGCGAAGCAATACCACTCGGTTGTGCACTTTGAGTGGTGATGTCTGCGGAGCGTGGGAAGCGAAGCATCTCCACATATGATTATAGACCCTTCGCTTCGCTCAGGGTTACATTTATTTTCAACTATCCCACCTTAGGAACTTGTGGCTGTGGCGGTCGGTTCCAAAGTATTGGTGATAGCCGCGGTGGATGCGCTGCCCGGCACTTTAATCTGGACATAAACCAATTCCCCGAAGAAAGTGCCATCCGCATTCTTCAACCGCCAGTTACCGGTGTAGGTTCCGGGGGTGGCGGGAGCCGCCAGGCCCACGGAGATTTCAATCGCACCGCCCGGTTCGACGGCCTGGTGGATGTAGGTGATGACGCCATCCATCCGGGTGCCGTTTGCGAAATCGAGGGCGTAGGCGGTCGTCCAACTGCAGGTGCCGGTGTTGCGGAGGCTCCAGGTTTTGACAAATCCCTCTCCCGGCTGCAACACGGTTCCATCCGGGATGGTCACGTCGCTGACATACGCGGAATCATCGCACAACGGCTGGTTTACAACCGGCGGGCGGGTGGCGGTACGGGTCAAGGACGGCGTGAGCAAGCTCGTCTCGGTGATCCCCGCGGTCGGGGTCGGGGTGATGGCCTCGGTCGGGACCGGCAGGGTTTCCGTCGGCAGGGCCAGCTCAGTCAACGCCGCCGCCCGGGTGGCCTTCAGGTCGTCGGCCGAGGGACCGCCGCCGCAAGCCGCGAGCGTAAGCGCCAGGACGGGCAGTATAAAAAAACGTCGCAAAATTTGAAGCATATGTCTCCCTTTCCTTCCAGTAATGGACGAACGCATTCTATCACTCGTTCGATTGTGGGCTGAAAAATCGGGGATTTGTGGATTGCCGGCCATGCGAGGAAAATGGAAGGGGCTGGTTAAAAATACCATTGGAACATTCAAAGGATCGTCATGCCCGCGTCCGCCCTCGCGTAGCATCCCGGCTCGCATCTGGTTCACGAGCCGGGATGAATTCGAAGCGAGGGTGTACTCAGCGGGCATCCACTCCTGCAAACCTCTGGATTCCCGCTGAGAGCACCCTCGCTTCACAACCACTCCAGCTTATGGAAAAAAGGCAAGCTGGAGAGTTCCGCGAGGGCAGGCGCGGGAATGACGACCCAACGGGGGCAGGCCTCAGAAGCTCACCGGCCCCTGCAGCATCGCCAGCAGCAATTTCACCGAATAATCCACATCCGCCATATCGACCATTTCCGAGGGCGAGTGCGCGTAGCGGCATGGAATGGAAAGGCACCCGGCCGGGACTCCGGCGCGGGAAACCTGGATGATCGAAGCGTCGGTCGATCCAAATTCGAGGACTTCCAGCTGGTATGGAATCCGCTGGGCGGCGGCCGCGGCGATCATCCATTCCACCACCCGCGGATCGGCGATCATACCCCGGTCGCGCACCTTGACCGCGGGTCCCTTGCCGAGACTCACAGCCATCGGCGGGCAGCGGGGGGTGTCTCCGGTGGCGGTGATATCGACCGCAATGGCGATCTCCGGCTCGAGGTGGAAGGCGGCGGTTTGCGCCCCGCGCACCCCGACTTCCTCCTGTACGGTGAATGTGAACTGCACCTCGTGCAGGGTGCGCTTCAGGCGACGCATGGTTTCGATCAGTATCGCCACTCCGATCCGGTCGTCCATCGCCTTGGCGATCAGCCGGCCGCCGGCTTCCACGTACGGACGGTCGAACACCGCCATATCCCCCACCCGGATGGGGCAGGTCTCGCGGTCCGTGGCTCCCACATCCACATATAGCTGGGCGAGCGAGGGCGCGCGCTTGTTGTCTTCCCGCTCCTCGAGGCCGATCACCCCGGGGCGGCCGGAGGCGAACCGGACGCGGCTCCCGACGCAGTTCATCGGGAACACGCCGCCGACCGGGGCGACGCGCGCAAATCCGTGCTCGTCGATGTGCGAAACAATCAACCCGATCTCGTCCATGTGCGCCGCCAGCATGATCCGGCGGCCGGATTTGGCCTTGGCCTTCACCACGCCGATCAGGTTCCCGAGCGCGTCTTCGGTGATGTAATCGCACTGGCCCTTGATCTCGGCTCGCACGATCTGGCGCAGTTCGGCCTCCCGCCCCGAGGGCCCGTAGCTTTCGGTCAGCTTGCGGATCAATGCTTTCACGGGATTTTCTCCTTCCGTCCACCGGCCGCCTTCGGCCGGCACACATCCTAGGAAATGGACCAGATCATCACGTCTTCGTAATCCGCGGAGGCCAGCAGCCGGCCGTCGGGAGAGAAGGCGATGCAGACCGCCATGCCCGCCGCTTCCCCGACCAGCGCCCAGGTGGCGGTGTAACGCAGCCGGATGGCGGGATCGTGAAAATCACCCCCGCTGGCGAGCAGCGCGCCGTCGGGCGAAAAAGCCACCGCGGAGGCGATATCCTCGAACGTTTTCAGGATCTTCCCGTCCGCCGTATTCCATATGTTCACGCCGCCTTTGGCGCATCCGAAGGCGTCGCTGGTCGAGCAGAAGATCGACGCCAGGAAGGAACCCTCGGGGGAAAGCGCGATCCGGTTGGCCTGCCGGCCTTTCTGGAAGTTCGTGAGCAGCGTTCCTGCCGCCGCATCCCAAATCCGAATCCGGCCGTCGGTGCCGGCGCTGTACAGCCGCTTCCCGTCGGGGGAAAAGACGAGGTCGAGGACGTTCTGCCCGTTCACGGGCAATTCAGTAATGAGCCTCCAATCGGCCGTATCGTAGATCCAGATCACGCCGTTGGGATACACGCCGAGCCCGCCGAGCGCGAGCCGCGTTCCGTCGGGCGAAAAGGCGAGGCTGTAAGCGGTGCCGGTTCCGGCCAGGGCGGTGACGCGCGATTTCGTCGCAACATCGATCACGTACCCGCGGAAATCCTGCCCCGGGTTGTCGGCGACGTACGCCGCCTGCCGTCCGTCCGGCGAGAACGCCGCCTCCCAAACGGTGGATGCGGCCGGGACGAGGTTGAACATCTGCTCCTGATCCGGCCACCAGAGGCTCACCAGGTAGTTGCCGCGGGAAACGTCGCCGGAACCGATCAGCAGCCAGGTGCTGTTGGGGGCGAAGACCACCGAGCGGGTGTCTGAATGCGGGGTTTCGTACGCCTTCGCCAGTAAGCCCGCGTTTCCGGCGTGGATCACGGAGCGCGGGGTGACGGTGACGGTCGGCGTGCGGGTTAAAGTGACGGTCGGAGAGGGCGTGGGCGTCCGGGTTCCGGTCGGAACGGGCGATGGCGTGACGGTTGGTTCAAGCGTAGCGCTTGGGAGCGCGGTCGGGGTTGCGCCCGGTTGCAGCGAGCAGGCCGCGAGGAGAAGGAGCACGCCGCAGATCCAGCGATTCATGAAATCCCCATCCTTATTTTCATCAAGGCAATCCGCGCCGGCCGAGATCTTCCAGCGCGCCGCGCACCAGGGCAATCAATGCGCGCCAATCCGAGACTCGCGCCGTGGAAACAGGCCCGTGCAGCGAGCGGCAGGGGACGGAGACGGAGACGCTGGGGATGCCCGCCCGCGCCAGGTGGATCGCCCCGGCGTCGGTCCCGCCGCTGCCCGGCTGGCGGACCTGATACGGGATCCCGCGCTTCTCGGCCACCTCGCGCAGCAGGCGGACCAGGCGCGCATCGGAGATCGTCCCGCGGTCGAAGACGTAGACCGCGGGTCCGCCGCCGAGCTTGGTGTTGTAGGCGGTGTTCTCGCTTCCGTCCCACATCGGCATGTCGAGCGCCGGCGTGGCGTCGAGCACGATCGCCAGTTTCGGATCCAGGGCATGCGCCGCGACCCGCGCCCCGCGCAGGCCGATTTCCTCCTGGGTGGTGAAGGCCGCCACGAGTTCCACGCCCGGCGGCGGGTCGACGGCCAGTTCGATCAGCGCGGCCACGCCCAGGCGGTCGTCCAGCGCCTTGCCCATGAGGACGCCCCGTTCCGAATGGAACGCCGTTGCGAAAGCCGCCCGGTCGCCGGGTTTGAGAGCGGCGGTCGCGCCCTCTTTATCCTTCGCGCCGATGTCGATATTGAGCGAATCTTTTTTAATCGGGTGCTCGCGTTCATCCTTTTCGGTCAAGTGGACCGGTTTGACGCCGATCACGCCGGGGACGCGGTCCTTGCCGGCCCAGACCGGCTTGCCGGGCAGGGCTAGTTCGTTCACGCCGCCGGCGGTCTCGAATTTCCACAGCCCGTCGCTTCCGGCCTGCATCAGGACCAGCCCGACCTCATCCATATGGGCGGCGACCATCACCCGCATCCGGCTCTTGCCGCGCGTGCGGCAGGCGACCAGCAGGTTGCCCAGTGCATCGACCTTGTGGGATTTAATTTTTCCCTTGAGCGCTTCGAGGACCACCGCGCGCACGGCCGTTTCGTCGCCGGAGACTCCGCAGGCTTCGCTCAGCCGGCGCAGGAGGGCGAGCCCTTCGCCGCGCGGCGCGGGGCCGGCGGCGGCTTTTGTTTTTTTCACGGGGATGGATCGCGAGCGCCCCGTGGATTTGGCGGCCGGTTTTCGTGAAGCGGATTTGCGGAGCTTGGTGGGTGTCATCCGCCTACTCCCATTTCAAATCGGGCAGGAATTTATCGTCGAGGGCGGCGGCCATCTCCGCCAGGAGCCTGCCGGTCTGGCGGACATCCGCGAGCGCGACGGTTTCAATCGCCGAATGCATATAGCGCAGGGGGATGCCGATCACCGCGGTGGGGATGCCCTCGGCCGTCACCTGCATCGCATACGCGTCGGTTCCGGAATGCTGCGGCATCACCTCGAGCGCATACTTGATCCCGGCTTTCGAGGCGGCCTGCTCGAACGCCCGGCACAGCGCGGGATGGGCGTTCGGCCCGATCCCGATCGTCGGTCCTTCGCCGATCGGGAAGGTCTTGTGTTCGGGAAGCCCCGGCCCCGCCGCAAAGGTGACGTCCACGGCGACGGCCAGATCCGGTTTGACGGCGAAGGCGGAGGTGAAGGCGCCGCCGAGGGTTTCCTCCTCCTGGACGGTGGCGGCCGCGATCACATCCCAGCGGTGCGGGCGGGAGGCCAGCTCATCCAGGCAGACGGTGAGCGCGGCCACCCCGGCCCGGTCGTCAAGCGACGGGCCGGTGAGGCGACCGTTGGACAGGTCGACCGGCTCCTGCGCGAAGGAGACCGGGTTTCCGATGCGGATGAGCCGGGCGGCGTCCGCGGCGGGCAGGCCGGTATCTAGCCACAGGTCCTGCAGGCGGGCGGCGTCGGCCGTGCGATCGGGCGGCAACAACGCGGCCGGGGGAAGGACGGCGACCGCGGAAACCGGTTCGTGCCCTAGGATGGTGAAGGGCTGGCCGGGAAGGATGCGCGGATCCAGGCCGCCGATCTCGGCCACCCGGCAGAATCCGTCGACCACTTGGGAAATCATGAGGCCGATCTTGTCCATGTGGGCGGTCAGGAGGATCTTCGGGCGCGGGGCGCGGCCGGTGCCTGCCTGAACCGCATGCAGGCTGCCGAGGCGCGAGACGCTTTGTTTGGGGGCGGACTTTCTCCAGGCGGCGGCGACCACGGCGCGGACGGGCGCCTCGAACGCCGAAAGGCCTTGCGCCCGGAGGAGTGTTTTTAGGTGCTCCGAAAGCGCTTTATCGTCCATAGATTTCGATCATAGCAGAGCGGCGTGGGAATGGCAACTTGTTCATGTTATCCGCTGGTCGCGGTTCCAGACCTGTTGAATCCACGAAGAGCACGAATAGCACGAAGAAATTATTGAATTATTTTTTTCGTGTCCTTCGTGCTCTTCGTGGATTCGGAATCGGCCTATGCTATACTTCCGAGCCTAAAATTCTAGGAGGATAGTCGGATGGCCAAGTACCGGATCGCCTGGATGCCCGGAGACGGGATCGGGCAGGATGTGATGGAAGCGGCGCGGATCGTGCTGGATAAACTCCGGCTGGATGCGGAGTATCCGCCGGCCGATATCGGCTGGGAATTCTGGCGCCGGGAGGGCGACGCGCTTCCGCAGCGCACGATCGACCTGCTCAAGACCTGCCACTGCGCGCTGTTCGGCGCCATCACCTCCAAGCCAAAGGAGGAAGCGGCCGCCGAGCTGGCCCCGGAACTGCGCGGCGAGGGGCTCGCCTACCGCAGCCCGATCGTCCGCCTGCGCCAACAGTTCGATCTTTACGTCAACCTGCGCCCGTGCAAGGCCTACCCCGGCAATCCGCTCAACTACCGCGAGGGGATCGACCTGGTGGTGTTCCGCGAGAACACCGAGGACCTTTATGCAGGGGTGGAATTCCATCCGCTGCCGCCGGATGTGCGCGCCGCGCTCGAGGCGCGCAGCCCGGCGATGGCCGCCTTCCGCTCGAGCGCGTCGGAGGACCTCGCGCTCTCGTGCCGGATCCTTTCGCGGCGCGGCTGCCAGCGGATCGTGCGCGCCGCGTTCGAGTACGCGCAAAAGCGCGGCTACCCGAGCGTTACGCTCGTTGAAAAACCGAACGTAGTCCGCGAAACCTCCGGCCTGATCACGCGCGAGGCGCGCAAGATCGCCGCCGAATTCCCCGGGCTTCCGCTGTGGGAGGCCAACGTCGACGCGATGACGATGTGGCTGATCAAGAATCCGCTGGAGTACGGCGTGCTGGTGACGACCAACATGTTCGGCGACATCCTCTCCGACCTGGCGGCGCAGCTGGTGGGCGGCCTGGGGTTCGCCTCGAGCGGCAACATCGGCGACGGATTTGCCGTCTTCGAACCGACCCACGGCTCGGCGCCCAAATACGCCGGGCAGTACAAAGTCAACCCGATCGCCACCTTCCTGGCGGCGAAGCTGATGCTGGAATGGCTGGGTGAGACGGAAAAGGCGGCGGAGCTGGAGAGCGCGGTGGCCGGCGTGATCAAGGCCGGTCAGGCGCGCACCTACGACATGGGCGGCGTCGGCAGCACGCTGGATGTGGCCAAGGCGGTAGTGGAAAGGCTATAAAGAATCCACGAAGGACACGAAGAAGGTCATTCCGACCCCGAGCCATCGGCGAGGGGGAGGAATCGGCGACTCATCGGAATTTCCCAAGTAGATTAAGTCAGAATTTCCTTTTAACTAACCGATCCCTCGGACCCTTCGGGTCCTCGGGATGACCTCCAAAAAGAGTCATCCCGAAGGGTCTTCAGACCCCGAGCCATCGGCGAGGGGGAGGAGAAGGCGACTTAACCCCAATTACTGGATTCTATTAAGCCCTTTCTTCGTCCAACCAACCGATTCCTTCCCTCGCTTCGCTCGGGACAGGCGTCGCCTTGCGGCCCCTCGGAATGATGTACTCATAGCGTTTACGGTGTGACGGGAGTCTCGCTCGGGAGCTCGGTCGGCGTACGGGTCGGCTGCGGAGTGTCGGTCGGGACGGGCGTGCGGGTGTGCGTGGGCCGGGGCGTCTCGGTCGGGATCGGGGTGATGGTCGGGGTCGGCGGAGTGAACATGGTATTGGTCGGCGTGAGGGTGAGCTGAGGCTGGAGCGGGGGAGTGGCGGTGGCGGGCAGCGGTAATTGCCGCGAAGGAATGATAGGCGGCGTGTAGCTCGGAGTGAAAGCCTGCGTCGGCGTGGGGTGGAGGACGATCAGGAAGACGGCGGAACAGTAAAAGGGGACCGTCGCCGCAATGATCCCTCCCAGGATGGCGTAGCGCAGAGTGCGTGGCCGCGTGGCCGATACCGATCCGGTCATTCCCGGAATTATACCCGTCCCGGGGAATCCGCGGATACGACTAAAGGGTTGATACCCCCGCCCGTACAGTTGTGCTACAATATTTTTATGGGCCGCAAGCGCGTGATGATCGTCGAAGATCAGCGGGAAATCGCGCGGATGATCCATAGCGCGATCCAGCTGATGGACCCGTCGCTAGACGTGGTCGATACCCTCTCGGCGGAGGAAGCCTCGCTGGAGCTGGCCGAACACGGAGCGGACCTGATTGTGATCGACGTCCGCCTGCCGGGCATCAGCGGCTTGGAGCTGGTTGAGCGCTGGCAGATCCAGAAGATCAACATCCCCGTCATCGTCACAACCGGTTTTTCCGAACCCGCGATCCGCGCGCTGGCCGAGCGGCTCGGCGTGCGCGCCTTCTTCAACAAACCCCTGCCGATGGACGAATTCCTCCTCGCCGTGCGCTCGATACTCGCCGGCGAAGATTTCCAGCCCAGCGAAGACCGCGCCGCAAAAGTGCTGACCGACCTGCGCCAGAAACTGGACGCGGATGCCGCCTGGCTGTGCCAGGAAGGCGGGCAGGCGACTCACCGCGCCGGCGACGTGCTGGAGGTGATGGAAGAGGATATGGAATCGGTCCAGCATTCCATCGCCGCGGTCCTGCACCGGACCGTGCCGTTCCTGGGCAAGATCAAGGAGGATCCGCCGTCGATCTTTCTCGTGTCGGGCGAGAAGCGGCAGATGATCGTCTCCCCGATGCCGAGCGGACCGAGCCTGGTGGTCTTCCTTTCCAAACCGACCCCCGCCCAAACCCTGTTCGAAGAATTGAGCGACGCCGTGCGCCGGCTCGAGAAAATTTTCCACACCGACCGGCTGATGCAGGAAGCGTCTTCAGGAGTGGTCCCTATGCCCGATTGGGTTCAGCAGACCGTGGGCGGCGGCATGACCGAGCCGGAATGGAATCTCGGCGAGCAGCTGGTGGAATCCCAGGAGGCGAAAACCTTCTGGGACGATGCGGTTCTGGAAGCGGGCGGATTTCTCTCGCCCGGCAAGCTCACCTTCGACGAAGCCGAAAAACTCGGCCTGGCCCCCGAAGACGGTGCGACCGCGCCCTACCGCGTTTTCGATTAAGACGCCTCATCCCCGCCGCAACTTCCTGTGCTACAATTCCCGCTCGCATCATTCCATGGGGCGTGGTGCAACGGCAGCACACCGGACTTTGAATCCGTGGATCTAGGTTCGAAACCTGGCGCCCCAGCCTCGACCGAAACGAAGACTCAAGGACTCGAAGAGGTTCGCGAATCTCTGGGTCGGGGAGTCTTCGTTTCTTTATGGGCGGGGGCATCGGATCAACGACCGGTTGATCCAACGTAAAGGAAAACACCATGACAACTCGGACGCTTATCCTCGCCGCCGGGCGGGGAACCCGGATGAAATCCACGCTGCCCAAGATGCTGCACCCGCTGTGCGGCCGGCCGATGGTGCTGCTGGCGCTCGACATCGCCCGGGGCGTCGGCGCCGAGCGCCCGGTGCTCGTGGTCGGCCACGAAGCGGATGCGGTGCGCGCCGCGGCCGGGGAGCACGCCGAGTTTGTCGAGCAGCCGGAACTGCTGGGGACGGCCGACGCGGTCCGCCGCGCGGAAAGCGTGCTGCGCGGGAAAGCGGATCACGTGGTGGTGTTTTACGGCGATATGCCGCTGTGGCGGCCGGAAACGCTGCGGCAGCTTGCCGAGGCCGGAAAAAGCGCGGCCGGACCGCTGGCGATGCTGACCGGCATCGGAAAAGACGCGCGCTTTTTCGGACGGGTGATCCGCGACGGCGCGGGAGCGGTGGCGGAAATCGTCGAGGATGCGCATCTCACGCCGGACCAAAAAAAGGTGCGGGAGATCAACCTCGGAGCGTACTGCTTCCGGGCCGGCTGGTTGTGGGAGAAACTGGCGCAGGTGAAGCCCTCCCCGAAGGGCGAATATTACCTGACCGACCTGGTGGCGATGGCGGCGCGCGAGGGCGGCGTGACGGCGATTGCCGTCGCGGACGAGGAGGAATGGATCGGGATCAACACCCGCGCCCACCTGGCCGAGGCGGAAGCCGTGCTCCGGAAACGCATTAACCGGCGCTGGATGGATGCGGGCGTGGGGATGCAGGATCCGGCGACGGTTTATATATCATTGGATGCGGTGATCGGCGCGGACACGACGATCCTGCCGAATACGCACCTCGAAGGGAAGACGGCCGTCGGCCGCGGCTGCGTGATCGGGCCGAACACGATCCTGCGCCGCTCCTTGGTGGGCGACCGTTGCAAGGTGGAATGCTCGGTGATGGAGGATGCGACGCTCGAGGAGGATGTATCGATCGGCCCCTTCGGCCATTTGCGGTCCGGCTCCCACCTCGAGCGCGGCGTGCACATGGGCAATTTCGGCGAAGCGAAGAATTCGCGGCTGGGCGCGGGCGCCAAGATGGGCCACTTTTCCTACCTCGGCGACGCGACCGTCGGGGCGGGGGCCAACATCGGGGCCGGGACGATCACCTGCAACTACGACGGCAAGCAGAAGCACAAGACCGAGATCGGCGAGGGCGCGTTTATCGGATCGGATACGATGCTGGTGGCGCCGGTGAAGATCGGGAAGAACGCAAAGACCGGCGCCGGGTCGGTCGTCACGCACGACGTACCGGAGGGGGAAATCGTCGTGGGCGTGCCGGCCAGAACGCATAAGAAAAAAGATGCCCCCAAGAAGTGATTTGACCGCCGAAGAACGCAAGCAACTCGTGGAGGCGGCGCGCGCCGCGCGCGGCAACGCCTACGCGCCGTATTCCAAATATCCGGTGGGCGCGGCGATCGAGGCCGCGGCCGGAAAAATTTACACCGGCGCGAACGTGGAAAACGCCTCTTACCCCGTCGGCTTGTGCGCCGAGCGGGTGGCGCTTTTCTCCGCGGCAGCGGCGGGCGAGCGCGGGTTCCGCGCGATCGCGGTCGTCACTAAAGACGGGGCCTCGCCGTGCGGCGCGTGCCGCCAGGCGCTTGCGGAATTCGGGCTTAATCTGGAAGTGATCATGGCCGACGAGACGGGGCGGATTTGCCAGGATACGACCTTGGATAAATTGTTGCCGTCGGCGTTCGGGGGGAAAGAAGAATAGATCTCACCGCAGAGCCGCAGAGGACGCAGAGAAAACATTTTTTTATTAAGATCATTGGAAAGGTCGTCATGCCTGCGTGATCTTAGCAGGCATCCACGAGATTCAGAAAATATTTATAAAAAAGTTGATATGGATCCCGGCTGAAAGCACGCCGGGATGACGGCTTTACGATACCGTAACGCCTGCCAAGCCGCCCGTCGGGCTGAAGCCCTGCCTTATATCAAGAAAGCCCTTGCGGGCTTCCAGATCTGAGAAGTATGCGTGAAGGATGTTGTGGATTCCCGCTTAGTACACCCCGCTGCGCGGGGCAGGCGCCGGGATGACGGTGTTCTCCTTACGAGGGCGAGCGCCGCGATGACGGTCAACCGACCTAACCCCCTCCCCAACTCACTTTTTATGGAAAAACGTTTCTTTTCCCCCTCCCCCTTCCCTTAAGGGTAGGGGGAGGGGATGGGGGTAGGGGTTAGGTTATTCCTTCCCCATCACGGCCTTTAGCCTTCGCACCAGCGGTTCTTTCAGCAAGGCCGTCTGGCCGCGGCGGTAGGGAATCGTATTCCAGTTGCGGACGTCGAAGGGGAGTTCGGAAAGCGGCGTGGAGCAGATGTGGACGGTCGGCTTCTTCAGCGCGTGCGCGTACCCGGCTTCGTAGAGCACGTTGGGTTTGGCTTCGGAAAGGTCGACGATCACGGCGACGCTGGATTGAATCAGGCGTTTGATCTCCGTGACGATGTCGCCCGAGAACTCCTTGAGGTCCACCCGCTTGCAGTCGGCGCCGACCTGCTCGGCGGCGTGCGACATGGCGATGAAGTAGGTGTCGTCGTATTCGCTGGCGAACGGCATCGCGGCGAAGATCATGCGCTTGGAGGAGGCCGGCTCGGGCGCGGGCCGCGG
>JBAVFZ010000438.1:0-7971 GCA_049684495.1 Anaerolineales bacterium | reverse complement strand
TATTCAATATCGATTCCGATGATTCCTGTTCCATTACGTTGCTTTGCATTTTCTATTAGCTCTGACAAGGCAATTATTCTAGCTTCCTCCAATTTCTTTTGAAAACCGCTAGCCCTTGTTCCTATTAAATCAGCAATGCTTGCATTTAATTCGGAGAATAAGCCAGTCCCTAGTACTACGACCGCAGAAACTATTCCCAAATATTTTTCGATATTCCATCCTTCAAATGAGTGTGTTGTTGTAAGTGGAAATTCCCAAACCTTATTTTTCTCTTCTAAATATTCTTTTAATTGTTCTTCATTTGGGTTTTTCGGACAATTACATTTTGCACACTTTTCCCATTTGTCAGCATTATCCCAACCACAATTAGAGCATTTCCATGTTGCCATAATTTCACCCCTTTCATAAACGAATAGGTTTAGAAAACGCCCAACGCATAGCGCTCAGCCGCGTGGCCCGACTTCTTCCAGAAGGCATTTTACCCGCAAATAAAGAAACGCATTTAAACAATTTTTCATCGCGCCTTGCCACGTCGGCTGCAGCGCCTGGTTGGGCAGCATTTATTTTTTGTATTCAGACAGTATCTTCTTCACTTGTTTATTTAGTACAGGTAAATCTTCTTTGGCCGTTAACCATACTTTTTCGATATCAACGCCGAAATAATCATGAATTAATTTATCTCGCATTCCGGCGATATCATCCCAAGGTACGTCAGGATAAGTTTTTCGGAATTCGGTAGATAATCTTCTTGTAGCTTCACCAATAATTTCTATCTGACGAATTACTCCATCTTGTATTAAAGTACTTTTATTAAAATCTTTCTCCTCAATTGCTTTGATATAGCTTCTTACTTTAGCAATTGAATCGATAATATGACGAAGGTATACAGTTTCATCAGGTTTCATATATGATTTTTAGGTCGCGATGTATTCGGTCTCGAAGATATGGACTAATAGCAGGTTCCGTCAATAAATCCACTTTTCGACCTAATTCCGTGGATATTTTACGTTCCAGGCTTACCATTCCCAACAAGCTTTTTCGCTTTGAAAACTCAACAAGTAAATCGATATCACTTTTCTCAGTTGATTCTCCACGCGCCATGGAACCAAATATACCGACTTTGGATATATCATTTTGTCGGCATATTTCGATCAATTTCTGTGTGTTAAAAGGATAGTTGTTCATATTTTCACTCAATAACCGAATTATACGGTAATTCGAGGAATATTCATAATGAAGGATTTTGTTTTGCTGCCCAACGGCTTGCGGTTGAGCCGCCTAGCCGGCTGTGCATTCTTAGGCTCAGTATACAACAAGCGCCATCGAAGACGCCATGCGCCTTACCCCCTAGCCGAAGGCTAGGTCGGTTCCAACCGGAGCCTGTGTAAATAGTCCGATTTCAATGGAATAAAATTTATTTTGCCCCACAAGGGGTTTAATAAATGCCATTTTTAGGGAAGAGACATTTAATCTAGTCTTCAAATGACATTTCTCTCCCACTATGTAGTTTTACGATGATTATTTACACAGGCTCCCCGCATCTTGGGCGATTAGTTAATTAAAAAAGAATAAATTCGGAAAAACCCATCCAGCAATTCCAAATGGGGCGCTTTTACAATGGCCTAAGTCATGGAAAATGGTGCCACGATATATTGGATACGTTTAGTCGGTTTATTGGCACTCAGAAATGCAGGGAGAAAAATCCTCGGGAAAAAAAAGACGGCCAGGAATTTCTTCCTGACCGTCAGACGGGTTACGCGGTAATCCTGCGATCGGTTAGATGCTGTTGACGATCTGGCTGAAAACGTTGCCGATGGCGGGACCAAGGACCGACAGAATGATGATAATCACGATGGCCACCAAAACAAGGATCAGAGCATACTCGACCAAGCCTTGGCCTTTCTTCTGCATTTTCTTGAACATGGGATTTTCCTCCTTTCCTAAAAAATTGGACTTATGAAAATTGCTTGTTACGATGTCCACATCTTCCCATAAATCGGTTTTTTTTACCGTAAAATCAAAATTAATTGCCTGGGACACCAAGGTCATTATACCCAATAGTGCAAGGTTATCCAGGTTATTTTCTTCTTGCGGCAACTATCTCAAATTATTGGACAAATATTATCCTATTAAGTCCTGGTTTATAAAGCCTGCTTCTGTCGGCTGCCAAAATATGGGATTCAATTTTCTGTTTCGATTGTTGCGGTTTAATTACACACGATGGAAGCCTTCGATTCCATCCGGTTTATGGAACGAGCTCCCCTTCCCACAGCCAAGTTCACGGTTTGGTTTGAAAATCATTCGAGCACCATCACCCGGAAAGCTTCGGCATAGTTCAACCCGCGGGGTTTCCCTTCTTCCTCCGCCCACTCGCGCATCATCCGGTCCAGGTCTTCCCCCTCGCCCACCTGGCTGCGATGCTGGCGCAGAGCCCGGATTTTCAATTCGATCGTTTCGGAGGTGTCGATCCAGACATCCAACTTTTCCGAACCGTGCATGTAGAGCCGCTTGACCGAGTGTGGTTCGTATCCTTCCTTGAGCAGCTCGGGGAATATCAGCCGGGTTCCGGCGGACGGGAAAACCGCGTCACAGGCGGCGTCCGCCGCGGCGCGGTGGTCCGGATGATTCATATACGAGTTGCCGTAGAAACGCGCGGTCGGGTCGCCGCACATCACCGCCTCGGGCTTGTATTTGCGGATCAGGCGCGTCAGGTCCTTGCGCAGGGCCACGGTGTGCTGCAGTTCGCCGTCCGGGTAACGCAGGAAGACCGTTTCCTTTACGCCGATCACGCGCCCCGCGGCCAACTGCTCCTGCTCGCGAAGTTTGGCCAGCGCCGGTTTGTCGGCGGCGTCTTTGGCCGGATCGTTGCTGCCCGCGTCGCCGCTGGTGATGCACACGACCGTGACTGTGCATCCGGCGCGGGCCCACTTGGCCAGCGTCCCCGCGATCGTGAACTCCTGGTCGTCCGGGTGGGCGCTGATCGTCATAACGCTCGCCGGCGCGGACGGTTCCTTGTAGGTATCGATTTTGCCCAGCGCGCGTTCGGGGATGGACGAATCGGTCAGGACGGGATTATTTTCGGGCATTGTCATTTCTCCGATCATTCCGCAATTATAGCCGGGCTGGATTTTGGTAAAAGGTCCGGGGATGTCGCAAGAAAAAATCCCCCTCATTTCCTGCCTTGCCGTTCACGGGAGACGGCATAGAAAGAGGGGGCGTTGAGAAAGAAGAGGGGAAGGGCGTCTTCTACGTCATGGTGAAGGTGAAGTCGCCCTTCATGTGCGTGCCGGTGCTGCTGTTCCCCGTATACAAGTGCAAAGTCACCTCCACCGAATGCCCGGCGGATCCGGCGGGCGAAGGGACGATGGCGAAACCCGTTTCACCCGGCTGGATGGCGGAGGGGCTGGACCAACCGCAGGCGGGAAAACCGGGAAAATCGTTCGATGCACTCGTCCCCAATACATCCGTGGAGAGATCCTTGGCCTCGACCCTATAGGATTCCCAGGCGACGTTTCCGGTATTGACAACTTGAAGTTTGATGACCTTCGGCACCGGACAGTTGGCGATGCCCGACATACTGAAGCTGAAATCCGGCTTTGGGCTCCAGGTAGGAGTAGGCGGGCTTTCGACGATCGGCAACGCGTCCCCGTTGCCGGTCACAGTCGCCCATTCGTACCACAGCCAGCAGGTCTTGGCCGTGTTGGAAGGCAGCCGGATCACCCAGTAGGTTTTAGGGGCGTTGCGGCCGATCGCCTCGGCCGTCTCGCCGACCTTCATAATCCCGACCAGATCGAAGATTTTGTCGGGACCCTGCCGGCAGTTGGTGTTCTTCGACACCGTGACGGTGACCTTCTCCGGCGTATAGGTAAGCGTGACGGTCGGGGTGAGGGTGACGGTCGGCTCCACGGTGTTGGTCGGAAGCGGAAGCGGAACGGAGGCGGCCGTCCGGGTCGCGTCCCGGGCTTGCGCAAACTCCGTTTCCTTCCAGGCCGTAGCGGCGATCGAATCGACCGTGGAATTCACATCCGCCGCCCCCTTCAACCGCAGATTGCAGCCGGCCGCAACAAGGACGATCACAGCGAGTGCCAAGGCACGCGCAGCAAAGCGATTCATACCGCCTCCTCAACGCCTCCGCGAATTGTTGCCTCGGACATATTTCAACATGCCTTTCTCTGCGCTACACACCGGAAATCCTCGGAAAGGATATCGCGCCGACAAAAACCCTCATTCCTTAGCGCGATGGGGGGATGTTGTTACTGGGACAAATAACGTCAAGGTATCGTGAAATCCAAATCCTTGGACAGGCAGGTTCCCCCCATGGAATCGGCCGTGCACATGGTCAGTTCCACATGCATGCTGTGATGGGTGGGGTCGTCCGGAGCATTCACTACGTCCTCGAGGGTTTCTGCGGGTCGTATGGAAGGCGAGATCGGCGAAGGGACACACGCGCTGAATGTCGCGAACTGATTCCCGGAGCTCATGATTTGATGGGCGGTGGTCAAATCCTTGACGAATGCGCGGCGGGATTCCCAAGCCATATTTCCGGTATTCTGGATCCGCAGGACGAGGAAATGGCTGGAACCGCAGTTCTCCACGCGAACAAAGGAGAATGTGAAATCCGGTTTCGGAGAGAAGGTCGGCGTCGGCGGGCTTTGGATGACCGGCAGCGCATCGCCGTTCCCCGTAACCGTCGCCCACTCATACCACAGCCAGCATTGCTTCGCCGTGTTCGCGGGCAGCCGGATTACCCAGTAGGTTTTTTGCTCGTTGCGCCCGATCGCCTCGGCCGTTTCGCCGACCATCATGATCCCGACCAGGTCGAATATCTTATCGGGTCCCGTCCGGCAGTTGGTGTTTTTCGAGACTGTGACGGTGACCCTATCCGAGGTTGGCGTCGGCGTGACGGTTGGGGTGAGAGTCGGGGTGAAGCTTGCCGTTGGGGAAAGAGCGATTGCGGTTTCCGGCGGCGCGTCCCGGGTGTCCAGCGCCGCGGTCTGCGCTTTCGCCGTCGCCGTCTGTTGCAGCGCCGTCTTCGCCAACGCCACGACCGTCGGATTCACCTCGTTATCCCCGTTCATTTTCAGGTTACAGCCGGTTGCGGCGAAAACCATACCCGCCGCCAACACCAAGCCGTTGAGGTTTCTATACATGCGTCCTCCATCCGCCGTTGCCGGCGGATCGCATTGATCATATAGCCATTTTCACTTTCGCACAATTACCCGTGGAGGTTTTCTGGAGTTATTTTAGAATTAGAAACTACCGTAGAGAAAAGGCAGTCCGCCTCCGCCCATCGCCCATTGCGGCATCCGGATCGTTCCAATCGGCCTGCCGGCGGCGGATAGCTCCGGTTAAGCAAGGCGTTTCCCAATTGTGAATTTCATGTACAATCAACCGAGTAACAGGCAGCTCGCTTTCGGCGGGTGACATCCTTCCATGCGTCGACTCTCCTACCTTGGAATCTCCCTCCTCCAACTCGTCCTGGGATCCGTTCTGGGCTTGTTGCTTCTGGAATTTATTTTGCGCGTTAATCCCCCGCTGCTCGCCGGCCTCCGCGGCCTGGGGGCTCCCGCCCCCGTCGATGCGCCGCTCACCGTCGCCGAATACGACGTGTACTATTCGGACGGGGATCAAATCTTCTGGCGGCCGGATTTGGTTCGGCCGATCGCGCCGGGCGAAGACCGCCTCGAGGCGCATGTCCGCCTGGAGACGGACGAGTTCGGATTTCGGAATACCCCACCCCTGCCGTCCGAAGCGGACCTGATTGTCCTGGGACGTTCATTCTCGCTCGGCGCACAAAGCAATTCCCCCTGGCCGGTTCAACTCGCCGGAATGACCGGCTGGAACATCGTCAACCTCTCCCAACCCGGAAGCAGCCCGGAGGTCAAGCGGGATTATCTGGTCCGTTATGGCCTTCCGCGCCAGCCACATTGGGTGGTCGTGGAAGTCGAACCCCCGATCGACGCCATGAACTACCATCCGTCGTCCCCCTGGCTTATACAAATTCTCCCGATTCCGGTTGCCCAGGAATATCTCCGGAATTTTCACGTTACGGCCGGATTCTTAACCGGAGTGCCTATTTATCCGCTTTCAATCGATCTGCCCGGACGAACCTACCCGCTTACATGCTGCATCCATTACCTGAACGCCCTCACCCTGACCCGCGAGGATTGGCAGGCAAGCCGGAGCTGGCGCGATCTCACAGCCGCCGTAAGCGGAATGGCGGACGAGGCGAATCGGTATTCGGCCTGCACGGCCGTCCTGTACGCCCCCACCAAACCGGAAATATATTTCCCGCTGGCTCTGGATTCCTCCCAGCTGCAGCCGGCATTGCGGGATTTAATTCCCCTAAGGTTGGATGAAAAATTCGAATTGGTGGATGATCCCGGCCGGCTTCCGGATATCCTTAAAATGCGCGCCAACGCACTGGCGGCTCGGGATGCGCTTGCCGCCTATGCCAGCGTGCACAATCTGGTTTTTATCGATCCGACGGAGCTGATGGTGAAAGCCGTGCTGGACGGAGAGGATCCGTTCATGGTTTATGATTCCCATTGGAATGCACTCGGCCACGCATTGGTGGCGCAGGCCGTCCGGAAAGCGCTCGCCGCCGCGGAGTGCCGCTAGTGTTCCTGCATACCCCGCTCTACCTGCTGTTCCTCACCTCTGTCTGCCTGTTGTACTGGCTGCTGCCCCGCCCGGCTTGGCGCAAGCTTCTGCTGCTCCTGGCCAGCTACGTCTTGTACGCCGCCTTCGATCTGCGGTTCGTCCTGGTGCTGCTGGGCATTACCACCGCGACGTATTGCCTTGGGCGTGCTATCCCCGGTCATCCCCATCCCCGCCGGCTGGTGTTGTTGAGCATTCTGATCAACCTCGGCGCACTGGCGTATTTCAAATATACGGGATTCTTTCTGGACAATGTGGAAGGACTCCTCCGGGGGATGGGTATCGCGCCGCCGGCTTCGATCCAAATCCTGCTTCCCCTCGGGATCTCTTTCTATGCCTTCCAGGCTGTCGCCTACACTATCGAAGTTTCGCGCCATAAATTGGAGCCGGAAAGGAATGTTGTGAATTTCGGGTTGTACCTGGCCTTCTTCCCCAAATTGATCGCCGGCCCGTTTGTACGGCCGGCGGATTTTTTCAGGCAGATGGCCGATCCGCCCCGGTCGCTTTCACGGCCGGAGATCCAATCCTCGTTCATGCTCCTGCTTACCGGTCTGTTCAAGAAGGTTGTCGTCGCCGACAGCATTGCGGTGCTCGCCGATATTTCCTTCCGGTCTGCCGCGTCTCCCGAAGCCGCCGGTTTTCCATCTCCGCTCTTTATCGGAGGATTCTATTTATATGCGGTGCAGATCTACGCCGACTTTTCGGGATATACCGATATCGCCCGCGGCTCGGCCGGATTGCTCGGGATCTCCCTTCCGGAAAATTTTCGAGCGCCGTATTTCTCCGTTTCTCCGGGCGATTTTTGGAACCGCTGGCATATCACCCTCAGCCTGTGGTTCCGGGAATACCTGTTTTTTCCTCTCAGCCGATGGGGGATGACCGCGGCCGGACGAAGGTTTCCCCGGATAATCCAAACCGGCGCGACCATGATCACCATGACCCTGGTGGGATTGTGGCACGGCGCGGCCTGGACATTCGTCCTCTGGGGGGCGTGGCATGGAATCCTTATAAGTATCGACCGGCTGCTGGGATACGTTCCGCGCCGGTGGTGGGAAAAATGTCTGGCGGCCGCGGTGACGTTTCATCTGGTCGCCATCGGCTGGGTGCTTTTCCGCGCGTCCTCAATTCCGGAAGCCGGAAGATTCCTGGCGGGGATGGTTTCTTTCAATCAACTTGTCTGGGCTTCGCATTTTCTGCTTCCCGCCGCGGTCTCGCTTTTCCTGGTTCTCGGATTGGACGCGGCCGGTCCGATATTCCGCCGGCTCCCTGGCTGGATTAATGGATTGCGCCCGATAGCTGTCGTGGCCGCCT